>NZ_JBSFSO010000036.1:0-73660 GCF_053589795.1 Micromonospora sp. NPDC003241 | reverse complement strand
CACAGCCCGGCATCGTCCAGCGCGTCGGCGATCGCCGCCACGTAGAGCTTGCCGAAACGGCGGGGCAGACCGCACATCCCGAGACCGCGCGCGAGGACGGACGAACCGCCATGCAGGACACGATCACCGCCGCCGGTCGGGCACCGTCGGCGTCCCACCTGACCCTGTCGCAGATCATGGACCAGCACCACACCAACCTCATGGGTACGGTCCACGGCGGCCGGATCCTCAACCTCATCGACTCGGTGGCCGGGGTGGTCGCCGCCCGGCACTCCGACGGCCCGGCGGTCACCGCCGCCATCGACGAGACCGCCTTCCTCCGCGCCGTGCGCGTCGGCGACGTGGTGCACGTCGACGCCCGGATCACCTGGGCGGGCCGCAGCTCAATGGAGGTGGCGGTGAAGGTGACCGCCGACCGGTGGGACCGGGCCGTCCCGCCGACCACGGTGGCCACCGCGCACCTGGTCATGGTCGCCGTCGACGACGCCGGGCAGCCGCGTGCGGTGCCGCCGCTGCTGCTGGAGAGCGACGGTGACCGGAGGCGCTACCGCGAGGCGGAGATCCGCCGCGAGCACCGGCTCACGCTGCGGCGGGCCCTGCTCGACGGCGCCGAGAACCCGACATGATTCTTACCGGGGCCCGGAGCGTCAGGGTGCGCTGGCCTTGACCACGACCGCTTCCGGGGCCGGCGGTTGCTCGGCCGGTGGGAGGCGCCGGGCCAGCCGCCGGACCGCGGTGTTGAGCACGGCGATCAGCGGTACCGCGATGAGCGCGCCGAAGATGCCGTCGAGCACCACACCGGCGGTGACCGCCAGCACCACCGGCAGCGGGTGCAGCGCCACCGCCTTGCCCATGATCCACGGCTGGAGGACGTTGCCCTCGACCTGCTGCACCACGATCACCGCGCCGAGGATGCACAGTGCGGTGACCCAGCCGCCGTCCACCAGCGCGACCAGCACCGCCACCGCGCCGGAGAGCGTGGCACCGACGATCGGGATGAACGCGCCGAGGAAGACCAGCGCGGCCAGGGCGAAGGCGAAGGGCACGTCGAACAGCACCAGCGCGATGCCGATGCCCACCGCGTCGATGAACGCCACCAGCACGGTGGCTCGTACGTAGGCGACCAGGGTCTGCCACGAGGCCTTGCCGGCGTCGTCGAGCCGCCAGCGGGCGGCGACCGGGAACATCCCGACGATGAACCGCCAGATGCGCTGCCCGTCGCGGAGGAAGAAGAACATGGCGAAGAGGACCAGCAGCGCGCCGGTGAAGATCTCCACCACCGTGCCGGCGGTGGAGAGCGCGCCGGTGGTCAGCGCCTGGGTGTTCTCGTTGATCCAGTTCTGTCCGGCCTGGATGTACTGGTCCAACGTGCCGTCGGAGAGGTTGAGCGGCCCGTCGCGCAGCCAGTTCTGGATCTGCCCGATGCCGTCGGCCGCGTTGCGGCTGAGGTCGGGCAGACCGGTGATGAACTCGTTGACCACCATCGTCAGCGTGCCGACCACGGCGGCCAGTCCGCCGATCAGCACCACGGCGGTGGCCAGCGTCCGGGGGAAGCGGGCCCGCAGCAGCCAGCCGACGGCGGGTGCCAGCAGCGCGGAGAGCAGCAGCGCCACCAGCAGCGGCACGATCACGACGCGGATGGTGCCCATGAACCGCAGCATCGCCCAGCCGACGATGCCGATGACGATGATCCGCCACGACCAGGCGGCGGCGATCCGCAACGAGTGCGGCACCCCGGCGTCGTCGCGGCTGATCGTCGAGGGATGGGCGTCCTCGCCGTCGCCGTTGCCGGAGCGGGGTTCGGGGATGGGCCGGGCGAGTTCCTCCGCGCGGTCGGCCCGCCGGGTGCGGTCCCGGTCCCGGGCCGCGCGCACCGACGCGCGTCCCCCGTCGTACGCCCGGCGCAGTCGTTGCCGCATCTGCTCGAACCGGCTCAACGGAACCCCCAGGTGAAGATCGGTCGGTACACCGTAACGGGTCGGGCCACACCGCGGCACGGTGACCAGCGGCCGGACCCCGCCTCACCGGATTCCGCCGCCGATCTCGGCCGGTGACGGCGGGCGGGTTCGGGCCCTATCCTGGCGCTTCGTGCCCGGGTGTCCGGGCGGTGCCGCCCGAGGCGGGTCCCTCCGGACACGTGGGCTCCACCTGCCACGAGGAGGTTCCCGGGTGAGAAGGTTCGCGGTACTCGTCACCGCGGTGATGGCGGCCACGGCCGTCGCCGTACCGGCCCAGGCGCGCTCGACGTCGACCCCGACGGCGGTCACCCTCAAGCCGCCGCTGAGCGGCCTGGTCGACCGGGCCGAGCCGGCCACCGGCGCGTACGCCTCGGTGGTGGACAGCTTCGTCATCCGGGTCAACTGGAGCGACCTGCAACCGCAGCAGCAGGCCGGCACCGACCACGGCGGCGCGCTCGACACCACGGCGATCGACCAGGCGGTGACCGCCGCGAACGCGGCCGGCATGCACGCCCGGCTGCGGGTGGTCGGCGGCATCCACGCGCCGGACTGGGCGAAGACGCTGGGCGGTGCCAGCCCGATCCCGTGGTACACCAGCGGCACCCTGGCCGGCACGATCGGCCGCTTCTGGAGCGGCGAGTACGGCACCGCGTACCAGAACCTCCAGGACCGGCTGGCCGCCCGCTACGACGACGAGCCCCGGATCCGGGACGTGGTGATCGCCCGCTGCACCACCGAGTTCGCCGAGCCGTATATCCGGCAGACCGGGCAGCTCAGCCTGAACCGGCCCGGCCTGGAGGCGGCCGGCTACACCGGGGCGGCCGACGACCAGTGCCACCGCGACGAGATCGACGCGCACGACGTGTGGGAGCAGACCCGTTCCTACCTGGCGTTCAACCCGTACCAGCGGATCAACGAGGTGACCTGGACCGGGTCGGTGGACATGCCGTACACCCGGCAGATGATCGACTACTGCCGCACCTCGCTGGGTGCCCGGTGCGTGCTGGGCAACAACTCGATGTACCCGGACCGTCCGAACAACTACTACGCGATGTGGGCGTACATCGCGGGCAAGGGCGGCCCGATCAGCTACCAGACGGCGACCGCCGACCTGGTCTGCGCCAACCAGGACCCGTGCCCGGCGTCGACCTGGAACCAGACGCTCGAACTCGCCCTCACCTACGGGGCGAACGCCGTGGAGCTGCCCAGGACGAAGACCGGCTACCAGAGCTGGTCCATCGCGGACGTGTCGCCGGACCACGGGTTGCAGCACTACGACGACCTGCTGGAGGCCGCCGCCGGGCCGTGACGCGGCAGCGCCGGGACGCGGCCGTGCGCGGTGCGTAGACTCCGATCCGGACGATCGCCCTGCTCACGGCCGCTCTCGACGCGCCACACAGCGGTGCCGGCGAGCTGCGGAAGAGGCTCATGACCAAGACCTACGACGTACCGCTGCTGGTGCTGACCGTGGCGACCGGGGCGATCGACGGCGTCAGTTTCCTCGCGCTGGACCGGGTCTTCACCGGCAACATGACCGGCAACGTGCTCTTCATCGGCTTCGGCCTGGCCGGGGTCGCCGGGCTGCCGGTGCTCAACAACCTGGTGGCGCTGCTGGCCTTCATGCTCGGCGCGGTGCTCGCCGCCCGGCTGACCCGGGGCGCGGCGGGCCCGGCGAAGCTGCCCCGCTCCGGCCTGTTCGTCCTGGTCGCCGGAAGCGCGTCGACGCTGGCGCTGGCCGCGCTCTGGCTCGGCACCGGTTCGCCGGACGGGATAGCGCTGCTGGTCGTCACCGGGCTGTTGGCGCTGGTGCTCGGTGCCCAGGCCGCGGCCGTCCGCCACATCGGCATCCGGGATCTCTCCACGGTGGTGGTGACGATGACGATGGTCAACCTCTCGGCCGACAGTCGGGCCGCCGGGGGCGTGGGCGCGGCCTGGGTCCGGCGGCTCGCCGCGATCGTCGCGATGGGCCTCGGCGCCCTGGTCGCGGCGCTGCTGACGCTGCGGGTCGGCGGGTCCTGGGCGTTGCTGATGGCGGGTGCGGTGATGGCGGCCGGGACGGCGATGATCGCGGCGGTCCGCCGCCGGGAGATCGCCGTCGCGACGGACGCGCGGGCGGCCGGTCCGGCCGCCTGAACCCCACCCGACACGCGGTCCGGCGACCCCACCTGCGACCCCGCCGACCGGGTAACCCTGAGCGTGCTCGGTCGACACCGCAATGCCAGCATGACGGCATGGATATCTACGAGGACGAGCGGACGGTGTCGCGGGCGGACCTGGCCGCGTGGCTGCGGCAGGTGGCGAGCCAGGTGGAGAGCGGGCAGGTCTTCTACGGCGCCGCCGGCACCATCGCCGTCGCCGACCAGGTGCACTGCGAGCTGGAGATCGAGCAGGAGGGCAAGGACGAGTACTCGATCGAGATCGAGTTCTCCTGGAAGAACCCGGCGGCCGAGGCGGAGAAGCCGAAGGCCGACGCGGAGAAGACCGACGCCGAGAAGGCGGCGGCGACCGAGGCGGACGAGGAGCCGGAGACCGAGTCCTCGACGACCGCCTAGCGGCGCGCCGATCCCGTTCGGGGAGGGCCGCCGTGACCGGCGTGGGCGGGACGACCCGCCTGTCCGGTGACGCGGCGCGCCCTCGCCGATGGCACCGGTCGGTGCGTCGTGCTCACCGCAGCCGTCCGCGCCGACCGAACCAATCCCGCGAGACCCGGGTGTTCAGCGCCCACAGCACCCAGACCAGCAGGATCGCACCGACGCAGGTGATCGCGCCCCACAGGCCGAGCGAGGCGGCGGCCAGCAGACCGGTCAGCGCGTACGCCGGAAAGGGCGCCCACTGGCGGCGGGCGGCCAGGCTGACCGCGACCAGCGTGCACGACACGGCCATCACGGCGAAGAAGACGGCGGCGCCGAGCGAACCGCCGTCGACCACCGCGCGGTGTGCGGTCGCCAGCGCGAACAGCAGCGCCAGTACGCCGAAGACGAGCACGGTGATCCGGACGGGTGTGGGTGTCGCGGGGTGTCGGAAGGTGTCGCGGTAGCCGCCGTCGTGGGCTCGTCCGACCATACCGACAACGATGGGCGTCGACACGTGACCGCGAGCCGCCACTGTCGCCAATGCGACACTTCCCGGCGGCCTAAGCTTCGGGCCATGGCCAGGTACTTCGACGTGCATCCGGACAACCCGCAGCCGCGCATCATCGGTCAGGTGATCGACATCGTCCGGCGCGACGGCCTGATCGCCTATCCGACCGACTCCTGCTTCGCGTTGGGCAGCCGGCTCGGCAACAAGGACGGCATGGACCGGATCCGGGAGATCCGCCAGCTCGACAGCGGTCACCACTTCACCCTGGTCTGCCGGGACTTCGCCCAGCTCGGCCAGTTCGTGCAGCTCGACAACGCGGTGTTCCGGGCGGTGAAGGCGGCCACCCCGGGTGGCTACACTTTCATCCTGCCGGCCACCCGCGAGGTCCCGCGTCGGCTGCTGCACCCGCGCAAGAAGACCGTGGGCGTCCGCATCCCCGCGCACCCGGTCACCCGCGCGTTGCTCGACGAGTGGGGCGAGCCGTTGCTGTCGAGCACCCTGCTGCTGCCCGGTGACGAGGAGCCGATGACCCAGGGCTGGGAGATCAAGGAACGCCTCGACCACGCGGTGGACGCGGTGGTCGACGCGGGGGAGTGCGGCACCGAACCGACCACGGTGATCGACTTCTCGGACGGCGAGCCGGAGATCGTCCGGGTCGGCGCCGGTGACCCGGACCGCTTCTCCTGAGCACCACCACCGGCACGGTCGTCAGGGGCGGTGCCGCCGGGTGGCCGACGCCTGACGGGTGGGGCGGCGCAGCACGGCGATCCGGTCACCCCTGGTACGCACCGACGTCCGCCCGCCCGGTCGACGGTGCACCGTCAGGTCGAAGGTGTGCCCGCCGACCCGTACCCCCTCCAGCGTGAGGTCCGGCAGCCACGGCGGCAGGTGCGGGTCGAGGAGGATCGCCCGCAGCGGCGCGGCCGGGCGCAGCGCCAACAGTGCCTGCACCAGCGCGACGATGGCGCTGGCCGACCACGCCTGCGGGGAACACGAGTTCGGATAGACCCCGGGGTGCGGGAAGGTGTCGCGGGGCAGACCGCTGAGTACCTCGGGGAGCCGGTGCTCGGCGAAGAGGGCCGACGCCGCGAACGTCCCCTCGGCGAGCCGGTGCAGGTGGTCCCAACAGCCGTACCGGGCGAGCCCGAGGCCGATGGTGCCCGCCTCGACCGGCCAGACACTGCCCCGGTGGTAGCTGAACGGGTTGTACGCCGGATGCGTGGCGGAGAGCGTCCGGATGCCCCACCCGCTGAACATGTCCGGCGCGAACAGCCGGTCGGCCACCACGGGAGCGATCCGCGCCGGCACGATCCCGCTGGTGAGCAGGTGCCCGTCGTTGGAGTTGACCGAGCGGACCTGCTGCCCGTCCGGGCCGAGGGCCATCGCGTAGCAACCCCGGTCCGGCATCCAGAAGGCGCGGTGGAACCGGCGACGCAGCGCCCTCGCCCGATGCAGCAGGGCCGCGCCGGTCGCGGGATGACCGGTCACCGTGAACGTCACGGCCGCGTGCCGCAGGGCGGCGTACCAGTAGGCCTGCAACTCGCTGCTCGCGATCGGGTTCGGCACCAACCGGCCGTGCTCGTCGACCACCGCGTCATCGGAGTCCTTCCAGCCCTGGTTCTTCACACCGACCCGGGAGCGGCAGTGGTACTCCAGGAAACCGTCGTGGTCCTCGTCGCCGAACCGGTCGAGCCAGTCCAGCGCGCGACGCGTCGCCGGCAGCAACTCGCGGACCGTGTCGAGATCCCCGGTCCAGGCGTAGTACTGGCCGAGGAAGACGAGGAAGTCCGGCGCGGTGGACCAGTCGCCGTGGTAGTGCGACAGCGGATCGAGGCCGAGCGCGGACACCGGCCCCTGACGCGCCTCGTGCAGCGGCTTGCCGGGCTCCTCGTCGCGCCAGTCGTCGATGCGCCGCCCGAGGTGCGCGGCGTTGAGCCGGAGACTGTCGGCCAGCATCGTCGGACCGGCGAGCAACGCCTGCCACGAGGCGGTCATCGTGTCCCGACCGAAGATCTCCTGATAGATCGGCAGGCCGGCGATCGGGGCGGTCGGGCCGGCCGGCTCGCCCAGGGGCAGCCCGGCCAGGTCCTCCGTCGCGCATCGCCAGGACGCCGTCACGTCGAAGTTGGTGCTGGTCAACCGGGTGAACTCGCGTTCCAGCCGGCCACGTGCCGCGCCGGCCAGGTCACCGGAGTCGGTGAAGCTCGGCGGTGGCGCGACGAGACGTTCGCCGTCGAAGACGGGCTCGACGAGGATCTCCACCTGTCGGCGTTCGCGGGTCGGCACCGCCAGGTCCACCTCGAAGCCGTCGTCGGCGTACCGGATCGGCTGGTCGGTGCGGACCCGGATCGCCACCGCCCGGTCCAGGCCGTCACAGCGGTACGTCAGCCGCAGCTCCCACTCCGCCGGATCCCACCGGCGCTCGACCGTGCCGGACTGCACCCGCCGGCCCCGCTCGGCCTCGCCGGTGTCCGCGAAGTCGGCGCTCAGCTCGATCCGTAGCCGCAGCTCCAGCGGTACGTCCGCGTAGCTGAGCACGGTCAGGCGGGTCCGCAGCCCGGCCCCCACGAACCGGGCCACGGTCAGGTACGCCGCCCGCGAGGGCAGCTCGTCACCGGCGCCCAGCTCGGCGTACGACAGTTGGGCGTACCCTCCGACGGTGGCCGTGCTGAACGGCACCGGCTCCCGCCCGTCGACGGTGATCCGCTCGGTGTGCAGTACCCGGGTGTTGCGGGCGAAGAACCCCTGCGGACCGGTGCCGATGATCCGGCCCCGGACGTCGGTGACCAAAGTGCTCCAGCCGCTGGCCAGATAGAGCAGGTCGGGGCGGACGCGCAGATTGCGGACCCGGCTCATCCCGTTCCCCCCGGCCTGCGCTGGACTCCGCCTGGCAGCGCGGGGTCGTCGGTCGGCGTTTCCTACCCCGTCACCACCCGGGTACACCTGCGGGCCTGGACGGGGGGAGGGCCCCGTGGTGCGGAACCCTCCCCCGGTGGTGGCTACCGGATCAGCCGGTGAACCGGAAGTACGTGCGGTACTGGTATCCGTTGTCGAGGGTCAGCACGAACTCACGGCAGGTGCCGGCCCAGGCGGGGTCGGTCTTCCAGACGTAGTTGTACTGCCCCCTGGCGTTGGCCGACATGCGGGAGTTGCCGGGGTTGACGGCCGCCACCGGGGCCGGTCGCGGCGTGATCGAACCGTCCGGGTTGACCGTCCGCAGGGTGTCGCAGTCGACCAGGCGGGAGTACGGCGAGTTGCTGGCCAGGATGTCCAGCCCCCGGTTGCTCGCGAGCTGGAACTTCATCGGTGCAGCGTCCCCGGCGGGCAGCGTGTTCAGCCCGGGCGCCGCGGTGCGGCCGACGAAGTCGCCCCGGCAGGACGGGTGCGTGTCGAACGCCTCGGTGTTGTCGTCCCGGTTGGTGGTGCCCTGCACCGCGCTGTAGCCGAGACCCCGGCGGGCGAACGAGGACCAGAGGGTGCAGGCGTTGTCGCCGCCGGTCAGCGCCGCGTCGGCGGCGATGATGGCGTTGCGGCCGACCACGAAGCCCGGCCCGCAGCCCTGCATCTTCAACCCGTCCATCACGAGCTGCATGGCGAGGTTGTTGCCGCCGGTGTTCCAGTCGCCGTACACGTTCGGGTTGAGGCCGTGCCGGTCGATGAGATCCCAGGTGACGTCCCAGAGGACGGCGGCCCAGCCGTGCCCGATACCGTGCGGCGCGGCCAGCGAGGTGCCGTTCAGCCAGCCGCCGGTCTTGATGCTGTCGTAGGTGAACGGCTGCGTCTCCATGTTGCGCGAGTACGGCCGGGGGCGCAGTCCGTTGCCGGTGCGGTCCTCCTGGTACAGCACGTACGGCACCAGGCCCCGCGAGCCGTCGGCGGTGTCGAGGGCCGGGTCGAGCAGCGTGGTGATCGCGAAGAAGTCGCTCCAGCCCTCGCCCATCTGCTCGTTGCCGGTCAGGCAGTTGATTCCCGGGCCGCCGGTCAGCCGCAGCGAGATGCCGTGCCCGTACTCGTGGATGATGATGCCGGCGTCGAGGTCGCCGTCGCGCATACCCGGGTGGCTGGGGTGCTTGCGGACCGACCCGGTGACGGTGCCCTCGGCGATCGCGGCCTTGATGGTGGTGCCGTCGGCCTGGGTGACCGCCACCGCGGGGATGGTGACCGGCGCGGTCGTCATGGCGCCGGTGAGCACCGGGGCGGCTCCGGCCGCGTTGTGCGCGACCACCACCGCGTCGGCGCCGAGCGACTCGGCGATCTGGGTGCGCAGCAGGTAGGTGCAGGCGGTGGTGCCGCCGTCGACCACCGCGACCCAGCCGCCGTCGGGCAGCGTGGCCGGGTACGACGAGGCGGCGCAGCCGGTGCCGCCGTGCACGAACGGGCGGGCGGACAGCCCGGCGCCGGTCGGTGCCGGGCTGTAGCGCGACCAGGTGGCGTCGAACGACCCGACCCCGTCGACGACGACCTGGTTCTGGGCGCCGAACTGGTTGCCCGGCCACAGGTACATCTGCATCCGGGGTACGCCGACGCCGTCCACCGCCGGGGTGGAGAAGTTGGCGTTGTTCGAGCCGCCGCCGTCGGCCGCCTCGGCGCGGACGTAGTCGCCGCCGACACCGCCGCGACCGTAGTTGTTCGCCTGGAAGTTCCCGGACGCCTCGTCGAAGCCGTAGCGGTACGACACGTCGTGGATGATGTTGTTCCAGTAGAACAGGTTGGCGGTGGCCGCGTCCCGGTAGCTCTGCGGGTTCTCGTTCAGGTCGAGCGGGAAGTTGAAGGTCAGGTTCGGACCGCCGTCCGGGCTGCTGCCGAAGTCCGGCGCGTTGTTGTTGTCCTGGTCCTGGTACGCGTGGACGTTGTTGCCCTGGGTGGTGGTGAACTCGGGGCCGGGAACGCCGTCGGTGTCGTGCCAGCCGTGCGGCGAGGCCAGCGCGTCCGCCGGGTTGGTCACCACGCTGCGGGGGCCGTCGTTCGGGCTCTCCGTCGGGTAGCCGTAGACGTGGTAGCTCGACCCGTCCTGCACGGGGTCGGGCGTGCCGAGTGGTGCGGAGCGCCGAGCCGGCATCGTCCGGCCGGAGACCGGGTGCAGGGTCTCGGCGAGGTCGTCCGTGTGCTCGTGGGTGGTCCAGTCGTCGGCGCCGAGCAGGTCGCCGCTCTCCGCGTCGACGGTGGCGTTCCAGAGGTGGGCGTCGGTGGCGTCGTCGATGACGAGCTGCCAGGCGAGACGGAGCCCGCTGTCGGTGGGTTGCCAGCCGAGCTTGGCCGGGATGGGCTCGGCGGAGACGCCGCTGCCGCTGACGACGGTGCGTTGAGCCGGGCCGCCGGTGCGGCTCATGACGCGGGTGTTCGTGGGCGTGGGCAGGTCGAGGGCGTCGGCTGCGGCCTCGACGGCGTCCACGGCGTCCAGGTCGGGGGCGGTGGCGTCGCCGGTCAGGTCGGCCACGAGGGTGTCGCCGACGAAGATGACGCTGCCGTCGCGGGCGACGTTGACCGTCGCGGTGGCCCCGAAGATCTCCAACTTCTCGTGGCGTTGGGCGAGGTTGACGTGGGTGACACCGGTGTGTCGGCTGGTGTAGCTGGACAGCACGGCCAGGTCGCCGAGATCGGCGGCGGTCACGCCGTGCCGGGCCGGGTTGGCGCGTAGGTAGGCGGCGGCGATGTCCTCCGGGGCGCCCTGGTTCGGGCCGGTCAGGAAGATCTCGTTGGACTTGAGGGGTTCCTCCGGCGCCGCCGAGGCGGGTTTCGCGGCGACGGAGGTCAACGAGGCGACGAGGGCGGTGGACAACAGCAACGCGCCGCTGCGGCGAGCGCGTGACGAGCGGGGGTTTCGGGGCACTTCTGCTCCTTCGGGGGTGGAAAGGACAGCACGGAGCGCCGATCCACTACCGACGTGGCGGTCCGTCACGGGGCGTGACGCTCGCGATCTGGTGACGGTGCGTGTCCGTCTCCGTGCGAGGTGGATCACGTCGACGCTACGGCCCAGCTCACGACCGGTCATCCGACGGGTGTTCAAAGATTTCGATATATGACTCCTACGTCTGTCGGGTCCGCGCGCCGACCTCGGCGACGATGTCGGCGGTCCCGCAGCCTCGGACGTAGACACTGCGTGTATAGCCCGTGTGTATAGTGGCGTTCATGTCTGTCGGTTACGCCCTACTGGGTCTGCTGGAGCAGGGCCCGCGCCACGGTTACGACCTGAAGCGCTCCTACGACGACCAGTTCGGTCGCGGTCGGTCGCTGCACTACGGGCAGGTCTACGCCACGCTCGCGCGCCTGCTCAAGAACGGTCTCGTCGAGGTACAGTCCGAGCCCGGCGAGGGCCCGGACCGCAAGCGGTACGCGATCACCGATGCCGGCGTCACCGACGTCGAGCAGTGGCTGGCCCGACCGGAGCAGCCCGAGGTCTATCTCCAGAGCAAGCTCTACACCAAGGTCGTGCTGGCGCTGCTCACTGACCGTGACGCGGCCGACCTGCTCGACGTGCAGCGCGCCGCCCACCTGGCGCAGATGCGGGAGCTGACCCAGCGCAAGCTCGCCGGTGACCTGGCCGACCAGCTCGTCTGTGACCACGCCCTGTTCCACCTGGAAGCCGACCTGCGCTGGCTGGAGCTGACCGCCGCCCGGCTGGACCAGCTCCGCGCGCAGGTGCGAGAGGAGACGCGATGAACCCCGTAACGGACACCCCGCTGCTGGAGGCGGAGGACCTGGTCAAGACGTACGGCGCCACCCCGGCGCTGGACGGCGCGTCGCTGCGGGTGCACGCCGGTGAGGTGCTCGCCCTGATGGGCCCCTCCGGCTCCGGCAAGTCCACCCTGCTGCACTGCCTGGCCGGGATCGTCGCGCCGGACTCCGGCCGGGTCAGCTACGCCGGGCAGGACCTGGTCGCCCTCTCCGACCAGCGTCGCAGCGCGCTGCGCCGGACCGAGTTCGGGTTCGTGTTCCAGTTCGGGCAGCTCGTCCCGGAGCTGACCTGCCTGGAGAACGTCGCGCTGCCGTTGCGGCTGTCCGGCGTACGGCGGCGGGAGGCGGCGCGTCGGGCGAGCGACGCACTGGCCCGGCTGGAGGTCGACGACGTGGCGGGCAAGCGCCCCGGCGAGGTCTCCGGCGGCCAGGGCCAACGGGTGGCGGTGGCCCGCGCGCTGATCACCGGCCCTCGGGTGATCTTCGCCGACGAGCCGACCGGCGCGCTCGACTCGCTCAACGGCGAGCGGGTGATGCGGCTCTTCGTCGAGGCGGCCCGGCAGACCGGCGCCGCGGTCGTGCTCGTCACGCACGAGGCGCGGGTGGCCGCGTACTCCGACCGGGAGGTCGTGGTGCGCGACGGCAAGGTCCGTACCCCGGCGCACGTCCGATGAGCGCCGGGACGCGGCGCGGCGCGGCGGGCTGGCTCGACGACCTGGCGCTGGGTGTACGGCTCAGCGTGGCGGGCGGCCGGTCCGGCTGGGCCCGACTGGCCCTGATCTCGGTCGGTGTGGGCCTCGGCGTGGTGATGCTGCTGACCGCCGCCGCCCTGCCCACGCTGGCCGCCGCGCGCGGCGACCGGGAGGCGGCACGCCTGCCGGGCCCGGTGGTGTCCGCACCCGGGCCGGACACCCTGCTGACCGTGGACGTGGAGTCCCGTTACCGGGGCACCGACGTCAACGGCTGGCTGGTGCGGCCCGAGGGGGAGCGGACGCCGTTGCCCCCCGGTGTCGACCGCCGGTTGGCCCCGGGCGAGATGGTCGTCTCGCCGGCCCTGGCCGAGCTACTCGACTCGCCCGAGGGTGCGTTGCTGCGGGAGCGGTGGGGCGGCCGGGTGGTCGGCACCATCGGCCCCGACGGGCTGGCCGGCCCCGATGAACGACTCTTCTATCTCCACTCGGAGCAGGTGGACGAGGAGAGCCTCGGCGCCCGGCGGATCGACGCGTACGGCGGCGACGGCCCGCAGGAGGCCGGGGGAGTGTCGCCGGTGCTGCTGGTGCTGGGCGTGCTGGGCCTGGTGGTCCTGCTGCTGCCGGTGATGATCTTCGTGACCACGGCGGTGCGGTTCGGCAGTGAGGCCCGCGACCGCCAGCTCGCCGCGATCCGGCTGGTCGGCGCGGACAGCGCGATGACCCGGCGGGTGGCGGCGGGGGAGAGCCTGGTCGGCGCGGTGCTCGGGTTGGCCCTCGGGGCGCTCGCATTCCTCGGCATCCGTGGGGTGGCCGGCGACCTGCTGCCACCCGGGTTCAGCTTCTTCGCCGCCGACATGCGTCCGGTACCCGTGCTGGCGCTGCTGGTCGTGGTGCTGGTGCCGACCACCGCGGTCCTGGTCACCCTCTCCGCGCTGCGGCGGGTGGTGATCGAGCCGCTCGGCGTGGTCCGGCGCGGCGGCGAGCGTCATCGTCGGTTCTGGTGGCGGCCACTGCCGTCACTGGTCGGACTCCTTCTGCTCTACCCGCTGCTCGGCGGTCTCACCGAACAGGCCGGCGGCCTGCTGGTGGAGCTGCAACTCGCCGCCGGGGCGACGCTGCTCCTGGTCGGGGTGGTGCTGCTCCTGCCGTGGCTGGTGCAGGCGACGGTACGGCGGCTGGGGGGCGGCGGCGTCGCGTGGCAGCTCGCGGTACGCCGGTTGCAACTGGACAGCGACACCGCCTTCCGGGCCGTCTCCGGCATCGCGGTGTCGGTGGCCGGCGTGATCGCCGTGCAGGGAGTGCTCGGCGCGGCGCAGACGTACAGCGCGAGCGACCTGAGCCCCGACGACGACTTCCAGGCCGTCGTCTTCGTCTACGAGCCGGGCACGCCCGACGGTCCCGCCCGGACCTGGGCCGAGGCGCTGGCCGACACGGTCGGGGTCCGGGCCACCAGCGGGCTGGCGGACCTGGGCACCGCCCCGGACGCGGCGCAGGTCCACCGGGTCTACATCGCCGACTGCGCGGCCCTGCGCCAGTACGCCGAGCTGCCCTCCTGTGCCGACGGTGACAGCTTCGCCGGCCCGGGTGGCGCGTCGACGGAGGCGGGCACCACGCTCACCTTCGACGACGACGGCACGCCGGTCCGCTGGACCGTGCCGGCCGAGGTCCCCACGGTGCGGCAGTACTCCACGCTGGTCGTGGCGGACTTCCTGCTCACCCCGGGAGCGTTGGAGGTGCCGCCGGTCAATCCGAGCAGCGTGCTCGTCGCGTACGACCCGGCCGACCGGGACACGGTGGAGCGGTTGCGTAACACCGTCGCGCAGGTGGACCCGACGGCGGTCGTGCAGACGTTCGAGGAACGCCGCACCTCCTCGGTGCTGGCCGGTTACCAACAGGCACTGCAGATCGGCGCGGTCGTCCTGCTGCTGGTCATCGGCGCGAGCATGCTGGTCAACATCCTCGAACAGTTGCGCGAGCGGCGGCGGCCGTTGGCGGTGCTCAGCGCGTTCGGCGCCCGCCGCCGCAGCCTCTCCGGATCCGTGCTCTATCAGGTGGCGATCCCGGTGACGCTGGGCATGCTGCTGGCGGTCGTGACCGGAAGCGCGGTGGCGGCCCTGCTCCAGTCGGTCGCCGGGATCTCCGTCGGCGTCAACTGGACGGCGATCGCCGGAGTGTCCGGCACCGCTGCGGTGCTGGTGCTCGTGGTCACCGCCGCCAGCCTGCCACTGCTGTGGCGGTTGACCCGGGCCGAGGGGCTACGCAGCGAATAGTCGTCAGCGACCCGGCGGATTCGCGGCGTGGCTCGGGGCACGCCGCGAATCCGCTTGACCTGAAGTTCGGTTGAGGTCGGAAGCTCGACTCCATGACGACCCCGATGGATGCGGCGCCGCCGCGCCATGTGGCGGGACGGCGGGAGTGGTACGGGCTCGTGGTGCTCGCCCTACCGGCCCTGCTCGCCTCGCTGGAACTGACCGTGACGCACCTGGCGTTACCGACGATCGGCCGGGACCTCTCGGCCGACAGCACCGAACTGCTGTGGATCGTCGACGTCTACGCCTTCCTGCTCGCCGGCTCCCTCATCACCATGGGCGTGTGGGGCGACCGCATCGGGCGACGCCGCATGCTGCTGCTCGGCGCCGCCGGCTACGGCGTCGCCTCGGTGGCCGCGGCGTACGCCCCCACCGTGGAACTGCTGATCGTCGCCCGGGCGGTGATGGGGGTCGCCGGCTCGACGCTGATGCCGGCCATCCTCTCCCTGGTGACGGTGATGTTCGTCGACGCACGACAGCGGGCGGTGGCGATCGGGGTGGTGATCGCCAGCGTCTCCGGCGGTACGGCGGTCGGACCGCTGGTCGGCGGGTGGCTGCTGGAGCGGTACTGGTGGGGCTCGGTGTTCCTGCTCGGCGTACCGGTGATGCTGGTGCTGCTGGTGGTGGGGCCGGCGCTGCTGCCCGAGCGGCGCGCCGCCACCGGCCGGTTGGACCTGGTCAGCGCGCTGCTGTCGCTCGGTGCGGTGCTGCCGGTGGTGTACGGGCTCAAGCGGATCGCCGCCGACGGCGTGCACGCGACGTCGCTGCTGGCGGTCGTGGCGGGCCTGGCCGCCGCCGTGCTGTTCGTCCGGCGGCAGCGCGGCCGAACCGACCCGTTCCTGGACCTCGGGCTCTTCGCCGACCGCCGACTCACCGTCGCCGCCGCCACCCTGGCGCTGGGCATCTTCGTCCTGTGGGGATCCAACCTCGCCATCGCGCAGTACCTGCAACTGGTGCAGGGCCTGTCCCCACTGGCGGCGGGCATGTGGACCGCGCCCTCGGCCGTCGGCGTGATCGTCGGGTCCACGCTGGCCCCACGGATCGCCCGCCGGGTCGACCCGGCGACGGTCACCGCGACCGGTCTGGCGCTCGCCGCGGTCGGCTACGGCCTGCTCACCCAGGTCGAGGTCGGCGGACTGGCGATCCTGGTGACCGGGGCGGTCGTCGTCTCCGCCGGACTGGGGCCGATGATGGCGCTCGCCACCGACATGGTCGTCGGAGCCGCACCACCGCAGCGGGCCGGCGCGGCGGCGGCGATCTCCGCCACGGCGCCGCAACTCGGCGGCGCCTTCGGCATCGCGCTGCTCGGCAGCCTGATCACCGCGGTCTACCGGCACGACACGGCCACGACGGTTCCCGTCGAGGCCGGCGCGGAGGCGACGGCCGCCGCGCGGGACAACCTCACCGCCGCCCTGGTGGCCGCCGACCGCCTGCCCGTCGAGGTCGGCGAGCGGCTCCTCGCCGCCGCCCGGGAGGCGTTCGTGCACGGGTTCCGGCTGGCGGCCGTGGTCAGCGCCGTGCTGATGGCGGGTACGGCCCTGCTGGTCGCCGTCACACTACGGCGGCGTACCGAACGCCGTCGGCAGGCTTTCGTGCCCGCCGAGTGAAAGTCGACGCCACAGTGCACAGAAGTATCGACGACTTGTGATATACGAGCTACGCTCCGAGCGAATCGTCGTCGATCCGAGGGGTGGCCATGTCCCGTCGTACCGGAAGGCCCTCCTACCTGGCGACCCCGCGGGCCTCGGCAGCGCGGACCTCCGGCTGGTCGATCCTCGGTGCCGTCACGGCCGTGCTAGTGGTGGCCCTGGTGGGCGGGCTGGTCGGGTACACCCTGGGACGGCCGGACGACACCGACTCGCGGATCGCCGAGATGCAGGCGGCGGAGGTCGAACGGGACGCGCGCCAGATCGTCGAACTGACCGACCTGGCGCGGCGGACCGGCCAACAGATGGCCCCGATCCTGGTCGCCGTGCGGGAGAACGGAGAGTCCGGCCGGGCTCCCGAAGCGGCGCAGCTCGACCAGTGGCGGCAGACCATGCGCCAACTCACCGAGCAGTACGCCGACCCGCCCTCGGGCACCACCGCCACCAACGTCGCCCGGGGCGGCCTGCGCAGCGCGGTGGCCCAGGCCACCGTCGCGGTCGACTCGGTGGCCCTGGCGGCGTCCGCCCCCGACGCCCTGCGGCCCGAGCACCTGGCGCTGGCCGCCCGGCAGGCCACGCTCGCCGCCACCACCTGGTCGGTGGCCGCGACCCAACTCGACCAGATCAACATCGACGCCGGCAACGGCCACCAGCACGTGCACCTCGACGCCGGTGAGGCCGACGGCGCCCTCACGCCCGACGGCGCCGCGGAGGGCACCGGCGGCTGACGGGCTGTGCGCCCGCCCCCGCGACGACTACCGTTGCGGGCGGCGACGGGCCGCAGACCGGGGGTGGACGAGGACATGGGTGCCGGCACGCTTCTCGCGGTCAGCGACCTGCACGTGGGCTACGCCGAGAACCGGCAGATCGCGGCGGAGCTGCGACCGGGCTCCGACCAGGACTGGCTGCTCGTGGCCGGGGACGTCGGCGACGCGTACGCCGATGTGGAGTGGACGCTGCGGACACTCACCGAGCGCTTCCACACCGTGCTCTGGGCACCGGGCAACCACGAGCTGTGGACCCCCCGGCACGACCCGGTGGACCTGCGCGGCGAGCAGCGGTACCACCACCTCGTCGAGCTGTGCCGCACGCTCGGCGTGCACACCCCGGAGGACGAGTACCCCCTCTGGCGGGGCGCCGGCGGGCCGGTGGTCGTCGCCCCGCTCTTCGTCGGCTACGACTACTCGTTCCGGGCACCCGGCACCACCACCAAGGAGGAGTCGCTGGCACGGGCGTACGCCACCGGGATCGTCTGCACCGACGAGTTCATGCTGCACCCGGATCCGCACCCGAGCCGCGAGGCGTGGTGCTGGGACCGGGTGGCGTACACCCGACGGCGGCTGGACGCCTGCGACCCGAGTCTGCCGACCGTCCTGGTCAACCACTATCCGCTGGTCCGCGAGCCGACCGACGTGCTGCGCCACCCGGAGTTCGCCCAGTGGTGCGGGACGGAGCTGACCGCCGACTGGCACGTCCGCTACCGGGCGGCGGCGGTGGTCTATGGCCACCTGCACATCCCCCGGACGACCTGGCACGACGAGGTGCCGTTCCAGGAGGTGTCGCTGGGCTACCCGCGCGAGTGGCAGCCACGGGGCGGCCGACCCGAGTTGCCGCGCACGGTGGTGTTCGGCGGCGCGCCCACGACCCCTACGCCGGAGGTCGGCAGCGGGCCTGCCGGCTGACCCTCAGCCCTCGGTCCACCCGTGCCGGGTGGCGATCCGGATCACCTGGTCCCGCAGCCGGACGATCTGACCCGCGGTGAGATCCGGAGCGGCCTGGATGAACGCCTCCGTCACCTCGGCGCGCAGCGCCGCGGCGGAGAGCACGTCACAGGTGGCGTCCTCGTCGTACTCCTCGGTGCCGGCGGTCGCGACCGGGGCGGCGACCGGACGACGCTCCGACGCGACGACCCGGACGTCGTAGCCCTTGAGGCCCCGCTCGCCCTCCTTGATCTGGAACTCCACCCGGGTGCCCGGTGTGATGGCCTGCTTGCCCTCCATCAGGTCGTTGGCGTGGACGAAGACGTCCTCGCCGCCCTCCTCCGGGGCGATGAAGCCGTACCCCTTCACCTCGTCGAACCGCACCACGCGCCCTACCGCCACAGCACTTTCCCTCCGCTGAACCGCCACCCGCCGTCGTACCCCGCGCCCCGCCCCCGTGCCGGCCCGCCGCCGCTCACCGGCGGCGGTGGAGCGGAAGCCCTCGGTGAGTGCAGCCTACGTCCGGTGGCCGGTCCGAACCATCGTCCGGGCCGGGGTCCACACCGTCCACTCAGTGCGCGTCCCAGCGGGCGAGATCGCGCAGCCACACCTGCGCCGAACTGTCCGACGGCGCCCGCCAGTCGCCGCGCGGGGACAGCGAACCACCCGCGACGACCTTCGGGCCGTTCGGCATCGCCGAGCGCTTGAACTGGGCGAAGCCGAAGAACCGGCGACAGAAGACCTCCAGCCAGCGGCGGATCTCCGGCAGGTCGTAGCCGACCCGCTTGTGCTCGGGGAAGTTGGGCGGCCAACTCCCCGCCGCCGGGTCGTGCCACGCGTGCCAGGCCAGGAAGGCGATCTTCGACGGCCGGAAGCCGTAGCGCAGCACGTGAAAGAGGGTGAAGTCCTGCAACGCGTACGGGCCGATGGTGCTCTCGGTGGACTGGAGCTCCGCGCCCGGCACCAGCTCCGGGCTGATCTCGGTGTCCAGCACCGCGCGCAGCGTCTCGGCCACCTCCTCGTCGAACTGGCCGCTGCCGATCACCCACCGGATCAGGTGCTGGATGAGGGTCTTCGGCAGGCCCGCGTTGACGTTGTAGTGGCTCATCTGGTCGCCGACGCCGTACGTGCACCAACCCAGCGCCAACTCGGACAGGTCACCGGTGCCGAGCACGATGCCGCCGCGCTGGTTGGCCAGCCGGAACAGATAGTCGGTGCGCAGCCCGGCCTGTACGTTCTCGAACGTCACGTCGTAGACCGGCTCGCCGGCACCGAACGGATGGCCGAGTTCCTGGAGCATCAGCCGCGCGGTGGCGGTGATGTCCAGCTCGGCCGCGGTGATCCCGAGCGAGCGCATCAGCTTGTGCGCGTTGTCCCGGGTGTGCGCGCTGGTCGCGAAGCCCGGCATGGTGAACCCGAGGATGTCGCTGCGCGGGCGGCCCGCCCGGTCCATCGCCCGCGCCGCGACGATCAACGCGTGGGTCGAGTCCAGGCCGCCGGAGACCCCGATGACGACCTTCGGGTCGCCGGTCGCCGCCAGCCGCTGGTGCAGGCCGGCGACCTGGATGTGGTACGCCTCGTAGCAGTCCTGCGCCAGGCGCGCGGCGTCGGACGGCACGAACGGGTACCGCTCGACCCGACGCCGCAGCCCGAGGTCCCGGGTCGGCGGGTCCAACCGGAACCGCACCTCGCGGAAGCCGCCGGTGCGTTCCGCGTGTGCCCGCCGGTTGTCGTCGAAGGTGCCCATCCGGAGCCGTTCCTGCCGCAACAGGTCCAGGTCGACGTCGGCCACCGCATGCCGCTCGTCGGCCGGGAACCGGTCGGTCTCGGCGAGCAGGACGCCGTTCTCGTAGATCATCGTCTGGCCGTCCCAGGACAGGTCCGTGGTGGACTCGCCCAGACCCGCCGCCGCGTAGACGTACGCGGCCAGGCAGCGGGCCGACGCCGACCGGCACAGCAGTCGACGGTCCTCGGCCCGCCCCACGGTGATCGGGCTGCCGGAGAGGTTGAGCAGCACGGTCGCGCCCGCCAACGCCGCCTCGGCGCTGGGCGGCACCGGCACCCACAGGTCCTCGCAGACCTCGGCGTAGAGCACCAGGCCGGGCACGTCCTCGGCGGTGAACAGCAGGTCCACCCCGAACGGCACCTCGGCACCGCCGAGCCGGATCGTCCCGCCGCGCTCGTCGACCCCCGCGCCGATCTGCCGGGCCTCGTAGAACTCCCGGTAGTTCGGGACGTACGACTTCGGCGCCACGCCCAGCACCCGCCCCCGGTGGACCAGCACCGCGCAGTTGTAGACCCGGCCCCGGTGCCGCAGCGGGGCACCGACGACGAGCACCGGCAGCAGCTCCGCCGACTCCGCCACCAGGTGCGCCAGCGCCGTCTCCACCTCGTCCAGCACCGCGTCCTGGAGCAGGAGATCCTCGATCGAGTAGCCGCACAGGCCCAGTTCCGGGAAGACCGCCACGGCCACCCCCTCGGCGGCGCACCGGCGGGCCTGCCGCAGGACGGCCTCGGCGTTGGCGGTGGGCTCGGCGATACGGGTACGCCCGGTGCAGGCGGCGACCCGGACGAACCCGTGCTGGTAGACGGAGCGGAAGTTCACCGCACCATCATCGCCGAACCCGTGCCGGCCCCGGCCGGGACCCGACGCTGCCGGACATCGCCGCGCCCGCTGTGACGCAGTCGACGCGTCTGCGCCGGTCACCAACCGTTCGCCTGATTGCACCCGCCGGGTCCGATCCTCATGATCGGATCGGCCGGGCCGCCGACACCGGGGTCCGTCGCGTTCGCGTCGGTCACCGCAGATCGCGGCGCACAGGTGCGGAGGGTCGGGGAATGGGCAACGGCGTCGTGGCGAGTCTCGTCGGCGGGCTGCTCTGCCTGCTGACGGCCGCCGTGCTCGGGTGGGCGACGATCGCCTACAACCGTCTGGTCCGCCGCCGCAACCAGGTGCAGGCCTCCTGGGCCCAGATCGACGTGCAGCTCAGCCGCCGGCACGACCTGATCCCCAACCTGGTCGAGACCGTCAGGGGGTACGCGTCGCACGAGCGCGACGCGTTGACGGCGGTGTCCGCCGCCCGCAGCGGTGCGCTGGCCGCCGCCACCACGCCCGGCCCCACCGGTCGGGCCGGTGCCGAGACCGAGCTGACCGAGGCGGTCGGTCGACTGCTCGCGCTCGCCGAGGCGTACCCGGACCTGCGCGCCGACCAGAACTTCGCGGCGTTGCAGGCCGAACTCGCCCGCACCGAGGACCGGATCGCCTACGCCCGGCAGTTCTACAACAGCGCGGTGCAGACGTACAACACCACCGTGCAGTCCGTGCCCACCAACCTGATCGCCGGTGCGGCCGGCTTCCGCACGCGGGACTACTTCGAGGCCGGGACGGGCGAGCGTGGCGCCGTCGGAGTCCGCTTCCCGGGCGGCGACACCTGATGGACCCCCGTCTCCTGCTCGACCTGGCGGTGGGCCTGGGCGCCCTCGCCGGCTGGCTCCTGCTCTACGGTGTCGTCCGGTGGGTCACCCGGCCCGCCACCGTGTCGCCCGCACCTGCCACCCCGGATCTCGGCGCCGAGCCGCCCGCCGTGGTCAACCTGCTGGTCAACCGCTGGTCGCTGACGGAGGACGCCGCCGAGGCGACCCTGCTCGACCTCGCCGCCCGAGGCTTCGTCGAGGTACGCCAACCCGGTGCCGACCCCATGCAGAGCACGCTGCACCTGCCGGCGTCCTCGCCCGACGAGACCGGGCTGCGTCCGTACGAGCGTCTGGTGCTGGACCGGGTACGCGGACTCGCGGTGGACGGCGTCCTGCCGCTGACCGCGCTGACCTTCCGCGACGAGACCCGGGCCCGGGCGTGGAACAGGCGACTGCGCGGGCAGGTGATCGCCGACGCCCGTGCCGCCGGCCTGTCCCGGCGGCGCTTCGGTCCACGCGTGACCGGTCTGCTGGTCGGCGCGGCGCTGGCCGCCGCCGTGGTGGTCGGCCTGGCCGCGCTGCACCACGCGAGCTGGCATCCGACGTCGGGCAACCACGCGTTCATCGCCGGGATCGCCGTGTTCGTCCTGCTCTCCACGCTGGCCGGGGCGTCACCGGGCGAACGTGACACGGCGCTCGGTCGCCAGGTGGCGGCGCGGTGGCTCGGTGTCCGGGACTGGCTGCGCGGGCACGAGGAGTTCGACGAACTGCCGCCGGCCGCGGTGGCGATCTGGGACCGCTACCTGGGCTACGGTGCCGCCGTCGGGGCCACCCGCCTGGCCAGCGCGGTGCTCGACCTCGGCCTGGGCGACCGCACCTCGGTCTGGTCGTCGTACGGCGGCAGGTGGCACCGGATCCGCGTCCGCTACCCCCGGCTGCTGCCACGCTACGGCCGGTCGGTGCCGCGTCTGCTGGCCAGCGGCGTGATCGGCATCGCCGTCGGCGCCTTCCTGCTCGACGCCTTCGGCCCCACCTTCGACCTCACCCTGTCCACGGCGAACCAGGCCGCACGGATCTTCGACCTGGTGCGCAACGGCGTCACCGTGGTGGTCGTCCTGGTGCTGCTGGCCGGCGTCCACACCGTGGTCCGCACCCTGGTGGACCTCGCCACCGAACGCACCGTCACCGGCGAGGTGCTCTGGATCGAGGTGTGGCGCAGCGCCGCCCAGGGCGAGAACCGCCCGCCCCGACCCTGGCTGCACTACCTGGCCGTGGACGACGGCACCGCCGACCGCACCACCGCGTGGGGGCTGCCCAGCGAGTGGGCGACCCGCTGCCACGACGGCGACGTGGTGACCCTGCGGGTACGGCCCTGGTCCCGGCGGGTGGTCGCGCTGTCCGTGGTCGGGCACGGTCGCTCCCGGCACACCACGGGCACGACCGTGCCCGACCCCGTCGCCCCGCCGTCAGCCGGTGGTGGAACCGGGCCGGTCGCGCCGACGCCCCCGCCGACCGCCACGCCGTGACGCCGACCGCCGGGCCGTGGAGGACCGGTCGTCGGATTCCGCACCGTTCCCGGTCCGGGCCGCCGCCTCCCGCGCGAGCATGGTCGCCCGCGTGGCGAGCTCGTCCACCCGTTCGCGCAACCGCCGCACGGTGACGTCGCCCGCACCGGCGTCGGACAGCTCGCCGAGCAGCCGGGTGTAGTCGCTGACCAGCCGCGCGTATCCCCGGCCGGTGCTGCGGGCGGAGAGCTGGCCGTACCGCTGGTCGAGGTCGACGATCTGCTGCGCCAGCCCGGCCGCCGCGGCACTGAGCGCGCTGCGCTCGTCGGCCTGCTCGTCGCGTCGGCGTCGCCGCTGGGACGCCAGCCGCCCGGCCCGCCGCCCGGCGATCCAGAGCGACGCGGCACCGGCGACCACACCGCCGACCGCCGCGCCGGCCAGCAGGTACCGGGGCAGCGACGGGCTGATCGTGCGTGCCCCGTCGGGGACCGTGCCGGCCCGTACCAGCAGGTCGTAGTTGACCACGACGACCTTGAGCGCCTCCACCGGCTGGTCCACGAACGAGTCCACGCCCCGACTGATGACCGTCTCCGCGACCATCGCCCGGCCGAAGTCCTTGCTGTCGCGCTGGCGGATGCGCGAGCAGCCGTAGGTGTCCCACTCGTCGCCGTCGCGGCTCATCGCCAGCACCAGCGTGCCCTTCGCGGCCTGCCGGGTCTGGTCGCAGGCGTCCCGCAGGTCGTCCCCGGGCGCCATCACCAGCACCACCAGCCGACGGTTGCCGATGACCCGTTCGGCGGCGGGCCGGTCCAGGTCCACCCCGGGCGCGACGTACGTCGACGAGGCGCGGACCTCGCGGGCGATCGGGCCGTCCAGGATCCCGCCCGACCACAGCGCCCACCCGGCCAGCACCAGGCAGGCCAGCACCGCCCAGCCGAAGGTGCTGCCGACCAGGGCGACGAGGCCGCGTCGCAGCGTGCCGGTCACGACAGCCTCCCCTGGAGATAGAGGTCGGGGCGGTAACCGGGGATGCCGGTCAGGCGGGCGGTGTCCTTTAACTCCGCCGTCGCGTCGTCGAGCAACCTGCGGACGTGCCGGTCCGGCAGTCCCTCGTCGAGCGCCTTCCGGGCCGCTTCGAGCCTGCCGATGCCCCGGGTCAACGCGGGGTTGCTGCGCGCGTCGGTGAGCAGCGACGCCTCGACCGCGAGCGCGGTGAGCCCGGCCAGCCGGGCCCGCACACCACCGCGTTGCGGGTCACCGGGGCGGGTGCCGGAGCGGCGCAGCGACCGGATCGACAGCACCAGGAAGCCCGCCACGCAGGCCGCGAAGATCCAGGGCAGGGCGGGCAGCGCCACCCGTAGCGGATCCAGCGGGCGGTAGGGCAGTGGGCGGTCGAACAGGCCCGCGTACCGGATGTCGGTCACCCGGCCCAGGTAGACGCCGAGCACGTTCTGCTGCGGGTAGTCGTAGCGGCTGAGCCGGTCGCCGAAATGGGCGTAGAAGCTGGTCGCGGTCAGCTCGGCGAAGTCCGCCGCGCCCGGACCGTGGTACTCGATCCAACTGCCGTACATCACCACCAGCGGCTGGTCCGGGAAGAGCCGGTGCAGCGCCGGACCGTACGCCGGGAGCGGTTCACCGTACGGCTGGGCGGGCAGGGCGACGTACCAGGCGCCGTCGGGGAAGGCGGTGGGCGCGTCCCGCGGCACCTGGCGCAGCGTGGCGCCCTCGGCGATGTGCAGCCCGTCGGCGCGCAGGTCGGCGGTGACCGTGTCGAGTTCCGCCGTACTCGGGTCGCGCCAGCGCACCGTGTCCTCATCGGCGGGGCGCGGCACCTTGCGCAGCGCGGTGATCAGCGTGACCAACTGGCCGGTGACGTCACCGGTGGCGAACTGGGCCCGCCAACCGGGCAGGGTGTCCGGGGTGGCCTGGAGCATGCCGCCGCTGACCTGGGTGCCGATCACCCGGATCGTGGCGCTCTCGACGTCCCGTACCCGTTTGCGTTCCTCCTCGTCCAGGCCGGGCGGTGCGACCAGGATGCGGGTGTCCTCGTCGCCGATCGCCTCCCGCACCCGCTGCTCGTCCCACCGGGCGACGGCGCCCGGCAGGCGGACCACCGGGTCGGCGTCGACCAGGGCGGTCATCTCCTCGGTGGATGGCACGGTCGCGTCGCTCAGCTCACCGGCGGAGCCCTCCTCGACCTGCCTCGACACCGCCGGGGACTGGCCGTAGCTGACGTCGATGCTCTGCTGCTGGGCGAGCAGGAAGACCGCCAGCACGACCACCGCGACGGCGAGCAGCCCCCAGCGCAGCGGTTCGGTGCGTCGGATGCTCCGGGGCGCGGTCACCGCTGCGCCTGCCACAGCTCGTCGGCGCGGCGGGCGAGGTCGGCCGCGGCGCGGGCGGCCGTGACGCCGCCGTGGTCGGCGGCGAGCAGCTCGGCCTGGGTCAGCAGGCCGTCCGCCTCGGGTACGCGGGCGCTCGTCGCGTCGCGGCTGACCGTGGCGCTGTCGATCGCGGCCCGCGCGGTCGACCAGGCCACCAGGCGGTCCTGCCGGCGCGTACGCAGGCGTGGCAGCAGGGTGGTGAGGACTCCGGCACCCAGCAGCAGCACGCCGCCGGAGAGCCAGGTGAGCAGGGATGGTGACATGTGCTCCCGCCATCCGAGGGGGGTCGGTACGGCTACCTGTCTAGCGCACCGGTGCCAGCTCGTCGCAGGCCACCCCTGGTGCCGGGTGGTCCGGCCGGGCCCGCGAGGGGTGCCGGCCGGACCGCTGCGGTCAGCGGGAGTAGTACTCGACCACCAGTTGCTCGTCGCAGAGCACCGGCACCTCGGCCCGCTGCGGCAACCGGATCAGCCGTGCGGTCAGCCCGGCCAGGTCGACGTCGAGATAGGGGGCGGTCCGCTCGGGGGCGTGCGCGCCGGCGGCGGCCACCACGAACGGCGTCTTGGCGCGGCTGCCCTCGCGGACCGCGATCACGTCGCCGGGACGCAGCCGGGCCGAGGGGCGGTCCACCCGCCGTCCGTTGACGTTGACGTGGCCGTGGGTGACGGCCTGACGGGCCTGGTAGATGGTGCGGGCCAGACCGGCGCGCAGGACCAGGGCGTCCAGTCGCGTCTCCAGGTCGACGACCAGTTCCTCGCCGGTCTTGCCCGGACGGCCCACGGCGCGTTCGAAGGCCAGTCGGAGCTGCTTCTCCCGCAGGTCGTACTGCGCCTTGAGGCGCTGCTTCTCGAGCAGCCGGACCTTGTAGTCGCTCTCCTTGGTCCGCGCCCGACCGTGCACGCCGGGTGGGTAGGGCCGGCGCTCGAAGTACCGCACGCACTTGGGGGTGAGTGGGATGCCGAGGCGGCGGGAGCGCTTGATCTTCGGGCGGGACTGGTTCATCATCACCTCTCTAGTAAGGTAAGGCTAACCTAATGGGAGGTGGGGCATTGAGCAAGACACCCCTGGCGGCGACCAGCGCCACACCGGCCGAGCGACTGCGTACGCTGCTCGCCGCTGCGGACTCGCTGCGCCTGCGGACCACCCGCCACCGCGCGGACCTGATCGGACGACACACCCTCGACGCCGAAGGGCTGCTCCGGGTGGCGCTACCCGCCCACGCCGAACTGGCCCGACACCTGCTCGACACGGGCGAGGTGCCGGCCCTGGTCGAGATCACCGACCTCGCGCCGCTCCCGGCCCGTCACCGGGTCCGGGCCCGGGCCACGCTCACCGGCTGGCTCACCCTGGACGACCTCGACGGCGGTGACGTGACCGCCTTCCTCACGCTCGCCACCGCCGACCTCGTCGACGCCGACGGCGACGCCACCGTGGACCCGGACGACCTGGCCGCCGCCGATCCCGACCCGCTCGCCCCGTACGAGGCCGAGCTGCTGCGCCACCTGTACGCCGCGCACCCCGAGGCGCTCGGTGGGCTGATCCGCCTGGTGCCGGCCGACCGGCGGGACGGTGCCGGCCGGGTCCACCCGCTGCGGCTGGACCGGCACGGGATCGTGCTGCGCCTGGAGGTGCCCGAGGGCCACCGCGACGTCCGACTCGCCTTCGCCGCGCCGCTCACCGGCCCGGACGACGTCGGCGCGGGGCTGGCCGGCCTGCTCGGCGTCGCGCCCGGCTGCCCCACCTGCGTCCACTCACACCCGTGACCGCACCCCGGCCGCCCGCCCGAACGGAGCCCGCCCATGCAACCGAGTAGCGCCGAGATCGCCCGTACGCTGGCCAGCAGCGCGACGCTCGCCACCGTGGTGGCGTACCGCGGACCGACCGTGACCGACGTGCGGCACGGTGCCGCCGCCGACGGCCGCATCCTGCTGCTGTGCCACCGGGACGAGCCGCTCGCCGGCATCACCGGCTCGGTGCTCGTGCACATCGCGGACGTACCGCCGTTGCCGTTCTCGCCGACCTGGGGCCGGTTGCGGGTCGGCGGCCGGGCCGTCCCGCTGGCCGGGGCCGCCGCCCGCGCCGCCGCCGACGCGGTGGCGGCCACTCTGCCCGATCCGGACCTGCTCGACGTCGGTACGGACACGGTCATCGTGGAGGTGGTGCCCAAGCGCGTCACGCTCACCGGCCGCGACCGGGACCTGCCGGTACGCCTCACCGACTACCGCGCCGCCGCGCCCGACCCGATCTCCGCGATGGAGCGACCGCTCCTGGTCGACCTGGTGGACCACCACGGCACGCAGTTCTATCCCTTCCTGCGGCGGCAGCTGGTCGCCGCCGGTGTCGACCTGCCCGCCGACTGCCTGCCGTGCCCGCTGCGGCTGGACCGGTACGGCCTGCTGGTGTCGATACCCACCCCCAGCGGCGGGACCGCCTGCTACCGGCTCTGCTTCACTCCGCCCCTGACCGGGCATCAGGACCTGGTGAAACGGTGGCACGCGGTGCTGTTCCACCCGTGCGACCGACACTGACCCGTGCCGTTTCGTCGCCGACACCAACAGGTTGAGTCGGGGAGGGCATAACTTTTGCTATCTGAATAAAAAGATG
The DNA here is from genome assembly GCF_053589795.1 of Micromonospora sp. NPDC003241. NCBI lineage: Bacteria > Bacillati > Actinomycetota > Actinomycetes > Micromonosporales > Micromonosporaceae > Micromonospora > Micromonospora sp. NPDC003241. Next base: position 45,692 of record NZ_JBSFSO010000036.1, on the reverse strand, counting down.
ACGGGCTATTGATGGAAGCCCCGCCGTCGCAACGATGACCTGATGCGTCGACTCCCAGCGGCTCCCCGACGCGTGGTCTCGGGCCTCCTCGCGCTCGTCCTCGCCTCGGCCGCCGTCCTCCTCGCGTCCACTCCACCGGCCGCCGCCCACGGCACCCTGGCGACCTCCACACCGGCGGACGGCGCCACCGTCGACACCGCACTGACCACGGTGGAGCTGTACTTCACCGAGCAGGTCCGGGACGACGCGTACTTCACCGTCACCGCGCCGGGCGGCGCCCGGGTCGACAACGGCTGGACGCACGGGACGCCCAAGCCACTGGACCGCCCGGTCCGGGAGTACTTCCTGGTCGACGGCGTCTTCGAGCCACGCGAGTACGCCACCGGCTTTCCCGCGGTGCTGACCCTCGCACACCTGCCCGCGACCGGCCGCTACTCGGTCAGCTACCTCTCGGTGGCCTCCGACGGCGAGACCGTACGCGGCACCATGAGCTTCCGCTACACCGGACCGGTCACCGACGCACCGGCCGGATGGCAGCCGCCCACGAACCAGCCCGCCCCGGCGCTGCTCGCCGCCGCCCAACAGCACGAGACGTCCGGTTCCGGCGCGACACCCGCCGCCTCACCCGAGGCGGCCCCCGCACCGGCGATGACCGAGCCCTCCTCCTCCGACGGCGGGGGCGGTGCCGGATGGCTCGCCTGGCTCACCGGCGCGGTGGCGCTCGGGGCGGCGCTCGCGGCCCTGCTCGTCCTGCGCCGCCGCCCCACCACCGGCGTCCCCGTCGGCCGATCGCGCCCCACCCGCCCCCGGGGTGACACCCGTCGGACCGGCACCGGACGTCGACCCGACGCCAGGGCCGTCCCAGCGACCACCGCGAAGAAACTGGCGTCGGGGCGGAAGTCCGGCAGCGGCGGAGCCAAGACGTCCACGGTGACCGCCTCCACAGCGGAAGCCGGCCGGACCTCGACGGTGGTGGCGAAGTCCTCGGCGCGCGCAAGCGCGACGTCGGCGGCCGATGGGAGGCCCTCGGCGGGCGTCCCGGTCGGTGCGCTCGCCACCACCGAGCGGGAAACGCCGGTCGTCGGCCCACCGGACGACGTGGACCCGGTCCGCACCGGCCCGGGGAACCGACGCGGCGACACCCGGCTGGTGCTGCTGGTCGGTGGGCTGGTGGTGGCCCTGCTGGCCGGGTTCGGACTGGGTCGCCTCGACACCGGCGAGCCACGGACCACCAGCACCGGCGGCCAGCAGGCGGCCACCGCCGGGTCACCGGTCGCCGGAGCGATGGCGGGCGACGGGCACCAGCACCCACCGGGCACCGGACCGCACACCCACCCGGGCGACGGCACCGGCCAGGCGACCGGCACCCAGGTCAGCGTGGGCGGCTACACCCTGCAACCGGTGCTGCGTACGCAGCAGGCCGGCAAGGCTCTCGACTACCGGTTCCGGATCGTCGGCCCCGACGGGCAGCCCGCCACCCGGTTCGCGGTGGTGCACGAGAAGCCGCTGCACCTGATCGTGGTCGGCAACGACCTCGGCGGCTACCAGCACCTGCACCCGACGATGGCGTCGGACGGCACCTGGAGCGTCCCGCTGACCGTGGCGAAGGCCGGCGACTACCGCGTCTACGCCGACTTCTCCGTCACCACCACCGACGGTCGACAACTGCCGTTGGTGCTCGGCGTCGACCACCACGTGCCCGGGGCGTACACCCCGGCCGGGCTGCCGCCGCCGCAGCGGGAGACGACCACCGGGCCGTACGCGGTCGCGCTGGAGGGCACGCCCACAGTGGGCGTGACCACGCCGCTGGCACTGCGGGTCAACCGCACCGGTGGCACCGAGCCGGCCCGACTCGAACGCTACCTCGGCGCGTACGGGCACCTGGTGCTGATCCGGGAGGGAGATCTCGGTCTCGTGCACGTCCACCCCGAGCCGGAACTGGTCGACGGCGCGGTGACGTTCTGGCTGACCCCGCCCAGCCCCGGCCGGTACCGAGCGTTCTTCGACTTCCAGGTCGACGGCGAGGTGCACACGGCGGCGTACACCGTCACCGTGGCATGACGGTGCCGGCCGAAGGACCCTACGAGGTGGCGTCACGTCTGCGGAGCAGGACCGGTGTTGCCGCAAGGGTGGCGGCGATCGCGCCGAGGCCGGCGACGAGGAGGCTGGTCGCACCCCCGAGGAACGCCACGGCCGGTCCGCCGAGGGCGGTGCCGGAGAGGTTGGCGCCGTTGAGGAGCGCCGAGGCGCAGGCGAAGGCGCGGCCGCGTACGTCGGCAGGTACCTCGGCGTGGATGAGGTTCCGGACGGCGAGGTTCTGCAGGGCGTTGGCGACACCGGTGAACACGAATCCGACGACGGCCACGGCGAGGACGGGGAGCACGGCGACGACGGTCAGCGCCACACCCATGAGGAGTCCGGCTCCCGCGAGCACGCGCGGCTGGGCGGCCACCGGCACGCGGGGCGCGAGGAGGACCGACGCGGCCACCATGCCGACGGCGTGGGCGGTGAGCAGCAGCCCGTAGCCGAGGTCGGTGGTAGCGACGTCCTCGCGGGCGAAGAACACCCGGGCGGTGCTCATGGTGGCGGTGAAGACCACAGCGGCGGCCAGCGCGGAGATGGCCGTGGCCAGCAGACGGTTGCGGCCCAGCACGGTGACGCCCTCGCGTACCTGCTGCGACCAGCGTGGGCGGGCGGCCGACACCGGCTCGCGACGTACCGCGACGACGGTGACGACCACCGCCATCAGCACGAACGTCACCGCGTCGACCAGCAGCGCGACCCGGCTGCCGAACGCGACCACGAGTATCCCGGCCAGGGCCGGTCCCAGGACGTTCCCGACCGACCGGAAGGCTTCGAGGCGTCCGTAGCCGTGCGCGACCCGTTCCTCGCCGACGACTGCGGGCACCAGGAGCAACAGCGCCGGCGAGGCGACGGCGAGACCGGCCCCCAACGCGGCCACGAGCAGCAGCGTGACGCCGACGTGATCGGTGAGCGCGACGACGACCACCACGGCGGCCTGCACCAGGGCGACCGCCGTGACCAGACGGCGGCTCTCCACCCGGTCGATCAACGGCGCGGCCAACGGCCCGATCACCACGATCGGCAGCACTCCCGCCACCACGAGGGCGGAGATCAGGACCGCTGAGGCGCCCTGCTCGTAGAACCGCAACGTCAAGGCCACCAGCGCGACCTGGTCGCCCATCGAGGAGATCGCATAGGCCACGGCGACGGCGGTCAACGCGGATCCGCCGCGAATCGACATCTGGCGATCCTGGCACGGCGTACCGCTTCACCACCCCGGCTTCGACGGCTCCCGAGGCTCGTCCTGAAGCCGCTCGCGGTGGATCTGCCTCCGGTGGAAACCGATCGGGCTCCGGGCACGTCCGATCGGCATGAAGATTCATCGAAGCGGGCGGCTGGCGGTCCTTCCTCTGCTGTTGCTGACCTCGGCGGCCTGCGGCCAGCAGGGGGCCGGCGGCGCGGACGACGCCGGTTCTCCCGAGCGCTCCTACTCGGCGGACTCCGTGGTGTTCCGGATGGACTACGTCGGCGGGTTCGTCACGCCGGCCATGCTGGCCACCCGCCTGCCCGCGATCAGCGTCTACGGCGACGGTCGGGTGATCACCGAAGGGCCGGTCACGCTCGTCTATCCCGGTCCGGCCCTGCCCAACCTCCAGGTGCGCACGATCAGCGCCGACGAGGTCGAGAAGCTGGTGGCGCAGGCCCGGGCGGCGGGTGTCGGGGGAGTCTCCGATCTCGGCACCCCGCCGGTCGCGGACGCCGCCTCGACCCGGTTCACCCTGCTGGGGGACAAGGGCGTCGAGGAGTCCGAGGTCTACGCGCTCGGCGAGGCCACCGGCACCGACAGCGGCCTGAGCGCAGAGCAGCAGTCGGCCCGGGACAAGCTGCGCGCCTTCGCCGAGTCGTTGACCGACCCGTCGGGCCCGCTCGGCGACACCCTGGGCGACACCACGGCGTACGCGCCGACCGCCGTCGCGGCCGTCGCCGAGCCGTGGGTGGCCGACAGCGAGGCCGGTGAGCAGCCCGACGTGGCCTGGCCCGGGCCGGCTCTGCCCGGCACGGCCCTCAGCAAGGACCTGGGGCTGGGCTGCGTGACGGTCACCGGTGACGAGGTGCGCACGCTGCTCGGTGCCGCCGCGAGCGCCAACGCGGCGACGCCGTGGACCTCCGACGGCAAGCAGTGGCGGGTCACCCTGCGGCCGCTGCTGCCCGACGAGTCGGACTGCGGCGACCTCACGAACAAGCGCTGAATCCCGACCGGGCGGCCGGTCACCCGACCCGGCCGCCCGGCGGACTGTCCGCGTCGACCAGGATCTTGGTGCGAATAGAGCGGTCCCATACCAAGATCGCATGTGGGTCACGGGGCCGGTCGATCGCGCGCGGACCACTCGGTAGGCTGCCGCGCGATGAACAGCCCGACTCGCATCCTGGTGTACGGGGTGCACGGCTCCGGCAAGTCCACCCTCGCGCAGCAGTTGGCCCACCGGCTCGGCCTGCCCTGGCATCCGGTCGACGACCTGCTCTGGGAACCCGGCTGGGTGGAGGTGCCGGTCGCGGTGCAGCGCAGCCGGATCGAGGCGATCTGCCGCCGGGAGCGGTGGATCCTCGACGGTGCCTACCACGGCTGGCGGGACGTACCACTGGCCCGGGCCGACCTGGTGATCGGCCTCGACTATCCGCGCGGGCTCTCCTTCCGGCGGCTGCTGCGCCGCACGATGGATCGGTTGAAGACCCGGGAGGAGATCTGCAACGGCAACCGCGAGTCGCTGGGCAGCGTGCTCTCCCTGGACTCCGTCCTGGTCTGGCACCTCACCGGGTACGCCCGCGAACGCGCCCGGATGCGCGCCTGGCAGCGTGACCCGGCCGGGCCGCCGGTGCTGTTGTTCGACACCCCGCAGGCGCTGGAGACCTGGCTCGCCGCCCTACCGCCGCGCTGACCCGTCCGCCGCCCCACCGCCCCGCTGACCCGGCTGTCTCAGAGCCCCTGGCGGCGGGCCACGCTGATGGCCTGGGCCCGGTCGGCGACCTGGAGCTTGGCGAAGATGTTGGAGACGTGGTTGCGGACGGTCTTCGTGCTCAGGCCCAACCGGGTCGCGATCTGCGGGTTGGTCAGGTGCGCGGCGATGAGCGTGAGGATCTCCCGCTCCCGCGCGGTGAGTTCGGGGAACGCCGGTTCGGCGCGGTCCAACCCGGCGAAGTAGCCCATCAGGCGGGTGGCGATGGCCGGGCCGAAGATCGCCTCGCCGTCGGCCACCACCCGTACCGACCGGATGATCTCCAGTCGACGGGCGCCCTTGAGCACGTAGCCACGGGCACCGGCCCGCAGCGCGGCGAAGACCGAATCGTCGTCGTCGGCCATGGACAGGATCAGCACCCGGACGTGCGGGCTCATCCGGACCATCCGCTCGGTGGCCGCGATGCCGCCCATCCCCGGCATGGTCAGGTCGAGCAGCACCACGTCGGGTTGCAGCCGGGCGAGTACGGCCAGCGCCTCCTCGCCGCTGGCCGCCTCGCCGCACACCTCGATGTCGGGACTGGTGGCGAGCAGCGCGCGCAATCCGGCCCGGAACGGCGCGTGGTCGTCAACCAGCAGGGTCCGGATCTGGTCCATCGGTCTCCTCCGTGCCGGTGAGCAGGGTAGCGGTCACCAGCGTGCCGGCGTCCGGTGTCGAGGTGACGACGCAGGAGCCGCCGAGTTCCTCGGCCCGTTCCCGCATCGAGTGCATGCCCACGCCGTCCGGCCGGTCGGGCCGGCGGCCCCGGCCGTCGTCGTGGACCTGAAGGCACAGCCACCCGCCGGACACCCGCAGCCGCACCTGCACCTGGGTGGCCCGGGCGTGTCGGCGGGCGTTGTTCAGCGCCTCCACCGCGATGCGGTAGGCGGCCACCTCGGCCGCCGCGGAGAGTTCCGGCAGCACCGGCGGGGCGTCGAAGACCACCCGGGGCCCGTCGTCCGGCCAGCCGGCGATGTGCGACCGCAGCGCCGCGATGACGTCCATGGTGTCCAGCGCCGGTGGCCGCAGCCCGTTGACCAGCCGCCGGACGTCGGCGACGGCGGTCTGTGCGTCCACCACGATCTCCTCCAGCAGCCGCTGGGTCTGCGGACCCGGGCCGAGTTCCTGGGCCGCCTCGGCGCGCATGGTCAACCCGGCCAGCGTCGGCCCGAGGCCGTCGTGCAGGTCGCGACGCAGCCGCCGCCGTTCCTCCTCGCGGGCGAGCACCAACTGCTCGCGGGAGCGTTGCAGGTCGGCGGCGAGCGACTGGGCGCGGTCCAGGGCACCGACCGCCTGCACCGCGACACCGATGTGCCGGGCCAGGTCGCGTAGCAGGCGCAGTTCCCACGCGCCGAGCGTGGTCTCCCCGATCCGGGGGCCGAGCAGCAGGTGACCGACGGTGTCGTGGGCGGCCAGCGGCAGCCGCACCGGGTCCGGTGGCGGGACACCCAGCCGGTACGACCGGCCGTCGACCGTCTCGATCTCCACGTAGGACAGCTCCAGCGCCTCGCGGACCGTCGCGGTGCTGGTGGCGAGTACGGCGGCGGCGTCCTGGGTCTGGTCCAGCCGCTGCCCCAGCCGGGCCAGGACCGCGTACGGGTCGTCGCGCTCGCCGTACACCAGCAGGTTGACGCGGCGTTGCAGCCAGCCGCGCAGCGGCGCCAGGATCAGCGCAGCCACGGCCGCCGCGACGAACGAGACCGGCAGACTCGCCGAGGCGTCGAAGCCGGCCCCGAGCAGACCGACGACCAGCACGTACGCGCCGCCGACCGCCACCGACAGGGCGACGAACACGGCGGTCCGGCTGATCAGCAGGTCGATGTCGATGAGCCGGTGCCGCAGGACGGCGATACCGACGGCCACCATGATCAACGCACCGCTCAGGCCGCCGGCCAGGTCCCAGAACAGGTTGCCGTGCGGCCAGATGTTCGGATGCGCGTCGGTCAGACCGGCGACGAGCCGGGCGACCACCACACCGACCGCGACCGCGACCGCGTACCCGAGCCACTTGACCTGTTGGCGGCGCACGCCCCGGGCCCGGCGGGCCTGCCACACCATGGTGCAGCCGGCGGCCACATAGATGATCGCGCTGGCCAGGGTGGCCAGGACGGCGGTCAGGTCGGCGACGGGCTGCCAGCCCGGCACGCCGAGCGGGTTGACCACGCTGACCGGGCTGATCTGTTCGTTGGCGCCGGGTCGCAGTGCCCCGCCGACCATGGCGACGACGCCGAGGAGCACCACCGCCCACACCGCCGGCCGCCACCGGGGCGACAGCAGTCGACCGTCGGGGAAGAAGACCAGGATCAGCGCCATGGCCGCGTTGCCGGGCACCCAGAGCCAGTTCTGCGGCCAGGCCAGCGCCTCGGCGAACGGCACCCGGCCGGGCGCCACCACCAGCCCGTACGCGGCGTACTGGCCGCACGCCTCCTGGAGCGAGAAGCAGAATCCGCTGGTCAGGGCGAGCCAGCCGATCGGGTTGTCCGGACGGTGGGCGGCGATCGCCGCGCCGACGACCGCGCACGACGTCACCAGCAGCAGGTGCGACATGTCGCCCACCGAGCCGCCGTTGAGCACCGCCAGACCCACCGCGACGGCGGCCAGTTGCAGCGACGCACCGCACAGCGACCACGCGGCGCGGCGCGCCCAGGCGGGACGCGGTCCGCGTACGGCTCGCCTGCGGTCGGCGCGCGCGACCGGCGCGACGGCGGTGTCCTCGGTGGTCATGGCGTCGCCGAGACTAGACCGTGGGTCCGGGTCGGCGGATCGGGCGACCGGTCCGGCACCGTCGTCGCCACGGTGGGCCGGTGCCCGCGCGTGGCCCCGCCGGTGCCGGACCGGGACCCCCGCACGGTCAGGGCCGCCCGCCCGGACGCGGGCGCAACGCCAACGCCACCCCGGCGACGACCAGCCAGATCCCGCCGGGCACCAGCGAGATGTACTGCACCGGCGCGAGCTGCGTGGCCGCGATCAGCACGGCGATCACCGCGCTGAAGACCGCGAACCAGCGACTCACCGAGCCGTGCCGGAGTCCGCCGACCGCGACCGCGGCGGCGGTCAGCCCGATCCCGCCCCAGAGCCAGGCCATGGTGGCGTAGATGGTGAGCTGCGGCGCGATCACGTCCGGGTCGTACTCCGTCGCCGCGTTCAGCGAGAAGAACAGCTCGGTGGAGATGCCGCCGCCGATCAGCAGTCCGACCAGCACCAGACCGACGCCGCCGGCGGCGAGCGCGGGCACCAGGCTGCCGGCCGGCTCCTGCGCCCCGAGGTACCGCCGCAGCCCGGCCGCGAAGACCGCCAGGCAGACGATGGCGACCACGGTCACCACCTGGTGCGCCCAGACGTACCCGGCGCGGTCGGCCAGGGCGGCGACGTAGCCGGCGTTGTCGGCGCGGTACTGCTCGGCGGGGGCGGTCAGGCTCGCGGTGGTGAAGATGCCGACCAGGCCGACCAGGCCACCGAGGGCACCGGTCAGGGCCCAGGCGCGCGGCGGGCGTACGGGTGCCGGCGGGGGAGCGCTCGGCGGGTTCTCCGACAACGTGGCGGGATGCATGGTGGTCTCCTTCTCGGCCGTCTACGACGTCATCCCGCACACTGCCGCCGAGCCGACCCGGTCCGCATGGGTCACCTCGGCCCACCGACTGGGACGTTCCCGGCCGGTCCGGGACGGCCGTCCCGGGCAGCCGGGACGTCCGGCCGTCCCGACGCCGGACCCGGCACCGGTCATGCCGGCGCGCCCAACCTCGGATCGACAGTCCCTGGCAGCCACCGTCCTACCTGGCGAGGCTGGGAGGAGCACCGGACCGGTCGACCGAACCCGGTCTCCGGTGTGTCCCGCCCGACACCTGATCAAGGGGACTCGATGGATTCAACGGATACCGCCGGCAGCGACCGAACGGGTGTGTCCCGGCGAAGCGTCCTGGGTGGCGGGGTTGCCGCCGCAGCGGTGCCGCTGCTGGTGCCGACGGAGGCGGTCGCCGCACCGGCAGAGCCCGAGGCCGCAGCTCCCACCCGCGTTACGGTCCGGACCGAGGTCAACGGCAAGCCGGTCACCCTGCAGGTGGATCCGCGAGCAACGCTGCTCGACATGCTCCGCGACGGACTGGAGCTGACCGGGACGAAGAAGGGCTGCGACCGTGGTCAGTGTGGAGCCTGCACCGTGCACGTGGACGGTCGGCGGGTGCTGTCCTGCCTGACGCTGGCCGCCACCGTCGGCGGCCGCGCGGTGACCACCATCGAGGGCCTGGCGCAGGGCGGGCGGCTGCACCCGATGCAGCAGGCGTTCATCGAGCGCGACGGTCTGCAGTGCGGCTTCTGCACGCCCGGGCAGATCATGTCAGCCGTCGCCATGGTGCACGAGGGGCACGCGACGACCGATGACGAGATCCGTGAGCGCATGTCGGGCAACATCTGCCGGTGCAGTTGTTATCCGTACATCGTTGACGCGATCCGCGACGCGCAGCGGGTGATGCGGTGATGCGGGCCTACACCTTCACGCAGCCGCGCTCCGTCGCGGAGGCGGTGGCACACGGCGGGTCGGGGGTCGAGTTCCTCGCCGGCGGCACCACCCTGGTCGACCTGATGAAGCTCGACGTGCTGGCGCCGACCCGGGTCGTGGACATCAACCGGCTTCCGCTGCGCGGCATCACGCTCGACCGCGACGGACTGCACATCGGCGCGCTCGAACGGATGAGTGACGTCGCCACCGACCGTCGGGTCCGGCGGGACTATCCGGTGATCGCTCAGGCGTTGGAGTCGAGTGCGTCCGCCCAGCTCCGCAACATGGCGAGTATCGGCGGGAACCTGTTGCAGCGCACCCGGTGCGGCTACTTCCGGGACGTGACCACCCCGTGCAACAAGCGGGAGCCCGGGAGCGGTTGCCCGGCGCTGACCGGCGTCAACCGTACGCACGCGATCCTCGGCACCAGCGACGCCTGCGTGGCGACCCATCCCAGCGACCTGGCGGTCGCGCTGGTGGCACTCGGTACGGACGTGCACCTGGCCACCGCGCGAGGCACCCGTACGGTGCCACTCGACACGTTCTATGCGCTGCCCGGCAGCACTCCCCACGTCGAGACCGTGCTGCGACCCGGCGAACTGATCACCGGGATCAGTGTGCCCCGTTCGATGTGGGCGCCGAACTCCCGCTACCTGAAGATCCGTGACCGGCAGTCGTACGAGTTCGCCCTCGCCTCGGCAGCGGTCGCCGTCGAGTGGCGCGGTCGCGGCCGTGTTCGTACGGTCGCGCAGGCGCGGATCGCGGTCGGTGGGGTCGGATCCGTGCCGTGGCGGCTGCCGACGGTCGAACGCGCCCTGGCCGGGCAGCCGGCCACCGCCGACACGTTCGAGGCGGCGGTCCGCACCGCCGCGGACGGCGCCCGGCCCCTGTCACACAACGGGTTCAAGCCGGCGCTGCTGCGACGTACGCTCCTCCGGGCTCTCACCCTCCTGGCGGAGAGCCGATGAGCGGCGCGGACCCGACCCCGACCCGGCATGGCGGCGGCCATGCTTGAACTCGCCGCCGAGCTTCTCGCACGGGTCCGCGGCCGGACACCGTTCGTGACCGCCACCGTCACCTCGGTGCAGGGCAGCGCACCGCGCCAGCCCGGCGCGTCCCTGGTCGTCGACGCGGACGGCGCCGTCCTCGGCAACGTCTCCGGCGGCTGCGTCGACGCCGCCGTCCACCAGGCATGTCAGGAGATGCTTCAGGGCGACCACGGCCCTCGGACCCTCCGGTTCGGATACACCGACGACGACGCGATCGGTGTCGGTCTCACCTGCGGCGGGACGATCGAGATCTTCCTGCGCCACCACCGCGCCGGGGGCGAGCCCGGTCTGGAGACGGCGTACGCCGCCGTCGTGGGTGACGAGCCGGTCGCCGTGGCCACGATCGTGCGTGGCCCGGACGCCCACCTCGGACGGACGATCGTCGTGCGACCCGGGCGGCCCACCGAGGGCACACTCGGCGACGAGCAGCTCGACGAGGTGGCCGTCCGGCACGTCACCGGCGCCCTGCACGCCGCGACGACCGGCACCGTGGAGATCGGGGTAGCCGACGGCTACTGCCAGGAGCCGATGACCATGCTGGTCGAGTGCCACGGTCCGGCACCACGGATGCTCATCTTCGGTGCCGTCGACCACGCCGCGGCCCTGGCCCGGCTGGGTGCCTTCCTCCACTACCGGGTCACCGTCTGCGACCCACGAGCCACCTTCGCCACGCCGACCAGGTTCCCATGCGCCGACGAGGTCGTCGTCGACTGGCCACACCGCTACCTGGGTACGCAGCGCGTGGACGGCAGCACCGTCGTCTGTGTGCTCACCCACGACCCGAAGATCGACGTACCGCTGCTCACCGCCGCCCTGCGGCTGCCGGTCGGCTACGTGGGGGCGATGGGGTCGCGGCGTACCCACGAGCAGCGCCTGGTGCGGTTACGCGAGGCCGGCCTGAGCGAGGTCGAACTCCGCCGGCTGCACTCGCCGATCGGGCTCGACATCGGCGCCCGCACCCCGCAGGAAACGGCGCTGTCCATCGCGGCGGAGATCGTCGCCCACCGGCTCGGCGGCACTGGGCTGCCGCTGCGCAGTGGGGTACCGCTGCACCGTCGCGTCGGCCCACCCGGCTTCCCGGCCTGGCCGACGGGACACCACGAGCACAGCGTGGGCATCACCCGACCACGGTCCTTCTCTGGCAGTCAGGAGTGACGATGACCGTCTCCCCACTCGGCCGCGACGTCGACCGCGTCGACGGCCGCGCGAAAGTCACCGGTGCCGCCCGGTACTCCGCCGACTACCCGCCCTCGGACAGTGCCGCGAAGCTGGCCCACGCCCACCTGGTCACCAGCACGATCGCCCGGGGCACGATCGCTGCCATGGACACCGCCGCCGCGCGGAACGCCCCGGGCGTCCTCGCCGTGTACAGCCCGTACCACCCGCTCGGGATGCAGGTGGTGCCCGGTGTGGGGGAGACCTACGCACCGCTGCAGGACACCCTGGTCCGGTTCCGTGGGCAGATCATCGCCCTGGTCGTCGCCGAGAGTGCCGAGCAGGCGCGTGACGCCGCCCGGCTGATCGTCACGACCTACGACGAACAGCGGCCGCGTACCTCGATGGCCGACGAGCCTCGCGTACCGGCCGACGGGGGACCCACCTGGCCCGCGCCGAGCGCCACGGTCCTGGCTCCCGGCGTCGCCTCGATCGAGGCGGCCCTGGCCGCCAGCGACGTCGTCGTGGAGGCGTCCTTCCACCAGCCGTTGCAGCATGCCGTCGCGATGGAACCCCATGCCGTCCTCGCCGAGTGGAACAGCGACCGCACCCGGCTGAACCTGTACAGCGGCGCACAGCTGCCCCACCTCTCCGCCATGGCGGCCGCCGTGCGGCTCGGCGTGCCACCGGCTGCGGTGCGGCTGATCAGCCCGTACGTCGGCGGTGGTTTCGGGAGCCGGGTGATGCCGTGGTACGACGCGGCGCTGGCCGCAGCCGCGGCCCGTGAGCTGGGTCGTCCGATTCGGCTGGTGCTCTCCCGGGAGCAGGTTTTCACCGTCGTCGGGCACCGCAGTGCGATCGACCAGACCATCAGGCTGGGCGCGTCCCGGGACGGAGTCCTCAACGCGGTCAGTCACGTGACCGCCGCCTCGATGCCGTTCGTCGGCTACCGGCACATGCAGCCCGCCGTGGACACCTCGGCCGTGCTCTACCGCACGCCGAACCTGCACATCGACCAGCGGCACGTCATGCTCGACGTGCCGCCGACCTGCGCCATGCGGGCGCCCACCGAGGCTCCCGGGTCCTTCGCGCTGGAGACCGCGATGGACGAACTCGCGGTCGCCACCGGCATCGACCCGGTCGAGTTGCGACTGCGCAACTACGCCACCGCCGTGCCCGGAACGGGCCTGCGATGGTCGAGCAAGCATCTCGACGAGTGCTACCGCGTGGGCGCCCGGCGCTTCGGGTGGTCGTCCCGCCGCGCCGGGCCCCGCAGGCGGGTCGACGGGGAATGGCTGGTCGGCACCGGGATGGCCACCGCCATCTATCCGGGAGCGCGCAGGCCGGAGCCCGTCCAGGCCCGGGTCCGGCTGCGCGACGACGACACCGTCGTGGTCTCCACCGCGACCGCTGACACGGGCACCGGCGCGATGACCATGGTGGCGATCACCGCGGCGCACGAGCTGGGTGTCCCGCTGCGCCGGGTGACGTCCGAGATCGGTGACAGCGCGCTGCCGCCGGGTGCCCCGTCCGTGGCATCGGCCGGTACGTCCACCACCGTGCCGGCGGTCGAGGCCGCCGTCTCGGCAGCGCTGGCCGCACTCGTCGAGGTCGCGGTGACGGACCCGGGATCACCCTGGTACGGCGCCGGCAGCGATGAGCTGACCTACCGGAACGGCCAACTACGCGGCAGGGGACGCACGATGTCCTTCGGCCGCCTGCTCGGCACGATCGGCCGTCCGGCCGTCGAGGCCACCGCGACGGCCCAGCCGGGCCCGGAGGCCTCCCAGTACGAGTTCCACAGTTTCGGCGCGCACTTCTGCGAGGTCAGAGTGAACCGATACACCGGCGAACCCCGCGTCACCCGCTTCACCACCGTGGTGGACATCGGTCGGGTCGTGAACGCCCAGGCCACCCGGAGCCAGATTGTCGGCGGCATCATCTTCGGCATCGGTCACGCCCTGCTGGAGGACAACCCGCTGGAGCTCGACACAGGGCGGTTGGCCGCCGGCAACATGGCCGACTACATGGTCCCCGTCAACGCCGACGTCCCCGCTCTCGATGTCCACTGGCTCGACCGGCCCGACCCGGTCATCAACACCCTGGGAGCCCGGGGGGTCGGCGAACTCGGCACCGTCGGCTCGGCCGCCGCCATCGGCAACGCCGTCTACGACGCCACCGGCATACGGATCCGCAGCCTCCCGATCACCCTCGACAAGCTGCTGTCGGCCGGGCAGGGGACGGCGGCCTGAGCGGTCGGGGTACTCGCGGGCGCGAAGCGCCGGACGATCGCACCCCGACCCGGGGTGTCCCCGCCGTGGACAGCGGCGGGGACACCCGGTGTCCGGTTACAGGTTCTTCTTGTTCAGCAGCAGGTTCGGGGTGCCGGAGAGGCTGCCGGTGACCACGCCGCTGGTGCCGTTGGCCACGATCCAGTTGTGCACCGTCGCCTGGCTCGCGTCACCGTTGGTGGCCTTCCAGAGGGCAGCCACCCCGGCGGCGTGCGGCGTCGCCATCGACGTGCCGTTGAGCGAGGCGGTGGTCGAGGTGGGGTACGTCGAGACGATGCCCGAGCCGGGGGCGTAGATGTCCACGCAGGACCCGACGGACGAGTAGCTGGCCCGCGCGTCGGTGTTGGTGGTGGCGGCGACCACCAGCGCGGCGGTGAGGTTGCGCGGCAACCGGTCGCACGAGTTGCCACCGGTGTTGCCGGCGGAGGCGGCCAGGAACACGCCGCTGTTCATCATGTTCGTCAACGCGGTCGCCAGGCTGGCGCTGTAGGTGTAGTTCCAGGAGGCGTTGGCCACCGCGGGCTTGTTGGCGTTGCGGGTGACCCAGTCCACCGCACCGATGGCGGCCGACAGCGTGCCGCCGCCGGAGCAGTTGAGCCACTTCACGCCGTACAACCGGACGTTCTTGGCGACGCCGTGGCTGGTGCCGCCGATGGTGCCGGCGACGTGCGTGCCGTGGCCGTTGCAGTCGGTGTTGTTGGTGTCGATGGCGTTGTAGGCGAACTGGGCGCGGCCGCCGAAGTCGGGGTGGTTGGCCTGGATGCCGCTGTCGATCACGTACGCGTGCACGCCGCTGCCGGTCGAGTTGTAGGTGTAGCTGCGCGACAGCGGCAGGGTGGTCTGGTCGATCCGGTCGATGCCCCAGGCCGGCGGGTTGGTCTGGGTGGCGTCGACGACGTCGTACTGGAGCACGTCCCGCTCGATGCTCATCACGTTGGCGTTGTGCGCCAGCTCGGCGACCTGCGCGGCGGTGAGGCGGGCCGCGAAGCCGTTCACCGCGCGGCTGAAGTAGGCCGAGGGGGCGGCCTTGAGCGCGCGGGCCGGCACGGTGGCGTCGGCGCCGGGCTTCATGGTGACGACGTACGCGCCGGGGATCACCGCGACGTCACCGGCGGCCTGCGGAGTGGTGACCGGGACGGCGGTGGCCCGGTACGGTCCGCCTGCGGCCATCGCGGGTTGCGGCAGCGCGAGCAGGCTGGTGACGACGGCGGTCGCGGTGATGCCGGCGGCGAGCACGACACGACGCCGACGAGGTAGGCGTGCTTGTGACACGGAGCCTCCTTGGAAGCAGACCACCCGTCGTGGATGATCTTCGATGTCAGGAGGCTAGCGGGGCATGGACTGACATATAAGTCTGTGGATGTTACGGATTGGTACCGAGGTGGGTCGCGGGTGGCAGACGGGGTCGGTCCGCCACCCGAGGTGCCCGAGAGGTGCCGCACGGCTGCCCGGCGCGGCGCGGGTCGCGGCCCTCGGGGCGGGCAGGGGCTTCTGGACTTGTCGGTCCAATTTTGCCGCGTCACAGTGAGGCCATGAATCACTACTACCTGCTCGGCCGGTCCGGGCTGCGGGTGAGTCGACTGGCGCTGGGCACGATGAACTTCGGCACCGGCGGCTTCCACGCCGCGTACGGCCGCACCGAGGCGCAGGCGGAGCCGATCTTCCGGCGCTACCTGGAGTCCGGCGGCAACCTGATCGACACGGCGGACTTCTACACGGCGGGGGAGAGCGAGCGGATCCTCGGCCGGCTGATCGACTCCGCGAAGGTCCGCGACCGGCTGGTGCTGACCAGCAAGTTCACCAACACGGTCGACCCCACCGACCCCAACGCCAGCGGCAACGGTCGCAAGCACATGATCCGCGCCGTGGAGGACTCGCTGCGACGGCTCGGCACCGACTACCTCGACCTGTACCTGCTGCACACCTGGGACCGGATCACCCCGGTCGAGGAGGTGGTGCGGACCTTCGACGACCTGGTCCGCGCCGGCAAGATCCGCTACGCCGGCCTGTCCGACGTGCCCGCCTGGTACGCCGCCCGGGCGCAGAGCGTCGCCGAGGCGCACGCGATGACCCCGATGGTCACCGTGCAACTGCCGTACTCGCTGGTGGCGCGAGACATCGAACCCGAGTTCGTGCCGATGGCCCAAACGCTGGGGTTGGGCCTGACCGCGTGGAGTCCGCTCGGCGGCGGCCTGCTGACCGGCAAGTACCGCCGGACCGGCGACGGCCTGTCCGGGACGGGACGCCTCGGCGACGGGAACCGGCCGGTCGGCGACGCCGAGTGGCGCGTGGTGGAGGCCCTGCGGAGCGTGGCCGGTGAACTGGACCGGCCCATGGCGCAGGTGGCCCTCAACTGGGCGATCACGCAACCGGCCGTGGGTTCCGTGGTCGTCGGCGCGAGCAGTGCCGACCAACTCGACGGCAATCTCGCGGCCCTCGACTTCGAGATCCCCGGCGAGCTGCGCGACCGGCTCGACGCCGCCAGCGCCCGGCCGCTCGCCGCCCCGTACTCGATGTTCACCCCGACGTACCAGTCCTGGATCGTCAGTCCCGGCCTCGGCATCGGCGACAAGCCGACCGGCTACGCGCCGCCGGTGTTCAATGGCCCGGTAGCCGCCTGACCTCGGGAGGACGAGTTGCCGCGTGCGCTGACCCGCAAGGGCGAGCAGACCCGCGCCCGCATCGTCGCCGGTGCCGCCGCCGAGGTGCGCGAGCGTGGCGTCGACGAGGTACGCCTCGACGACGTCATGGGGCGCACCGGCACCAGCAAGGGGCAGATCTTCCACTACTTCCCGGACGGCAGGGAGGAACTGCTGCTCGCCGTCGCCCAGCACGAGGCAGACCAGGTGCTCGCCGACCAGGAGCCGGCGCTCAGCGACCTGACCACCTGGCCGGCCTGGCAGGAGTGGCGTGACCTGCTCGTCGCGCGCTACCGCGCCCAGGGCATGTCCTGTCCGCTCAGCACCCTGCTCGGGCCGACCGGTCGGCGTGGCCCCGGCTCACAGGCGGTGGTCGCCGGGCTGATGACCCGCTGGCAGGCGCGGATCACGGCCGGCGTCCGGCAGATGCAGGCGACCGGTCAGATCGCGGCCGGGCTCGACGCCGACCGGGTCGGGTCGGCGCTGCTGGCCAGCATCCAGGGCGGCGTGCTGCTGATGCTCTCCACCGGCAGGATCGACCATCTCGAGGCCGCGCTCGACTTCGCCCTGGACGGTCTGCGCGCCTCGGCCCCGACGACCACCGGCCGCTGATCCGATAGGTGGGCTTGACGCGCCGGCCGGTCGCACCCGGCGGGACGGTTCCACCGGACGCCATCGACTCCTTGCTATGTTATCGCTCACAGGTTACCGTCCCTACGGGAGTGAGGGGCACGCGCCAGCGCTCGGCCGCGCCCGCGAATCGACGCGGCCGAGCGCACGGCACCAGGCCGGTCGACGGGCATCCCGGCCGTACCCACCACCATGGCGCCCCGCGCCGCCCGCGCGTCCACGCGACGCGGAATGGAGTAACACGATGTCCAGGCGTAGATCATTCTTCGGGCCTGTGCTGCTCGCAGCCCTTCTCCTGGTGGCCGCCGCCGCCACGGCGGTGACCGGCAACCTCGGTCGCACCGCCGCCGCAGCCGAGGTCGGCACGCTCGCCGCGACCGCCGGGTGCGGCAAGTCCCCGACCCTGCGCAGCGGTACGCACACCATCCAGAGCAACGGCAAGAGCCGCAGCTTCATCCTGCGGGTGCCCGACAACTACCAGAACACCAACCCGTACCGGCTGGTCTTCGGTTTCCACTGGCGCGGCGGGACGGCCACCGACGTCGCCACCGGCCAGACCGTGCAGCGGGACGCCTGGGCCTACTACGGGCTGCTGCCCCTGTCGAACAACAGCACCATCTTCGTCGCGCCCCAGGGGCTGAACAACGGGTGGGGCAACGCCGGCGGTGAGGACATCACCTTCGTCGACGACATGCTCCGGGTGATCGAGACGGATCTCTGCGTGGAGACCACCCAGCGCTTCGCCCTCGGCTTCAGCTGGGGCGGCGGGATGAGCTACGCGGTCGCCTGCGCCCGGCCGAACGTGTTCCGCGCGGTCGCCGTGTACGCCGGTGGCCAGATCAGCGGATGCAGCGGCGGCAACGGCCGGATCGCCTACTTCGGAGCGCACGGCATCCGGGACGGCGTGCTCAACATCTCCGGGGGTCGCACGCTGCGCGACCGGTTCGTCACCAACAACGGCTGTACCCGACAGAACCCGCCGGAGCCGAGCCAGGGCAGCCTGACCCACCGGACCACCACGTACTCCGGATGCGCGGCCGGCTACCCGGTCGTCTGGGCGGCGTTCGACGAGGGACACATCGCCGCCCCGCAGGACGGCGCGACCGGTGACAGTGGCTCGCGGACCTGGCTGCCGGGCGAGACGTGGCGCTTCTTCACCCAGTTCGGCGGCACCACCCCGCCGCCGACCACCACCCCGCCCACCACGACCCCGCCGACCACCCCACCGCCGACCACCCCGCCCCCGGGTGGTGCGTCGTGCCGGGTCACCGCCACGATCAACGCCTGGAACAACGGCCTGACCGAGGACCTCACCATCACCAACACCGGCAGCTCGGCGGTGAACGGATGGTCGCTGGTCTTCACGCTGCCCTCCGGGCAGACCATCACCGGCGGCTGGAACGCCAGCTACTCGCCGACCTCGGGGCAGGTGACCGCGAGGAACGTCTCCTACAACGGCACCATCGCCCCCAACGCGTCGGTCAGCATCGGGTTCCAGGCCAACCACACCGGCAACACGGCCCGACCCGGTGCGTTCACGCTCAACGGCGCCGCCTGCACCGTCGCCTGATCGTGCGGGGGCGGAGCCCGGCGGGCTCCGCCCCCGCTGATCGTGGCGGTGACCGCCTTATCGTGGCGGTGTGGCTGTTCGCGCGTCGGCGTGTCGGGCAGCCACACTGCCACGATCAGGGGGCGCTGCCCGGGCGGCGAGAGGATTAGGCTGCGGCGGTGCCGTTGACCTTTCCCGCGCATCTCGCGCCGGTGCTGGCGCTGAAGGTCTGGCGGCCACGGTGGTGTGACGGCGTGGCGCTGAGCACCGGTGCGGTGGCCCCGGACGTCGCGTACCTGGCCGCGGGGGCGGACGGTCGTACCTTCGCCGACCCCCACTCCTGGCCCGCCCTGTTCTGGTGGTGCCTGCCGGTGGCGTTGGCGTACGCGGCGGTGGTCCGGTTCACCGGTCCCGACGTCGCGGTCCACCTGCCCGGGAACCGGTGGTTCGGCTGGCGGCGCTACGCGCTGCGGGGACCGGTGCTGCCGCACCGCCTGTGGATCACGGTCGGTTCGGCGGTGCTCGGCGCGGCGAGCCACCTCGGTTGGGACTGGCTCACGCACACCGACGACTGGCTGCGGCTGCTGTTCGGGGTCGACTGGTCCCGGGTCAGCGGCGTCGCCTGGTGGACCGTGTCGGACCTGACCAGCACGGTCGTCGGCAGCGCGCTGGCGGTCGTACTCGTGGCTCGGATCGGTCGGCGCGGCGGGCGGGAGGCGGACGGCGGTGCGGTCCCGACCCGCCGGCCGGCGCTGTTCTGGGGTGTCGCCGGGGCGGTCGCCGTCGCCGGTGCGGCGTGCGTGGCGGCGCTGCCCGGTGCCGACCTCCTCGCGCCGACCGGCGTCCGGCTGTTGCACGTCGCCGCGCTGGCGCTGCTGGCCGGTGGACTGGCGGTGCGGGTCAGCTCGCGCGGGCGGCGCGACGTCTGGTGACGTACGGCAGCGCGAACAGGTACAGGCCGGTGAAGAGCAGCAGGAACAGTGGCGGCAGGGGCAGGAAGAACACCCACTCGGCCGGTTCCTGCTGCCCTACCGCGACGACGGTGACGATGACGACGGCCACCGTGAAGACGATCGACGTCCACCGGTGCACCTGACGAACCCACGCGTTGCCCCTCACCGGAGCCTCCCTCCGGACCGAGCAGCCGCACCGGCGCTCTGCCGGTGGGTGCTCGACCGGAAGTCAGGCTATGGTCGGGCCGCTGACCTGCGCTTCTCGATTCCTGACCGGTCTGTGCACCGGTGCCCGACCGGGCCATCCCGAAGCCCCGGCGGCGGGCGATGCTCAGGGCTTGCGGCCCACCGCACCGTACGCGTCGATCGCCACCGCGTCCGGGTCCGCCGGCCGCCACAGCGGGATCGGCACCAGGCCCGGCTCGACCAGCGTCAGCCCCTCGAAGCAGGTGCCGAGCTGCTCGGGGCTGCGCAGGATGTACGGCACACCGCCGCTCTGAGCCAGCCGTTCCGCGCCGGAGACGACCTCCGGGCTGGTGTCGGTGCCGTCCCAGAGCACGAGGTGACTGCCGGAGGCGGTGGCCTCCATGGTCCGGCCGACGATGGCACGGATCACGTCCAGGTCCGGCTCGTAGCCCATCACGCCCATGTACATGATCGCGACGGGCTGGTCGAAGTCGAGCGTCTTGGCGGCCTCGGCGAGGATCTTCTCGGGGTCGTGGTAGTCGGCGGGTACGTACGTGGTGACGCCCTCGGAGGTGGTGCTGGACAGCAGCGCGCGTGCGTGGACCAGCACCATCGG
The DNA here is from genome assembly GCF_053589795.1 of Micromonospora sp. NPDC003241. NCBI lineage: Bacteria > Bacillati > Actinomycetota > Actinomycetes > Micromonosporales > Micromonosporaceae > Micromonospora > Micromonospora sp. NPDC003241. The sequence continues at coordinate 25,111 of NZ_JBSFSO010000036.1, read as the reverse complement.
GTCGTTGTCGACGTAGACGATGCGCGAGTCGGGCGCGATGGCCTGGGCGACCTCGTGGGTGTTCTGCATGGTGGGCAGGCCGGTGCCGATGTCGAGGAACTGTCGGACGCCCGCCTCGGCGGCCAGGTAGCGCACCGCCTGGATGAGGAACTTGCGCGACTGCTGGGCCATCACCACGATCTCGGGGTACACCTCCGCCACGGCGTCACCGGCGGCCCGGTCGGACTGGAAGTTGTCCTTCCCGCCCATCCAGTAGTTCCAGATCCGGGCGGCGTGCGGCACCTCGGGCTGGAGCTTCGCGGCGAGTTCGGGATCCGGGCTGGCCATGCCTAGCTCCTGTCGACGGGATCGGGTGACGGACCTGTGCTCGATTGGATCATCGTATCCAGGCTCCGTCCACTGTCGAAGGTGAACATACCGCCTCGGGCGGGAATCCCATGCCCCTCCACCTTGCCCGCAGGTGGCAGTCTTCGGGTGGTGGGAAGCCTGATGGCGCAACTGCCAGCTCTGCTCGGTGTGCTGATCGGCACCGTCGGCACGATCGTCGCCACCTCGCTGGCGGACCGGTCGCGCTGGCGGCGTACCCAGACGGTGCGCTGGGACGAACGGCGACTCGACGCGTACGCCGAGTTCGCGCGGGCGCTCAAGGAGGTGCACGCTACCTCCGGCCGGCTGTTGCCCGGATGGCGAGGGGTGCCGGTGGACCGCGAGCGGGAGCTGGCCAACCTCGTCGAGGCCGACTTCCGCCACACCCTCGCCTGGGAGAACGTACTGCTGCTCGGCGACGGCCCGACGGTGACCGCGGCACGGGCGTGGCGCGACGCGGTCTGGGCGATCGAGCGCGTCGCCCAGGGCAGGCCCACCGACGACCTGCCGGACCTGCTGCACCGGGCCAACGAGGCCCGCGACCACTTCTACGACGCGGCCCGCAACGGCCTGGGCGTCGGCGGTGGCTCGGTCGCCCAGGCCACCCTGTTGCAGGGCCGCCTGGGCGACCGGGACCTCCCGTCCACCACGACCCGACCCCCCGTCGACCGCCCGGCCGGGTCGCGGTGACGCGGCCGGGTCAGCCCCCGTGGTCGTGGTGGAGCGTGCCCGGTGCCTGACCGGGCTCGACGACCACGAACTGCCCCATCATTCCCTGGTCCTCGTGCCACAACAGGTGACAGTGGTACATGTACGGCACGGTCGGGTCCGCGTACTCGGTGAACCGCATGATCAGCCGGAACCGCACCTCCGGCGGGAGATAGATGGTGTCCTTCCACCCCGAGAGTTCCGGCGCGGGAGGACGGCCGTCCACGCTGAGCACCTGGAACTGCACGTCGTGCACGTGGAAGTTGTGCGGCTGGTGGTGGCCGTTCCAGACCTCCCAGACCTCGGTGGTGTCCACCGTGACCACGGTGTCGATCCGGTTCATGTCCATCGCCTGGCGGTTGATCAGGTTGTTGCGCAGCTCGAACTGCCGGGTCGCGACGGCCGAGGACGCGTCCAGCGCGTCGAGGCGCGCCAGCCCCGTCGGCAGCACCGCCGCCGGCGTCAGCCGGGTCGCCGCCCGCAGTAGCAGGACGTCCAACATGTCGGCCGCACCGACGCTGCGCTCCCGGCCCGTCGCCAGACCGAGCTGCTGCGGGTACGACCGCAGCGTCGTCGTCTCACCCGCCGCCATCGTGACGACGACCTCCACCCGTTCACCCGGAGTGAGCAGGACACGCGTCCTCTCGACGGGCGCGCGGAGCAGTCCGCCGTCGCTGGCGATCACGGCGAAGCCGCGACCGTCGGCGAACCCGAGCGAGTAGCTGCGCGCGGTCGAGGCGTTGAGCAGCCGCAACCGGGTGCGCTCGGCGGTGACGTCGAGCACCGGCCCGACCGTACCGTTGACCAGGATCGTGTCGCCGACCATGCCGTTGTCGCGCCGGGACGTCTCCAGGAGGCGACCCTTCGCGTCGAAGGTCTTGTCCTGAACGATGACCGGGATGTCGTCGACTCCGTACTCCCGGGGCAGGTCCAGCGCGGACTCCTCGTCGTCGTCCACGATGAACAGCCCACCCATGCCCCGGTAGACGTGCCGTTCGGTCTTCCCGTGCGGATGCGGGTGATACCACAGCGTCGCGGCCGGCTGGTCGACCCGCCACGACGGTGACCAGACACCACCGGGCGGCACCATCTGGTGCGGTCCACCGTCGGCGGCGGCGGGCAGGTGCATACCGTGCCAGTGCAGCGTGGTCGCCTCGTCGAGCCGGTTGGTGAAATCGATCCGCACCGTCTCGCCGCGCCGGGCCCGCAGCGTGGGACCGAGCAGTGGCCCGTTGATCCCCCAGGTCTCCGCGTCGCCGCCGGGCACCAGGGCGGTACGACCGGCCTGGGCGGTGAGGTCGAAGACGGTGACGCCGCCCTGCCGGGTCGGTCGGGCCAACTCGGGAATGCGCAGCGGGTTGCGGAAGTCGACCGTGCCGGAGGTGTCGATCGGCCCCCGTGGCTCGAAGATGTCGCAGCCGGTGACCGAGGCGATCGCGCCCGCACCGACCCCGAGCGCGCCGAGCCGCAACAGCGCGCGGCGGCTCATGCCGGGGGAGGGGCGGCTCACGACAGCGCCTTTCGCTCTGTCCGGCCGTCGGTGGTTCGGATCACGGTCGGTGGGTCGTGGGTGGGCCGGGTCGTGGCGTGCGGAACGTCGCCGGGGTGGGCGTTCGCGGGCCGGGCCTCGGTCGGCCGGGTCTCGGCGGGTCGGGCGTTCGTGGACACATCGGCGGTGAGGGCGGCGGCGCGTGCGGTGGGGCGCGGGCGTCGGAACAGGGTGATGCCGCAGAGCAGCAGCGAACCGAGGAGGATGCCGACGCCGAGTGGCACGTGGATCACCAGGATGTCGGCGTACCCCATGCCGAGCTGGAAGGTCTCGGCGGCGAAGAGCAGCAGCGCCAGCACGGGTGCCCAGAGGGTGCCGCCGCCCGGACGCCACCACAGCACACCCAGCGGGATCAACGCCATCGACAACGAGACGATGACGCCGCCGTTCGCGCCGTGCAGCAGCAGCGCCGTGCCGTCCCCGTCCAGGCTCCAACCGGCCAGGAAGGGTTGCAGGCAGGCCAGGGCGGCGTGCCCGACGACCCCGACGACGAGCAGCACCCGCACGATCCGGTTGAACACGGTCATGCGGGTCGAGGGCTCAGGCACGCGTCGCCCCCGGACCGTACGGGGAGTCCGGCCGCTGCGGGACGCGATAGGCGTACTGCTCGCGGGCGGCCTTGGCGCCCATCCGAAGGAAGAAGCCCAGGGTGAGGTCGCGGAAGAGGCTGCCGGCGGCGGAACTGGCCTTGCGGTCGCCGATCTGCCGGCCGAACCGCACGATCTTCTCGGCGCGGGTCTTGCGTTCGGCCACGAAGCCGGCGAAGGCGGTCTCCGGCCGATGCCCCTCGCCCAGGCGGCGGGCCAGCACCACCGCGTCCTCGATGGCCAGGCTCGCCCCCTGGCCGGTGGACGGGCTGACCGCGTGCGCGGCGTCACCGACCAGGCAGACGGTGCTCGTGTGCCAGGCAGGCAGGTCCGGCAGGTCGTAGAGCGGCCAGGCGCCGAGCGAGCGGTTCGCCGCGCCGAGCACGGCCCGGACCGGCGCCGGATCCTCGGCGTGCAGCTCCCGGATCCTCGTCATCCAGTCCTGGTGGTCGAGGTTGTCGAACTCGGTGCGCTCCGGCTCGTCGCGCCGGGGCACGTTGGTGAACCAGTAGGCGAGCGAGTCCCGCACCACGAAGCCGAAGAACGCCCGGTGGCCGAAGTACATCTGCTGGCGGCTGGTGTCGGGCAGGTCGACCGTCGTCCAGCCGCCGCAGTCCACGATGCCGGTGTACCTCGGTCGGGGCGCGTCAGGCCAGGTCAGCCGGCGTACCGTGGACCAGATCCCGTCGGCACCGATCACCGCGTCGACCTCGACGGCCTCGTCATCGGCGAAGACGGCGGTGACCCCGGCCGCGTGGTGGCGCAGGTCGACCAGGCGCGCGCCGAAACGGTAGCGGGCGCCGGCCGCCTGGGCGCGCCGGGTGAGTTCGGCGTGCAGCCGGGCCCGCCGGAGCACGACCCCCCGCGCACCGTACCGGTCGAGGTCGTGCTCCCCGGCCAGCTCCGCGATGCGCCGGCCCCGGGCGTTGTGCATGTCCAGCCCCGACACCTCGAAGCCCTCGGCGGCGCTGGGCACGTCGCCGAGCCCGATCGCCCGCAGCGCGTTCACCCCATTGGGCGCCAGCGTCAGGAACGCCCCGCCCAGCGCGTCCCGGCTGTGGCGAGCCTCCGCCACCAGTGGGTCGAACCCGGCCTGCCGCAGCGCGACGGCAAGCGTCGAACCGGCGATCCCCCCGCCGACGACAAGAATTCTCATGATCAAGCCCCCGTTAAAATGTTTCGTTCGACCGAACGAACGATTGGAAGTTAGCATGGTGCCATGAGCGGGTCAACGCAGGAAGAGCCGGCCCGAGCCGAGGCGCTGGGCGCGTTGGCCGACTCCGGCCGCCTGCTCAGCACGGCGATGGTGCTGTTCCACACGAACCTGTCCCGGCGGGTCGGCCTCGGCCCGACCGAGGAGAAGGTCCTCGAACTCGTCCAGCGGCACGGTCATCCGTCGGTGAGCGAGCTGGCCGAGCAGACCGGCCTGGCCAAGAACTCGATCAGCGACGTCCTCGACCGGCTGGAGAGCAAGGGCTTCGTCACCCGCGAACCCCACCCCCGCGACGGCCGCAAGGTCGCCATCGTCGCCACCGAGGAGGGCATCGCCCGGATCGGCCGCCTGTTCATCGGCATGATGACCCGACTCGGCGAACTGAACGCCGAGTACCGCACCGAGGAGCTGGCGCTGATCGCCGAGTACCAACGCCGCGCCGCCGAGATCCAGGCCGCCGAGGCCCGAAACTTGGCCGACGGCGCCACCTGACCGGCGTTGGTCGCCCGGGGTTGGTTGCCCGGGTTGGTTGTGCCCGGTCAGGCCGGGTGGGCAGGTTGGTCGAGGATGGCGCTGAAGCGCTCCTCGGCCAGGTCTAGCTGATCGAGGATGTGCCGCCGCACGGCAGGGGAGAGCGGAGTGTCCGTGCGGGTGACGAGATCACGGTAGACCGGCACCAGCGGCCGGTACTTCCGCGCCAACGACTCGACCTTCGGCCCGACCGAATGGATCACGCCCACACCGTTGTCCGTGAAGTCGGAGATCTTGATGACCCGCGCCCACGGCTCCCGCTCCAGGCAGGCGGCGACGTGCTCGTGGTACTGCTCGTTGCGGTCCCGCCCCGGATCCCACGGCGGATTCGTCACCGCCGCCACCAGCCGCGCCACCCGGGACCCGAACCGCTTCGCGAGCACCTCCAGTGCTGCGCCGATCTGCTCGTCCGCGTCGGGTTTCCTCGGTCCTCCTGCCTCGGACGCACTCGGTTCTCCTGGCTCAGAACCGTTCGGTTCTTCGGAACCGTTCGGTTCTTCGGAACCGTTCGGTTCTTCGGACCCGGCCAGTTCGGCCGGGTGGTCCTCCACGGCGTCGTGGAGCAGCCCGGCGACGATCACGTCGACGTCGCGTACCTCGTAGTAGTGCATCATCCGGATGGCCACCCGGAGCAGGTGGTTGACGTACGGCTCGCGGGATCGTCGGTCGTCCCGGTGCAGCCGCGAGGCCAGTGCCAACGCCTCGTCGAGGCGCTGCTGATGATCCTCGTCGAAGACCTTGATCTCCAGCCGGAACCGCTCCCGCAGACCGGCCTCGCCGTGCATCTCGGTGATCGCGTGCATCGGCATGGTGACCAGATACGGTGGCAATTCCATCCGTCTCTTATAACCGATCGCCCCGGCCGGTAGGGGACCACCAGTCCGCCGACCCGCCCCGGCGCGCCGCCGCTGCCTTCTTATCGTGGCAGTGTGGCTGTTCGACACGCCGCTGCGGGAACAGCCACACTGCCACGATAAGCCGAGGCCCATTCCCGGCCGCCATAGCAGATGGAGGGCCGGGGGTGGGGGTTGTCCACAGGGGGGCATCCGTCCACAGGTACCGGGGGGCGTGGCTGCGTGAGCTGGGGGCTGGGTGGCACGGTCGGGGCGTGGACGTGGTGCTGGCGGAACTGGTGGAGCGCGGGCGCGGCCTGGTGACCCGGTCCGTCGCCGAGCAGGTCGTGCCGGAGTGGATCCTGCAACGGGCGTGCACCAACGGTGAGCTGGTGCGGGTACTGCCCGAGGTGTTCGCGGCAACGCACCTGCTCGACGAGCAGGGCAGGCGGGCGTACACCTCGCCGCTCGGCCGGATCGGCCCGGACCTCGGCCGCCGAGCGGTCGCTGCCTGGATACGCGAACGTGGCGCGCTCAGCCACCTCACCGCCCTCGACGTCTGGGGGTTGCGTGCACAACTGCCCGGGGACCTGCTGCACGTGAGCACGCCAGCCTCCAGCGGCCTACGAAACTGGCCCGGAGTCCAGGTCCACCGACGACGCCACTTCACCGTCGTCCCACCGTCGGTGCTGGTACGACGGGGACTGCTGGTGACCACCGTCGAGCGTGCCCTCGTCGACTCCTGGCCGATGCTCTCCCCGGGCGAGCAACGGACGCCGATGATCAGGGCGGTCAACGAACGGCTGACCACGCCAGGGCGGTTGCGAGGGACACTCGACGACACGACGCGGGTGCCGGGTCGAGCAGTGCTCGAAACGCTGCTCGCCCGCCTGGCCGATGGCTGCCGCAGTCCGCTGGAGATCTGGGGACACGAGCGGGTCTTCACCGGCCCGGGAATGCCGGCGTTCCAGCGGCAGGTGCGCGTCCGGCTCGGTCGGCGCAACGTCTACCTCGACCTTTACGCCGAACCGGAACGCGTCAACATCGAACTCGACGGCGCCACCACCCACGGTGACCCACGACAGCGCGAGGTCGACCTGCGTCGCGACGCCCAACTGGCAGCTCTCGGCATCCTGGTCGTCCGCTTCGCCCGTCGTCGGCTCGTATTCGAGCCGGAGGCCGTACGCCGAGAAACCCTCGCCATCCTGGCCAGCCGCCGACTTCGGTGAATCCCGGATCGACGCACCTTCGAACTTCTGGCCCCCGCGCCGCACGCCTGAGTTGTCCTATGCTCGTACGGACCCTCCGGACCGGCGGACGAGGGGAGGTGGCGGCAGTTCGACTGTCGCGTACCAGATGGCCAAAGCTCGACGCTTCATGTTGCCGCTCGCCATCGCCGCTGTCGTCGGCGCCGCGGGCACGCTCGGTGTGTGGTTTCTGCGTGACGGCTCGCGATCGGAGAGCCGTACCGTGCGGCTGGTGTTCAGTTCCGTCGCCGCCGAGGTCTCCGTGCAGGGCAAGCAGGAGGACCGCTGCGTGAAGACGGCGGCGCTGGGCGAGTGCCTGCCCGTCGTCCGGGTCACACAGGAGCCGGACGAGCCGCTGCGGGCGATATCGCTGACCGGGGTGATCTCGAGCGGCGTGGTCCTGTTGTACTGGGGTTGCCGCGAGGGGGCCGGAGTCGAGGTCTGCACACCATTGGAGCAGGGGCCGGACGACGTGGTGTGCGTGACCACGTCCAGCCTGGAGGATACGACCGGGAAAGCAGCATGCGCCGAGTTGAGTACGTCGACCGCCAGGGCAGCTGAGCGTACCGCGATGGTCACGTTCGTGCCGGTGGATGCCGACGGCGCGGCTGCTGACGGCTTTCACGTCACCGAGGCCGGCGAGAGGCACCAGCTGGACGATTGCTTTCCCGCGTACTCGGCCACCGCGCCGGACATCGTGTCCTGCTACCCCTTCGTGCTCGGTGCGCATGCCTGCTGGGTCGAGGCGAGCCGTGAGACGGTGCTCTGCGGACTGCCCGGTAGCAACGAACTGCGCCGACACACGGTGCGGGAGCCACCTGGCCGGATCGAGCCGCTCCCGGCCGGTCAGCGCCAACCACTGGTGATCGAGCTTCGGGACGGCACCAGGTGCACCATGCGGTGGGGTGGCCCGCACCCGCCGCTGCCCGAGGAGTTCACGGCGCGATATCACTGCGGGACCCATGGCCTCCTCGTGCAGAGGCTGCAGGAGCCGCTGTTCGTCGAGGCAGATCCGTTCTGGACGGTCCAGGTCATCCGGCCTCTCGACGTGCAGGGCAACGCCGAACCACTCCGGCAGGAGGTCGCGTTTCTGCACTACGCGGGCCGCCCGTAACAGCGGTGACGGCTAGTTCAGTTCGATGATCTTCGGATTCACGCCGAGATCGCTGCCGTACCTGGCGCCGTACTCCGGCACCTCGAGCCAGCCGATGGTGCGCAGTGCCTTCCCCGATCCCATGTCCACGACCATCGTCTCCCTGCGGCCGTCCTGGGTCACCTCGAGCACCAGTTCCCACTCGTAGAGCACTGGCCGACCAGTCGCGCCGATCACCTCGAAGACCAGTGGTTCCCCCTCGGCGGCGAAACGGTTCTCCACGTCGGTGAAGTTCCGGTCGGTTGGCTTGCCTCTCTTGTCGACGGTGACAGCATTCCGGTCGGCCGAGTCCAGGTCGATGTAGACCACGTCGACGGGCCCGCCGCCCTGTGGTGGAATCGTCAGCAACGTGCCGTTCGGCGCGGGCTGCTCCGCGCGTATGACGGCCCGCATCGAGTCGATGTGCACTGGTTGCTTCCGGTTGCCGGTCAACGTGATCCGGTAGCGCGACACGGAGACGCACTCGGGGCTGCAGCTCTCGCCGACCCGCATGCCACCCAGCTTGGTGAGGCCCTGGCTGGTCCAGGTGAGCCGCTGCTCGAGATCAGGAGTCGGCTGCCCCACAGGTCGCTCGTAGTAGAACGAGAACGCCTGGATCGGCAGCTTCTCCGGGAACACCCACCTCGTACCGTCATCGGCCTCGTGGTATGCCTCCCGGACATTGACGTGGAACGGTGCCTCGCCCAGCACCAACGGGTCGGTCGCGTCATCCTCGCGTTGCTTGAACAACGGCGTGAACGCGTACGTCAGGAACACGCCGGTCAGCGCCAGGAACAGGCCGAGTGCCAGAGCGGTGATGGTCTGCCGCCGAGAGGAGAACTCGTTGCTCACGCTGATGCCCCTCGCTCCGAGGATTTCCAGCTACATCAATACCACCCGCCGGGCGCCGAAGGGGTGACGGAAATCGGTCTACGGTCGCTCCGTCGTACGGGATTCGCGCTATCGAACCTTCGTGATTCGGGCGGTGAGGTCGAGGGCGGCGCGGATCGGGTCGTCGGACCAGCGGCTGGCGAACACGTCGTGCAGGCGCCACCCGGCACGGGCCAGGGTGCGGTGCCGCTCCACGTGGGCGGCCACTCCGTCCGGGTGCACACCGCAGATTACCCCGACCGCGTCCGCGTCGGCGCCGACGCAGAGGTCGATCCGCCAGCGGCCGACCGGGTAGCCGGGCCGTACCGGCACGCCGATCCGGTCGAGTTCGTCGGCGAGGGCGCGGGCCCACGGCTCGGACGCGGATGCGTCGGCAATGGTGGACGCCGGCGGCTGGGCGGCGTACCGGAGGTAGTCGGCGACGATGCCGTCGGGGGAGCACAGCGAGGTGACCACCGTGAGCTGCTTCCGGGCCCGGGTGACCATGACGTTGAACAGGTTCGGGTCGGCCAGGAAGCGGTGCCGGCCCGGCGGGTCGTCGTCGACCAGGCCCAGCGAGACGATCACCACGTCGGCCTCGCTGCCCTGGAAGGCGTGCACCGTCCCGGAGCGCAGGCCGAGCCGTTCGATCTCGTCGACGTCGTACGCCGAGAGCAACGCCGCCTCCACCGCGTCGGCCTGCGCGCGGAACGGGCTGATCACCGCGATGCCGCCGCCGGGTGGCTGGGTGGCGAGCTTCCCGACCAGATCGAGTACGGCGTCCACCTCGGCCCGGTTGACGCCGTCCACCACAGCGGCGTCGGCGGTGGTCAGCACGTCGATGGCGTCGGTGCGCTCGGTGCGGGGGTGCCGGGTGACCAGCTTGAGCCGGTCGGCATAGAACCGCCGCGCGGAGAAGCCGATCAGGTGCGGCGTGGACCGGTAGTGCTCGCCGAGCCAGGTGACCGGTGCGGCACCGGCCGCCAGGTCGAAGGCGCTGGACCGGCGTACGTCCAACCGGTCGGCGAAGCGGTCCAGCCCGTGCCGGTGCAGGGTGGCGGTCACGTCCTCGTCGGAGACGAAGGAGACGAACCGCAACTGGCGCGGGTCACCGGCGACCAGGGCGTGTCGGGCCCGGGCCAGCACCGGGGCGGCCCGCAACTGGTCGACGTGCGCCGCCTCGTCCAGCACGATGAGATCGAACATGCCGGACACCGGGGGCAGCAGATCCTCCACGTCGGCCACCGTGCCGACCCAGAGTGGCAGGGCCCGGACCAGTGCCTCGGCGTCCAGCCCGGCGAGCATCTCGCGGCGACGGTTGCGACCGGCCCGCAGCGCGGTGCCGAGAGCACCGGCGGCTCGACGGGCGTCGCCGGTCCACCGTCGCGCGCTGGTGACCTGGTGTCGCAGCGCGGTGCCGACCGCCTCGGCGAGCGCGGCGTCCGCCTCGGCCAGCACCGACCAGGCGGCCGACAGGTCGGTGCCGCCCTCCGCCGGCAGTCGCGCCGCCGCCCGTACCGCCTCGGCGGCCTCCACCGCTGCCCGCAGCCGTTCGGCGGGTAGCTCGGGACCGGCGCCGGTCAGCCGCTGGAGCCGCCGGGCGGCCCGGGCCCGACGCAGCCGGGACCACCAGCCGGTACCCGCCCGGTCCGTGTCGGCCAGGGCCCTCCGGATCGCGGCGAGGTCGGCGTCCGGCGTGAAGACCCCCGGAGCGTCGTGGCCCAGCGCCGGCAGCAGCGGCTGCCAGCCGGGCAGGGTGGCGGCGAGCCGTTCCTGCTCCAACGCCGCGCTGATGCCGGACCGGACGGCGCTCACCCGGTCCCGGGCGGCGGCCACGGCGGCGTCGTCGTCCCGCAACTGGGCGTCGTCCACTCCGACCGCGATGCCACCGGCGAGGTCGGCGGCGACGGTCTCCCGTCGCTCGGCGTCGCCGAAGAGGACCGGGGGCGGGCCGGGATGCCGCCGCAGCAGCTCGCCGAGCACCTCTGCGGCGTGCGCGGACTGCGTCGCCACCAGCACCGACCCGCCCCGGCCCACGGTGTCCAGGGCAGCGGCGACCAGGGCGTGACTCTTGCCGTTGCCGGGCGCGCCGGAGACCACCACCACCGCCTCGGTCCGGGTCCGCCGGACCACGTCCCGCTGCGCCTCGTTCAGCGCCAGCGGCGACAGTACGTCGTCCCCGTCCGCCCCACCGCCGGTGCGCTCGTCGGTCCTGCCGCTGCCGCTGCGGATGCCGCCGTCGCTGCTGATGCCGCCGCCGCTGCTGCTCTCGGTGCCGGTGCCGTCCGGCGTGCCATCGGGCGTTCCGGCCGGGCCGAGGTAGATCCGGGTCAGGGCCGTCTCGGCCAGTCCGGGGCGGCCCGCCCAGTTCAGTAGGGTGTCCCGTAGTCGGCCGGCGAACACGTCCCGGGTGACGAACAGCGCCGCTGCGGCCACCCCGGTCAGGGTCGTCTCGTCGAGGCGACGCGGTGGCCTCGGCACGACCCGGTCGACCGTCAGGCCGGCGGCTTGGGCCGCCGTGGTCACCCAGGCGGCGGTGCCGGGCGTGGTCAACCAGCCGGGACCGGCGAGCCCCGGCGCGGCCTCCAGTCGGGCGGCGAGGTCCCGATCCTCGATCAGCGAGGTCAGTTCGAGGTCACCGGCGGGAAGCACCCGGTAGGCGCGCCGCCCGCGTTCCAGGCGTACCGGTTGGGCCAGCAGCGGCAGCCGGACCCGACGCCGTGTCCCCGCCACGTCGACGCCGCCGACCAGGAACGCCAGGCCCAGCCGCAGGATCCGCTCGTCGCGGTGCAGTGCGTCCAGCGCCGCCAGCCGGTCCAGTCGGGCGGTACGCGGACCCCGGTGCGGCTCGGGCAACCAGATCAGCGGACGCCCGGTCCCGGACACGTCGAACACCCGCTCCGCACCGGCCGGAGCCAGGTCGGCGAGAGCGGTGAGGATCGTCGCCGCGCGCATCGCCCGCCGATTCTGCCGTACGCCGTCCCGCCCGGCCGCCCGCGTGCCCCGATCTGCGGCAACTCGACGGTCGCGCCGACGCGCACCACCGATCGGCGACGCACACGGCGGTGGGCGGGAGCCGTCGACGGCTCCCGCCCACCTGGCGGTCGGTTGTCAGGCGTACGTCTCGAACTCGGCGACCCTCGGGGTACCGCTGGAACTGGTGATCTCGAAGGTGACCTTGCTGAGCGAGGTCGAGGCGAAGCTGATCACACCGGCGGTGGTGCCGGAGGCGAGTACCGCCCCGTTGCCGTGGTTGATCAGACGCCAGCCCCGGATGTTGCCCACGGAGCCGGACGCCTCACGGATGTTCACCCGGGAGATCGTCTTGGCGGAGTCCCACTTGATCGAGATGGAACCCGTCGCGCCCGACGGCGACCAGGCGGTGCTCATGTTGCCGTCCCGGACGTCGCCGTAGCTGGTGCCGCTGGCCTTGCTGGAACCGTCGGAGCCGGCACCGATGCTCAGGTTGGTGCCGCTCGGCGGGTTCGTCGGCCCGGGGGTGGGGCTGTTGGTCGGTCCCGGGGTGGGGGTGGTCGGTCCGGGGGTCGGGCCGGTCGTCGGGTTCGTCGGCGTGCAGTTGCCGTTCGACGTCCGGATGCCCTTGTTGGCGCCGGCCGTGTCCCGGACGATGTTCGGCACGCAGCTCGCCGCATCCATCCGGTACGAGTAGGGGATGCTGACGCTGGTGTTGGACGTCGGGTTGGGGCCGGCGGGGTTGTTGTCGCCGCTGCGGGCCGACCAGGTGACGTTGTCGAAGGTGTTGCCGCTGACCTGCCAGTAGCCGGCCTCGCTGGTGTAGAACGTGCCGAGCACGTCCTTGGCGTTCTGGAAGTAGTTGTTCTCCACCTTGGCCTGGCCGCCGGCCCGTGAGTTGATGCCGGACTCGTTGATCCGCAGGTAGTGGTTGTTGTAGATGTGGGCCTGCCCGCCGCGCAGCAGGGGCACCCGCGAGTCGATGTTCTCGTACAGGTTGTTGTGGTACGTGACGAAGCCGTTCGAGCGGTCGCTCTCGCTGGAGCCGATCAGGCCGCCACGACCCGAGTTGCGCAGGATGCTGTACGACAGCGTCACGTACTGGGTGTCGTTCTTCATGTCGAAGAGGCCGTCGAAGCCCTCCGACTCGCCGCCGGACGCCTCCAGGGTGACGTGGTCGACCCAGACGTTGCGGACGCCGCTCTCCATGCCGATCGCGTCACCGCCGTTGGAGGTGGGCGAGCCGGACTTCTTGACGTTCCGCACCGTCACGTTCTGGATGATGATGTTGCGGGCCTCGCGGATGTGGATGCCGAGTTGGTCGAAGACGGCACCGTTGCCCACCCCGAGGATGGTGACGTTGCTGATCTGCTTGAGCTCGATCACGTCGGCGGCGGTGTTGCAGCTCGACCCGGACACCTTGGTGGTGTTGCCGTGGTTGATGGTCCCCTCCACCTGGATGGTGATCGGGGTGCTGCTGCTGGCCCGGTTGCACAGGGCCGCGTGGATCTGGGTGCCGGTGGTGGCGCGTACCGTCTGACCGCCCGCGCCGCCGGTGGTGCCCCCGTTGCGGGTGGCGAAGCCGGTGGCGCTGCCGACGGCGGCCGATGCCTGGGGGGTCACCAGGGTCACGCAGACCGCGGCGCCCACGGCCGTCGCGGACAGCCCCGCGAGGAGTCGCAGTGCGACTGTTCGTCTCATTCCTTGCCTACCTTCCGTGCTATCGGTGGTGGTACTGCTACAGCCGGGTGTGGTCGCCGGGTCGCCTGAGGGACGGTCAGAGCGGCAGGCGGTCGGCACCGGCGAGCGGGCCGACGACGAGGGGCACCAGCGGTGCCGGGAGGACCGGACCGTGCCGCAGCGTCGGCGTCCAGCCGGCGTCGGGCGACAGGTCGGGGTCGTGTGCGGCGTTGTACGCGGCCACCAGGTCCACCGGGCGGGGTAGCTTGCCGGCCGCCTTCACCCAGTTGCCCCGGGTGGTGATCGCGGTGCCGCTCCAGTCGTAGAGCAGGTCGGCGGCGGTGATGCCGGCGCCGAGGGTGAAGTGGTTGTTCTCCGCGTACACGGCGGACTGCACGCCGACTCCGATGGCGTACTCGAAACCGTCGCCGGCCAGCCGGTACTGGTTGTTGTAGAGGTCGACCTGCCCGAAGCGGACCCGGGGCAGCCGCTGGAGACCCTCGTCGAACAGGTTGTGGTGCAGGGTGACGTTGAGCCGGCCGACGTCCGGGCCGACGGTGTTGGACGAGCCGATCAGCATCAGCTTGTCCCGCCCGTCGAACCGGTTCCAGGAGGCGGTGACCAGGCTGGCCGTGTGGGTGATGTCCAGCGCGCCGTCGTGCACCTGGTACGGCCGTCCGAAGTGGATCGGCTGGTTGCTGTCGGGGTTGTCGCCGTCGGTGAACGTGTTGTGGTCGATCCAGACGTTCTCGCTGCGGCGGACCGAGACCAGGTCGTACTGGGAGTTCCAGTTGCCCGTCTCGCCGTCGGTGGGTGACCAGGCGGGGAAGCAGTCCCGGGCGTCGTCGAAGGTGATGTTGCGGACGATGACGTTGGGCGCCCGGTCGATCATCAGGGTGAGGCCGGTCAGTCGCGCCCCGCGCAGCCCGACGATGGTGGTGTTCGGGCCGACGTTGATCTGGGTCTGCCGGGTCTGGTTGGTCACCGACCGGACCCGGGCCTCCTCCACCGGCCCGCTCGGCGCGACCCGACCCCACACCGCCGGGTCGTACGCGGCCAGGTACGCCTCCAGCGAGTACCCGGGGTCGGCCAGGTCGGTGCAGTCGAGCAGCCGTCCGACGGCGTCCTCGAACCCGTCGATCTCGCCCTTGACGTAAATGATCTTCGGGGTGGTGTTGGTCGCGTTGGTGGCGTTGTTCCCGCCGAGCGCGGCGACCAGGCCCTGGCGACTGTCGACCACGTGGACCTGGTCGGCGGTGGCGGTGGAGCCACCGGTGGTGCCCGGCCCGGCCGCCGCCCAGCCGTCGTTCGTCGGCAGTGCCTGCCGGCCGATCTGCCGGGCCAGTGCGGACAGGGTGTCCGCGCCGCCCGTCGGGCCGGGGTGTGCCGCCGCCGGGGTGGGCGCGGCGGTCAGGGTGAGAATGATCAATGCCGCACCGGCGGCAATTCTGCGCATCAGCTCGTCCCGTTCCCTCGTCGTTGTTTCTCTATGTGACGAAGGTTACGGTTGTGTTTTTATTGGGGTCAATATTAATGATGTGCAGTTTTGTTGCAGAAAATGCTTTCGGCCGACATCGTCCCGACCTGTCCCGGTCGGGAAACCGCTGGTCATCGCGGGGTGCTTGGTCCTGATCGGACCGGCGATGTTGCAGTGGCGTTGCGGTGTCCTCCTATTTTGCTCCGGTCGGATCGGTCCGCCATGGGGCGGCCGCCCACGGCACACCCAGCTCGGTCGGCAACGCGCCGCTCTCGGCGGCCCGACGCAGCACGTCGTTGACGCCCGGAACGACTCGCACCCGCTGCGGCCCATCACCGACCGTCTCCACCCAGCCGCCGCCGAGCAACGTCGGCTCGGGCGCCGCCTGGAGCGCGGTCAGCACCGCGGTGAACGGGGCGGTCCGGGCCAGCGGCGCGATCAACGGCACCAGGGGATCGGTCCGGTGGTCGAGCAGGTTCTCCAACAGGCCCCGCCGGCCCGGCACCTCGCGTGCCTGCGCCTCGCCGGGCAGCAGCAGGCGGTCGGTCGGGTATTCCAGCACGGCCCGTCCGGCGTCCCCGGTCACGATCACCTCGCCGGGTACGAAGTCCTCCCCGGCCAGTGTCACCGCGGCCACGATCGGCGGGCCGTGCCGCAGGCGTACCCGCAGCACGGCGGTGTCGTCGACCTCGATCGGCCGGACCCGGTAACGCTCGACCTCGATGGCGACGGGCTCCACCGGCCCACCGGTGACCGCCTCGGCCACCGCCAGGCACTGCATCACCGCGTGCGCCAGCGGGTTGGCCAGCGCGCCGTCGAGCACCGGTCGTCCGTCCAGCGTCCGTCGACCGGCCCACGGGGAGCGGGCGTAGTACGCGTCCGGACGCTGCCAGGCGGCGACGGTGGCGATGCCGGTGACCGTACCCACTCGGCCGGCGCTCACCGCGTCGGTCAGCGCGGTCAGTGCGGCCGACCCGAGCGCCTGGAAGCCGACCTGCGCCACCCGGCCGGTGCTGGCCAGCGCACCGGCCAACTCCTCGTGCTCGGCGGTGCAGAGCACCGGCGGCTTCTCCAGCAGCAGGTCGGCCCCGGCGGCCAGCGCGTCCCGGGCGATCGGCAGGTGGGTGTGCGGCGGAGTACAGATCACCACCACGTCCGGAGTGACGGCGGAGAGCATGGCGCGGTGGTCGGTGAAGACCCGGGCGTCGGAGGGTACCGGCGCGGCCGGCTCGTCCTCCAACGGCCGGGTGTCCACCAGCGCGACCAGCCGCAGCCGTCCGGCCTCGTGCAGCGGGCCGAGCACCCGCCGGTGCCAGCGCCCGTGCCCGTTCGCCCCGATCAGCGCGACCCGTGGCACGGCTGTCGTCGCGGCGGGTGCCGGGGTGTTAGCAGGGGACCCCTGCTCTACCGCAGGCGTTAAGAAGGTGCCCTTCCTTTCACTCATGCGGCGCCGGCCAGGGTGGCGGGGACGCCGTGCCGGTGCAGGTCGGTCAGCCAGGCGGTGACGTCGGCGCGGACCTGCGCGTCGGCGGCCACCTCGGGCGGGACGACCTCGTCGAGGGCGAGGACCGCGTCGACGGCGCCGGCCGGGGTCTGCGGCGCGGCGGCCAGGGCGGTACGGATCCGTTCCGCCAGCGGGTCGTCCAGCGGCAGCGTGCGCCCGTCGTCGGCGGTGCCCTGGGCGAACCGGATCCAGGCGGCCACGACCAGCGCCGCCCACCGGGCGGACCGGCCGGAGGCGCGCAGGTCGGCGATGGTGTGCAGGATCCGCTGCGGCAGCTTCTGCGACCCGTCCATCGCCACCTGGAGGGTGCGGTGCCGGATCGCCGGGTTGCCGAAGCGGGCCAGCACCTGCTCGCCGTAGTCGACCACGTCGACGCCGTCGGGCGGGGTGAAGCTGGCCGCCACGTCCTCGGCGATCAGCCGACGCAGCACCGTGGCCAGGTGCGGCAGGGCGAGCGCGTCGGCGATCGTCTCGCACCCGGCGAGCGCACCGAGGTACGCGGCGGCCGAGTGCACCCCGTTGAGCCCGCGCAGCTTCAGCCGCTCCCACGGGCCGGCGTCGTCGCAGAGCACCGCACCGGCGCGGTCCCAGGCCGGCCGTCCGCCGGGGAAGTCGTCCTCGATCACCCACTGGGTGTACGGCTCGGCCGCCACCGCCGCCAGGTCCTCGACGCCGAGTGCCCGGCGGGCCGCCTCCAGGGTCTGCGCGGTGCTGGCCGGCACGATCCGGTCGACCATGGTGCCGGGGAAGCCGACCTGGTCCTGGACCCAGTCCAGCGCGGTCTGCCCGGCGCCCGCGTACACCAGGGCCTGGGTGACCAGGCCGCGCAGCCGGCGACCGTTGGCGGGCAGGTTGTCACAGCTGACCAGCGCGATCGGTCCGGCGTCGGCGGCGGCCCGGGCCAGCAGGCCGCGCACCAGCAGCCCCGGCACGGTGGCCGGTGGCCGGTCGCTGGTCAGGTCGGCGACCAGCTCGGGATCGGGGCGCAGCGTTCCGGCCGCCGGGTCCAGTTGGTACGCCTTCTCGGTCACCGTCAGCGTCACCACCCGGATCGCCGGGTCGGCCAGCAACGCCACGATCGCGCCCGGGTCGGCGGCGGCCAGCCGGACGTCGGCCAGCGCCCCGATCACCCGGGTGTGCTCGTCGGCGGCGGAGAGCGTACTCACGCTGAACAGGTTGTCCTGCGCGGTCAGCGTCCGCACCAGGTCGGCGTTGCGCGGCGCGACACCGACGATGCCCCAGTCGCCGCCGGCCGCCGCGAGCGCCTGCTCGGTGTAGACGGCCTGGTGGGCGCGGTGGAACGCGCCGAGCCCGAGGTGCACCACGCCGGCCGGCACGGTGCCCGGGCGGACCAGCGGACGGGACTGCGCCGG
Organism: Micromonospora sp. NPDC003241; assembly: GCF_053589795.1. Lineage (NCBI taxonomy): Bacteria > Bacillati > Actinomycetota > Actinomycetes > Micromonosporales > Micromonosporaceae > Micromonospora > Micromonospora sp. NPDC003241. Next base: position 7,068 of record NZ_JBSFSO010000036.1, on the reverse strand, counting down.
CAGCCGGCGCAGGGCCCCCAGGTCCAGCCGGGACGCGCCCACGGTCACCGCCACGTCGGGCCGTCCGGGAAACGGAAGGTGGCGATCGACTCCGGACGCATGGTGGCGCTGTAGCCCGGCTCGGTCGGCAGCAGGTATCGCCCGTCGCGGGTGCGTACCGGGTCGACGAAGTGTTCGTGCAGGTGGTCGACGTACTCCACCATCCGGCCCTCCAGGCTGGTGCCCACCCGCAGGTAGTCGAAGATCGCCAGGTGCTGGACGTACTCGCAGAGTCCGACGCCGCCCGCGTGCGGGCAGATGGGGACGCCGAACTTGGCGGCCAGCAGGATCTCGGCGAGCACCTCGTTGACCCCGGCCACCCGGCAGGCGTCGATCTGCATCACGCCGATCGCCTCGGCCTGCAACAACTGCTTGAAGATGACCTTGTTGGCGGCCACCTCGCCGGTGGCGACCCGACACCGGCCGCCGGTCAGCTCGGTCACCGCGCGGGCGATGCGGGCGTGACCCAGGACGTCGTCGGCGTGCGTCGGCTCCTCGATCCAGTACGGGTCGACCTCGGCCAGCGCCGTCATGTTGGTGATCGCCTCGTCGACGTCCCACACCTGGTTGGCGTCCATCATCAGCAGCGCGTCCGGGCCGATCTCGGCCCGGATGATCCGGGCCCGCCGCAGGTCGTCCTCGGGCGGGCCGCCGACCTTCATCTTCATCGCCCGCCACCCCTGCGCGTACGCGTCCCGGGTCAGCGCCCGGACCTTGTCGTCGGGGTAGCCCAGCCAGCCCACCGAGGTGGTGTACGAGGGGAAGCCGTCCCGCTCCAGCAGGGCCAGCCGGTCGGCGAGCCCGTCGCGTCCCTTGTCCAGGATGGCGGCGGCGTCGTCCGGGGTGAGCGCGTCGGTGATGTGCCGGAAGTCGACGTTGGCCACCAGCTCCTCGGTGGACAGCTCGGCCAGGTAGCGCCACATCGGCTTGCCGGCGAGCTTGGCGCGCAGGTCCCACACCGCGTTGACCAGCGCGCCGGTGGCCATGTGGATGACCCCCTTCTCCGGGCCGAGCCAGCGCAACTGCACGTCGGCGACGAGCGAGCGCCAGAACGCCACCGGCTCGGCGGTGATCTCCTCCACCGTGCGTCCCCGCACGTGGTGGGCGAGGGCCTGCACGGCGGCGCAGGTGATCTCGTTGCCGCGTCCGTTGGTGAAGGTGAACCCGGCGCCGGTCGGCCCGTCGTCGGTGTGCAGCTCCACGTAGGTGGCCGAGTAGTCGCCCCGGTTGATCGCGTCGGAGCCGTCGCCGCTGGCGGCGGTCGGGAACCGCACGTCGTGCACGGTGACGTCGGTGATGGTGGTCATGATTGCTTCTCCCCGAATTTGAAGACCTGCTTCGGCAGCCGGTACGCCAGGTCGACGATGGTCTCGGCGGCCTCGTCCATGGGCAGTCGGCGCTCGGCGACCAGCCGGGCCAGGAAACCGGCGTCGACGCGGCGGGCCACGTCGTGGCGGACCGGGATGGAACAGAACGCGCGGGTGTCGTCGACGAACCCGGCGGTGTTGTAGAAGCCGGCGGTCTCGGTGACCGTCTCGCGGAACCGGCGCAGCACCTCGGGGGAGTCCAGGAACCACCAGGGCGCGCCGAGCACCAGGGCGGCGTACCCGCCGGCCAGCGGTGCCAGTTCCCGGGTGAAGGTGTCCTCGTCCAGCGTGTAGAGCACCACCCGCAGCCGGGGGTCGTTGCCGTACGCGTCCAGCAGCGGGGCCAGCGCGTGCACGAACTCGGTGGCCTGCGGGACGTCGCCGCCCACGTCGCGTCCGTGCCGGGCGTGCAGCCACCGGTTGTGGTTGCGCACCGCGCCCGGGTGCAACTGCATGACCAGCCCGTCGTCCAGCGACATCCGGGCGAACTCCAGCAGCATGTGGGCCTGGAACGCCTCGGTGTCGCCCGGCTCGGCCCGGCCCCGGCGGGCCCGGTCGAACAGCGCCGCCGCGTCCGCGCCGAGGTCCAGCGTGCGGGCGGTGAGGTGCCCGTGGTCCGACGAGGTGGCACCGGCGGCGATGAACGCCTCCCGGCGGGCGCGCAGCGCGGCCAGGTAGCCCTGGTACGTGCCGGTGTCCGCACCGGTGATCTCGCCGAGCCGGTCGACGTTGGCCGACCAGTCCTCGAACTCCAGGTCCACCACGTTGTCCGGCCGGAAGGTGGTGACCACCCGGCCGCCCGGGCCGCCCCACCCGTCGGCGGCGAGCTTGGCGTGCCGGCTCAGGTCGTCCAGGGGCGACTCGGTGGTGGCCAGCACCTCGATGTTGAACCGCTCGAACAGCGCCCGGGGGCGGAAGTCCGGCTCGGCCAGGCGGGCGGCGAGTGCGTCGTACACCTCGTCGGCGGTCTGCGGCGACAGCCGGGCGTCCAGGCCGAAGACCTCGGTGAGGGTCTGCTCCAGCCAGAGCCGGGACGGGGTGCCCCGGAACAGGTGCCAGTGCTCGGCGAAGCGCCGCCAGATCCGCCGCCCGTCGGTCTCCACCGGGCTGCCGTCGCGGGTCGGCACGCCCAGCTCGGCCGGGAGCACCCCCTGGCTGAACAGCATCCGGGTCAGGTAGTGGTCGGGCACGATGAGCAGCCGGGACGGGTCGGGGAACGGCTCGTCGTCGGCGAGCAGCCCCGGGTCGACGTGCCCGTGCGGCGAGATGACGGGCAGCCGCGCCACCAGCGCGTACAGCTCCCGGGCCAGGGCGCGTTGGCCGGGCTCGGCGGGTAACAGCAGGTCGGGACGGGTCGAGGTGGGCACGGGGTTCGGCTCCTGGGGTCGAGGTCAGTCGAGGGTGAGCAGGTCGGCGACCCGCACGGGGGCGCCGGTGTCGAAGGACCGGTTGGCGGCCAGGCCGGTGAGCAGGGCCAGCGCGCCGTCGCGGGCGCTCGCCGCGCGGTCCAACGGATCGGGTACGCCGCCGAACAGCACCTGGGTCATCCGGGCGTCCGCCCCGCCGTGGCCGTGCCGGGTGTACCCGTCGACCTCGATGCGCTGGGGCGGGGACCAGAACGGGCGCAGGGTCAACGTGGCCTGACCGCCCTCGGCGGCGGCCTCGGTGCCGTGCAGGGCGGCGCCCTTGAGCGCACCGGCGGCGGCCGGGCTGACGAACTCGCTCTCGGTGACCTCCAGCTCCAGCCGGCCCCGGCTGCCGTTGACCATCACCCGGTAGCCCTCCCACGGCGCGTACGCGGTGAGGTGGTAGGTCATCGTCGCGCCGCTGGAGTAGGTGGCCAGCACCGCCATGTCGTCCTCGATGGTCACGCCGGGGGCGAAGACGTTGCGGTCACGGTGGTAGCCGTCCTCGACTTCGGCGTCGAGGTACAGCTCGCGCAGCCGGGGGTGCTCGGCCAGGCGCAGCGCGAACGGGTCGTCGGCGGCGGCGGGGGCGGCGTGCGCCCGGTCGTAGTCGCGGGCGTAGCCGTGCCGGCGGCCGTCGTCGCCGTAGAAGAACAGCCGGCCGGCCGCGTACACCTGCACCGGAGTGGCGTCCAGCCACCAGTTGACCAGGTCGAAGTGGTGGCTGGCCTTGTGCACCATCAGCCCGCCGGAGCTGGCCTTGTCGCGGTGCCAGCGCCGGAAGTAGTCGGCGCCGTGGCGGACGTCGAGCAGCCACTCGAAGTGCACCGAGCCGATCTCGCCGACCGCGCCCTCGGCGAGCAGCCGCCGCATCTGTTCGTGCAACGGGTTGTAGCGGTAGTTGAACGCCACCGTCACCCGTCGGCCGGTGCGGCGTACCGCGTCGAGGATGCGTTGGCAGCGGGGCGCGTCGGTGGTCATCGGCTTCTCGGTGACCACGTCACAGCCGGCGTCCAGCGCGGCCACCACGTACTCGTCGTGGGTGACGTCGACCGAGGTCACCAGGACCACGTCGACCCGTTCCTTGGCCAGCATGGTGGTGAAGTCGTCGGCGTGGTAGGTCGGCAGCCGAGCGTGGCCCAGCTCGCCGAGCCACCGGTTGTGGGCGTCCATCCGGGCCTGGTTGACGTCGGCGAACGCGACCAGTTCGGCGGTGTCCGCGTGGTCGCGGACCAGGGCCCGGACGAACATCTCGGCGCGGGCGCCGGTGCCGACCACGGCGTACCGGGCGCGCTTGCCGGGTTGCGGTGACACAGACCGATCCTCCTCGATCTTTGTGCAAACCTTTGCAGTGAAGTAACCACGATCGATCGGCCAGAGTCAACGAGCGGCCGAGAATCGGCGTCTTTTGACCGCATTCGTGGGGCTTGGAGTGCATGGCAGGAGTCCGGCCGAAACAGAGCTGTAACCATGCGCCGTTGACAGTGGAGCAACCGTTTGCATTAATTGGCGGCACCGTGACCGCCGACACATCGATGAAGGGGGCCTGAGTGCCAGTCACCATCCGGGACGTCGCACGGGCCTCCGGCGTGCACATCTCCACCGTCTCCCGCACCTTCTCCGCACCACATCTGGTCAACCCGGAGACCCGGGTACGGGTGTTGGCCTGCGCCGAGGACCTGGGCTACCGGCCCAACCGCGCCGCCCGGGCCCTCATCACCGGCCGGACGCACAACATCGGCCTGATCATCGCCGACATCGCCAACCCGTTCTTCCCGCCGCTGATCAAGGCGGCGGAGAGCCAGGCCCGCCACCGCGACTACCACGTCTTCGTCGCCGACACGAACGAGGACGCCGCCGCGGAGGAGGAACTGGTGCACGCCCTGGCCAAGCAGGTCGACGGGGTGCTGCTGTGCAGCCCACGGATGAGCAACAGCCTGATCGAGCAGCTCAGCCGCGAGGTGCCGCTGGTCGTGGTCAACCGCCAACTGGCCGGTCTGCCCTGCGTCCTGATGGACGTCGGGCAGGGCGCGCGTACCGCCATCGAGCATCTCGCCGGCCTGGGCCACCGGCAGATCGCCCTGCTTGGGGGGCCGCGCGGCTCATGGACCAGCCGGGAGATCCGACGCGCCGCCAGCGCGGCGGCCCGGACCGCCGGCGCGGACCTGACCGTGCTCGGCCCCAACCCGCCCACCGAACACGGCGGCCTCGCCCAGGCGGAGCAGGTCCGCCGGGCCGGTGTCACCGCCGTGCTCGCCTACAACGACCTGATCGCGATCGGGCTCCTGGAGGGGCTCGACGCACTCGGGGTCGGGGTGCCGCAGGAGGTCAGTGTCGTCGGGGTCGACGACATCAGCCTGAGCCGGCTCACCCGCCCCAAGCTGACGACGGTGGCCACGCCGACCGCGGCCGCCGGCCGGACGGCCGTCGACATGTTGCTGCAACAGGACACCGATCTCCCGCGCACCGGGCGGGGCGGCGGTGCCGGGGCGACAGTCGGCGTCCGTCGTACCACCGCACAGGTAATGCTCCAGACCGAGTTGGTCATCCGCGACTCCACCGCGCCGGGACCATACGCCGGCCGGGAACGTCCCGGCGCCGCTGCCGTAGGCCCGGGCCCGCATCGCCGTGCGGACCCGGGCAACCCGATCGTGGCCGCCGGTGACGTCGTCGCCTCCTAACGCCAAGGAGTGAGCGCACATGCACCCCGCAACGCACCCCACCGCGAACGCGTCCGACGGGCGCACCTACCGTACCCCTCTGCTCCGCCGCCGGTTGCTGCGCGGCATGCTCGCCGCGGTCGTGGCCCTGCCGCTGGTCGGCGCGGCCGCCGCCTGCGGCGGTGACGACGCCGGCTCCGACGGCAAGGTCAAGCTCTCCATCTTCTGGTGGGGCGGCGAGGCCCGGGCCGATCTCACCAACCAGGCCCTCGACCTCTACACCAAGAAGAACCCGGACGTCACGTTCGAGAAGGTGTGGCAGGCCAACCAGGGCTACTTCGACAAGCTGGCCACGCTCACCGCCGGCGGCAACCCGCCGGACATCTTCCAGATCGACGACAACTTCCTCGCCGAGTACGCCGCCCGCAACGCCACCCTGGACCTGAAGAAGTACCAGGACTCCGGCGACCTGGACACCAGCAAGTTCCCGCCCAGCCTGCTCCAGTACGGCGAGGTCGACGGCAAGCTCGCCGGCCTGGCCGCCGGGGAGAACACCCAGGGCCTGGTCTACAACAAGACGCTGTTGACCAAGAACGGGCTGCCCGAGCCGACCACCGGGATGAGCTGGGAGGAGCACATCGCCTGGGCCGAAGAGGTCAGCAAGAAGGCCGGCGTCCCCGGCACCCAGGACCCCAGCGCCGACTACAAGGCGTTCTGGGTCTGGCTGCGCCAGCAGGGCAAGGACCTCTACTCCGGCAACGACCTGGGCTTCACCGCCGAGGACGTGACCAAGTGGTTCGAGCTGTGGAAGGGTGCCCGGGACCGGGGCGCCACCCCCACCGCCGACATCATCCACGAGGGCAACGCCACCGACATCACCAAGCAGCTCGTGGTGACCGGCAAGTCGGGCACCTCCTGGGTCTGGGTCAACCAGATGCCGGAGCTGAAGAAGAACACCGCCGACGAGCTGGGCGTCATCGCGTACCCGGGTGACCCGAGCGCGCAGTGGGCCCGCGCCTCGATGTACTGGTCGGTCTTCCGCGGCAGCAAGAACGCCGACGTCGCGGTGGACGTGATCAACTTCCTGGCCAACGACCCGGAGGTGGTCAAGCTGCTCGGCACCGACCGGGGTCTGCCGTCCAACATGGACCTGCGTCGGGTGGTCAGCGACGACACCACCGACCCGGCGATGAAGCAGTCCATCGAGGTCGAGAACAAGCTGGCCGAGACGTTCGGTGAGGCGCCGCAGGTGCCGATCAAGGGCCACAGCAAGCTCCGCGCCGAACTGACGAAGGCTGCCGAGAACGCCCAGTACGGGCGGGCCACCCCCGCCGAGGCCGCGGCGCAGTTCGTCGAGGCCAGCAAGGCAGCGATCGCATCCTGACCCGCCGCGCTACCCCGGAGAGGAGCAGTTCGTGGCTCTGACCACGGCGCCCGACCCGACCCGCCGCGGTAGCGGTTCCGTCCGGCCCGACGCCACCCGACCCGCCGGGGCGACCGTCCGGCGCAACGCGGCGGTCCGCGAACTGACCCTCACCCAACTGCACCAGGGGGTCACCGTCGAGCAGGTACGCGCCGAGACGGGGTGGGAGCTGC
>NZ_JBSFSO010000035.1:0-75632 GCF_053589795.1 Micromonospora sp. NPDC003241 | reverse complement strand
CAGCAACTTCGCGGCGGTGAACAACAGGATCAACGCGAAGATCAGGAACGCGAAGTCCAGCGTCTGCAACGCCGCCGCACCCAACGCGATGAAGATGCCCCGCAGCACCAACGCGCCGGTGATACCGAAGAGCAGCACCCGCTGCGCCAACTCGGTCGGCACCGCGAACGCCGCCAGCAGCAGCATGAACACGAACAGGTTGTCCACCGACAGCGACTTCTCGACCAGGTAACCGGTCAGGTACTCGAAGCCCCGTTCCGAGCCGAACTCGGACCACACCCAGGCACCGAAGGCCAGCGGCAGCGCGATGTAGAAGGTCGACCAGCCCAGTGCCTCCCGCAGGGACACCTCGTGGGGCTTGCGGGTCACCACGAAGTCGAGCACCAGCAGGCCCAGCACGCCGGCGATCGTGACCGCCCAGAGGGTGGGTGTACCCACCGACTGCAAACCGGCAGCAGCGTAGGACAATTCGGACATGGGGCCTCCTCGAACACCGTGTCATGTTCGAGGTCTCCTTCACCCACGTTTCGTGGGCAACCACCCGAGGCACACCCGGGGTGCGCCGTACTGACCGGTATGGTTCGTGGGAAGTACTCCCCTCGTACCGCCAAGGTTAGGACAGCCCGATCCGACCCGCCAGACGGGGGCTCCCATCGGCGTGGACCGCGTCCGACCAGGTCGGAACGCGGAGTGACGATGCCGGTACCGGACTCGGACACGAGCGCCTATCGTGATGACGATGACCGCAGAGCAGGCGGCCGGCCCACTCGCCGGAGTACGCGTGGTCGAGCTGGCCGGGATCGGTCCCGGCCCCTTCGCCGCGATGATGCTTGCCGACCTCGGCGCGGACGTGGTCCGGGTGGACCGGGCCACCGACGTGGACCCCTCGTCCTTCGGCACCGCCCATCCCGACCTGCTCAACCGGGGACGACGCTCCGTCGGCGTGGACCTGAAGTCCGCCGGTGGACGCGAGGTGGTGCTGGCCCTGGTCGACGGAGCGGACGCGCTGATCGAGGGGTTCCGACCCGGGGTGACCGAGCGTCTCGGTCTCGGTCCGGCCGACTGCCACGCGGTCAACCCGAAGCTGGTCTACGGCCGGATGACCGGCTGGGGGCAGGACGGACCGAGCGCCCCGTACGCCGGGCACGACATCGACTACCTCGCGTTGACCGGCGCGCTGCACGGCATCGGGCGGGCCGACGATCGGCCGGTGCCGCCGCTCAACCTGCTCGGCGACTTCGGCGGCGGCGGGATGATGCTGGCCCTGGGCCTGGTCTCCGCGCTCTACGCGGTACGCGGTGGCGCCACCGGCCAGGTGATCGACGCGGCCATCGTGGACGGGGTGGCGGTGCTCGGCACGCAGATCCACGCGTTGCGCGGGCTCGGCCTCTGGCAGGACCCGCGTGGCGTGAACCTGCTCGACGGCGGCGCGCCGTTCTACGACACCTACGAGTGCGCCGACGGGCGGCACGTCGCGGTCGGCGCGCTGGAGCCGCGCTTCTACGAGGAACTGGTCCGCCGCACCGGGTTCCCGCTGCCGGGCGACGAGGCACCGGACCGGACCGACCCGGCGAACTGGCCGGCGTTGCGCGCCGCCTGGGCGCGGCTGTTCCGGACGCGTACCCGGGACGAGTGGGCGGCCCTGCTCACCGCCTCCGACGCCTGCGTGGCCCCGGTGTTGGACTGGGCCGAGGCGCCGGAGCACCCGCACCTGGTCGCGCGGGACACGTTCGTGGTCCGGGACGGGGTGGTGCAACCGGCCCCGGCGCCCCGCTTCTCCGGCACCCCCACCTCGGTAGGCCGCCCGCCGCCCTGGCCGGGCGAGCACACCGACGAGGTCCTCGCCGAGGTCGGCTACGCCCCGGAGCGGGTGGCCGCGCTGCGGGCCGACGGCGCGGTGGGCTGAGTCACCGGCGTCGCAGTGTCGCGCCGGGGGCCAGCGCGGGTTCGACCATGTCGCGGTAGTCGCGGGGCAGTTGGACCATCAGCGTGTCGAACTCGCCGGCCAGCGCCTCGCGCAGCGCGGTGAAGACCGCGCGGACCCCGCCTCGGGCCGCCGACGTCTGCACCCCGAGGCGGAACGCCACCCGGGCCGCGAACTCGTCGGCGTCGAACCGCTGCGCCGCCTCGCCGTCCGGGGTCGCCCGCATCGACGGCCGCAGCGGCACCGGCAGTTGCAGGGCCAGGTCCAGTGCCTCCCCGCCGGTCAGCCGCTCGGCCAACGTCGCCAACGTCGCCCGGGTCACGTCCACCGCCCGCTCCGGCGTGGTGCCGGCCCGTCGGGCGACCTGGTCGACGAACGTGTCGTAGTCCATCGCGTACCCCCTCGGGCGGCGGTTACCCGGCGCGGCGGTCCGGAAACGGCGGCCGATCTTCCCCGGTGTCCCAGCGATTTTCCCCCGAGGCGGGCGTGACGGCGGCCTCGGCGGGTAACCGCGGCCGGTCGTGGCCCGATCGAAGCCGGGAGGAGCCGAACCCATGGCGAGTTACGCCGACGTCCTGCAGTACCTGTCCAGCCTGGACTACCCCGCCGGCAAGGACGACGTGGTCCGCGAGGCCGAACGCGAGGGTGCGCCGCCGGACGTGGTGCAGGCCCTGCGCGCGCTGCCGCCGGTGGACTACGCGAACAGCACCGAGGTGGCCCGTTCCGCGCACATCGACGCGAGCGAGGACGCCGACGACGCGCAGCGCGGCGCGGCCGGACGCGACAAGCGCCACCAACGGGTGTCGCAGCACCTGCGCAGCATCTGATCCGGCGGCCGGTCGACGGGCGAACCGCCCGGACCGGCTGTCGGCGTGTCGAGGTCGGTGCACCCGACAGGACTCCGACAGGCGGGCGCCCCGGCCACGAACCGCGACCGGGAGCGCCGCTACGTAATCGCCTGCCCTGGTGGCACGGCGAACCGGGACCGGGTCGCCATGACCAGACGGCGACAACCACCCGAACCGGGTGGCTGCTACTGCGACTACCTTACCGCACGCCATCAGCCGAACGGACAGGGGGTGCCGACGAAGGTATTCATCCGGTCGGTTCGGCATACCGTCGCTCCAGATCGACCCGCGCCAGCGCCCCCACGAGCCAGGCGAAGCGCTCCGATTCGCGGCCACCGGACAGCGCGGCGAGGTCGTCGGTGGACCGGCCCAGACCGAGGCGGCGGGCGGCGGTCAGGGCACGCCGATCGGCCACCGGCCCGACCTCCCGCCACAGCGCCTGCGCCTCGCGGAGGAACAGGTCCACCGCCTCGCCGTCCACGCCGGGCAGTGCGGCCAGCAGGGCACGCTGCCGAGCCGGGTCGTAACCGGCGGCGGAGCGCAGCCGACGCAGGTCACCGCCGTACTCGTCGCGCACCGCCCGGGCCAGATCGCCGAGCAGCGTGGCCACCGCGTCCACGTCACCGCGCCGGCCGCGCTCGCGCAGCACCCGGACCAGATCGGCGTGGGGCGCGCGAGCCAGCCGGGCCGCGCTGTCCCACCCGGCGTCGGGCAGAGCGTGCGCACTGTCCAGCGCACGCCGGAAGTCGCCCCGGCGGGCCAGCAGGACCGCCAGGCAGAGCACCTGGAACAGGCTGGCGGGGTTGTTGGTGACCCGGAAGCCGTACTGCTCGGCGAAACCCCGGCCGCTGCCGGCGAGCCGCCGGGCCAGGCGTCTACGGTCCTCGACGGTGGAGACGGTGCTGGTCATGCCGGCTGTTACCCGCGCCGACGGCGGCCACGCCTACGACGCGGTCAGTGGAAGCCGCCCGAACGGTCCCGCGCCTTGAGCCGGACCGTGGGCAGGGCCGGGGCGGGCAGCGGCGGGTCGGGGTCGTCGGCGACCACACCGAACCGCCGACCGGCCATCCAGTCCTCCCGGGCGGTGGCGATCTCCTCGTGGCTGCGGCCGACGAAGTTCCACCACATCACCAGCGGCTCCTCGAACGGCGTCCCGCCGAGCACCATCAGCCGGGCACCCGGCCCACCGCGCACGGTCAGGGTGTCCCGGCCGGTGCCGAGCCAGAGCAGCGCCCCGGGCTCCACCGCGACGTCGTCCACCTCGGCGGCGCCGTCGAGCACCAGCAGCGCGTATTCGAAGTCGCGGCGCAACGGCACCGCGACCGGACCCGCACCGCGCAGGTCGAGCTGCGCGCCGAACAGCGGGGTGTGCACCCGGGCCGGCGAGACCTCGCCGCCGAGGTCACCGACCAGCAGGGTGACGTCCAGGTCGCCGTCGCGCCACCGGGGCAGCTCGGCGTGGTGGGCGAAGTCGGCCGCGCCGGCCCGGGCCGGGTCCGGCAGCGCCACCCAGAGCTGCACGCCGTGCATCAGCGGCGGATGGGCGGCCGGGGAACGCTCGGAGTGGGCTATCCCGTGACCGGAGGTCATCACGTTGAGCTGGCCGGGCCGGATCGGTTGCACGTTGCCGAGGCTGTCCCGGTGCAGGATCTCGCCGTCGAGCAGCCAGGTCACGGTCTGCAGGCCGGTGTGCGGGTGCGGGGGCACCTCCATGCCCGGCCGCTGCGCCACGTCGTCCGGACCGAAATGGTCCACGAAGCACCAGGCGCCGACCATCCGGCGGGTGCGTTGCGGCAGCAGCCGACGCACCGTGGTGTAGCGGCCCAACGGCACGTCGTGGCCGGGCAACAGGACGCTGCCGGGGTCGACGGTGGCCACACCGGGTGGTCGGGTCTGCGCGGGCATCGACTCGGCACGTTCCACCATCCGACTGTACGCCGGTGCGCCGGACCCGCTCAGCCTCGGCGTACGGTCACCCTGTTCGCGCCCGCCACCAGGTCCAGGAAGATCCGGTCGCCGGCCCGGTCCCAACCCGGCGACCCGAGCACCGTCTGCGGGGCGACGCCGTCGAGGCGCTCGTCGTACACGGCGACCGCGCCGGCACCGGCGACCGACCGGACGCGGACCGGGACGCTGCCGACCACGGTGACGTCGAACCGGTTGACCCCGCCGGTCACCCGCACCACGACCAGTCCCTCCACGGCGGGCAGCCGCAGCGTGGTCCGGGTCGCCCCACCGGCCAGTTCCAGGCCGCTCAACCGGGCGGCGGCGAGGTCCAGCCGCCGTTCGGTGCTTCCACCGTTGAGCGACACCTGCCAGCGCACCCGGGCGTTGAGCAGCACCTCGACCTCGCCCGGCCCGGTACCGTCCTGGGTCAGCCGCAGCCGCACCCGGTCGCCGGCCAGTTCCGGGCGGAGCCGGGTCACCGAATCGGCCGGTGTGATGATCCGGTACAGCTCCTCCCCCAGGTCCGTCACCCGCAGGTCGAACCGGGACACCCCGTCGACCAGCTCGAAGCTGGCCCGCTGGCGACCCGCAAGCGGCGCGGTCTCGACCTGCTCGGGGCGCTGCGCCGCCGCCCTCGCCGCACCGCCCAGTCCGCTGGTGCCGTCGGGCGCGGCGGTGACCTCCGGCAGGTCGCCGGAGAAGACCCGACCGAGGCGGTGCGGGTCGGAGAGGATCACCACCACGGCGGTCGCGCCCAGCCCGAGCATCAGCACCGCCGCGGCGGCGAGCAACCGCGCCCCGGCCGACCAGGTCGGCCGTCCGTCCCCGGGCTCGTCCCGGACCCCGGGCTCGTCCCGGCTCCCGGGCTCGTCCTGGCTCCCAGGCTCGTCCTGGCTCCCAGGCTCGTCCCGGACCCCGGGCTCGTCCTCACCCACGGGCGCGTCGTCACCCACGGTCACGCCGTCGGTGACTCGCATGTCGTCACCGACGGTGGCCGGCGGTGCCGGCACCTCGTCTCCCGACCCCCGTCCCGAGGGTGTCGGACGGTACGCCTCGTGCTCCGACTCGGCCATGCCACGTCCCCTTCCACGGTCCCCTACCAGCAGGTACGCGCCAGGGAGCGGGTCGGATCAGTCAACTCGGCGACGAACCTCGCCCTCGGCCGGCGACTCCAACCGCCCGGCGACCTTGCCGGCGCAGTCGCCGAGGACCTCCCGGGCGTCCAGGCCCAGGCTCTCGATGGCGACCAGCGCGGTGAACGCCACGTCGGCCAGCTCCGCGGCCACGTCCGCCCGGGTGTGCGTGACCCCCTTGCGCGGGTTCTGGCCGAGGCACCCGATCCAGGCGCCCGCCACCTCACCCGCCTCCTCGGTGAGCTTGAGCATCCGGCAGGTCAGCTCCGCCTCCCCGGTGCCGTTGGTGGCGTCCAGCCAGTCACGCGCGGTGCGTACCGTCGTCCAGATCGTCTCGTCCACGCCGTCAGTGAACCGGACGGTGGTCACCATCCGTATCCGGGGGCACCGCTGTGACGGCGGTGACGAGGCGCGGCAACGACGCCGTGCCCGGACCGGAAGGACGTGTCGGTGATGCCGGAGACGGTCGAGTCGGTGTTCGCCAGTGTGGTCAACCGCAACCCGGGTGAGCCCGAGTTCCACCAGGCCGTACGGGAGGTGTTGGAGAGCATCGGCCCGGCGCTGGCCCGCCACACCGAGTACGCCGACGCCCGGATCATCGAGCGGATCTGCGAACCGGAGCGGCAGGTCCTCTTCCGGGTGCCATGGGAGGACGACCGGGGTCGGGTCCGGGTGAACCGGGGATTTCGGGTGGAGTTCAACAGCGCCCTCGGCCCGTTCAAGGGCGGCCTGCGGTTCCACCCCTCGGTCTACCTGGGCATCGTGAAGTTCCTCGGCTTCGAGCAGATCTTCAAGAACGCGCTCACCGGGCTGCCGATCGGAGCCGGCAAGGGCGGTGCCGACTTCGACCCCAAGGGCTGCTCGGACCGGGAGGTGATGCGGTTCTGCCAGAGCTTCATGACCGAGCTGTACCGCCACATCGGCGCGCAGACCGACGTGCCGGCCGGTGACATCGGGGTGGGCGGCCGGGAGATCGGCTACCTGTTCGGCCAGTACAAGCGAATCACCAACCGGTACGAGTCGGGCGTGCTCACCGGCAAGGGCCTGTCGTACGGCGGCGCGCAGGCGCGCACCGAGGCCACCGGGTACGGCGCGGTGTTCTTCGCCGAGGAGATGCTCACCCAGACCGGGGACAGCATGGACGGCAAGCGGGTGGTGGTCTCCGGCTCCGGCAACGTGGCGATCTATGCGATCGAGAAGGTGCACCAGCTCGGCGGCACCGTGGTCGCCTGCTCGGACTCGGCCGGGTACGTCCTGGACGAGAAGGGCATCGACCTCGACGTGCTGCGGGAGCTGAAGGAGCGCCGCCGGGACCGGCTCGCCGACTACGTGCGCGAGGTGCCGCACGCGGTCGCCGTCGCCGGGCGTACCCCCTGGGAGGTCCCCTGCGATCTGGCCCTGCCGTGCGCGACGCAGAACGAGATCGGCGGCGCCGAGGCCGCGCAGCTCGTCGCCGGCGGCTGTGTCGCGGTGGTGGAGGGCGCGAACATGCCGACCACCCCGGAGGCGGTCCGCATCCTGGGCCGGGCCGGGGTCCGGTTCGCGCCCGGCAAGGCCGCCAACGCCGGTGGGGTGGCGGTCAGCGCCCTGGAGATGCAGCAGAACGCCGCCCGGGAGTCGTGGACGTTCACGGAGTCGGAGCAGCGCCTGCGCGAGACCATGCGCGACATCCACGCGCGCTGCTGGTCCACCGCCGAGGAGTACGGCCTACCCGGCGACTACGTGGCCGGCGCCAACATCAACGGCTTCCGCCGAGTAGCCGAAGCCATGCTCGCCCAAGGCCTGATCTAACCTCCCCCACCCCACCCCCGCCCGCGCCGCGTCCGCCGAGTTGATCAAGAAGTTTTGGTGCTCGATGAGCGCCCGAGAGCACCAAACCTCTTGATCGACAGCGGCGGTGGGACCGAGGTGCGGCGGGTGGGTGTGGTCAGCCAGCGCCTCTGCGGGGCGGGAACGGGGTCCGGCCGACACTGGTGGAGGTGCCGCGCCACATTCGCCAGATGGTCGGCCCTTCCATCGGCAACACGATCGTCTGGCCTGCCGTGTAGCCGTGGCGAAGGTACAGACGTCGGTTCCGCATGTTGCTGGCTTCGAGGTACGCCGGCAGCCCGAGTTGGTCGAGACGGCGATGGTGGTCGGCGAGCAGGACCGCGCCGATCCCCCGGTTCTGCCGGGTGGGGTCCACGGCGAGGTAGGCCAGGTAGTGGTGGGGTGTGTCGGGGTGGACGGCCTCGAATGTCTCCTCCAGCAGAGCGAACGTCGGCGCGTAGGCGCCGGCGATGCGCTCCAGCGCTTCCCGACGTTGCCCTGGGTCAGCCGTGACGGGTTCGGGGCGGGCGTACCAGATCGCGACGGCGGTCTGGTCGGCTGTCGTGTGGACCTGTCCGTGTTCCAGGCCGTGATAGAAGGCGTCGCGGAAGTAGCGGTAGTAGACGGTGCGTCGCTCGTCGGGGTCGGGGATCAGCCAGTCGGCGAGGGGCCCGTGGTGGAACGCTTCGGCGAGGACGGCGATCAGCGGTCCGGCGTCGGCCTTCGCGGCGGCGCGGACGAGTGGTCTGTTGTTGGTGCGGGTCACGGGTGTCTCTTCCTGCTCAGGCGTGGACGGTGGCGGGGGTGCGGTGGGGGCCGGTGGCGCTGTCCGCGCCGAGACCGACTGCCGCATAGACGTCCGGACGGGTGGTGCGCAGGGTGAGCGCCCAGGCGATGCCGAGTAGTGCGGCGGCGGCGTAGGCGGCGGGGAACGCCCACCGCAGCGGCGAGTCCGGCTCCACACCGAGGAGGGTGGCGAACTCCCGCAGCGTGACGGTGAGGATCCCGGCGAGCGCGACCGTCGCGGCCCCGGGTGCGACCGCCGTTCGCCAGGGTCCTTCGGTGTGGGTGATGCGGGCGAAGAAGCCGATGACGGCGGCGGAGGTGACGGTCATCAGGATCAGCACGCCGAGGCCGCCGGTGACGGTGATCCAGAAGAACAGGTGCACGATCGGACCCGCCCCCGCGACCGCATACCCGACCAACACGACGAACGCGAGACCGCTCTGCACGAGGGAGCCGACCTTCGGCGCGCCGGTACGGCGGCTGGTCCGGCCGAACACGGCGGGTAGGACCCGTTCCCGGCCGAGCGCGAACAGGTACCGGGCCACGGTGTGGTGGAAGCTGAGGAGGGCGGCGAAGAGGCTGGTGATGAACAGGACCCGGGCGACGGTGATGACACTGTCGGCCAGGTACGGCGACACCAAGTTGAAAATCAGATCAGTGCCATCGGCGCGGGCCGCCTCCACGATGCGGTCGGGGCCGGTGGCCACCGACATCGCCCACGCGGACAGCCCGTACAGCAGACCGGTCACGGCGACAGCGATGTAGGTGGCGCGAGCGATCGTCCGCCGGGGATCCTTCGTCTCCTCCGAGAACACCACCGTGCCCTCGAAGCCCACGAACCCGGTGATGGCGGTGACCAGGGCGGCGCCGATTCCGGCGGCGAAAATGTGCGAGGGGGCGAGGGTGGCGAAGCTGATCTGCCCGTCGGCGGGGTGGGTGACCATGATCGCGTCGAACGTCAGCGCGACGACGCACTCCGCGACCAGGACGACGGCGAGGACGCGGCCGTTGAGGTCGATCCGCGCGACGCCGAGCCCCGCGACGACCGCCCACACGGCGAGGGCGCAGATCCACCAGGTGAGGTGCCAGCCGTAGCGGTCGTTGAGGAACTGCGCGGTCACCGCGCCCGCCCCGCCGTACAGACCGATCTGCATCGCGTTATAGGCGAGGAGGGCGACCATGGCGGCGCCGACACCGGCCGGGCGGCCGAGCCCTCGGGTGACGTAGGTGTAGAAGGCGCCCGCGTTGACGATCCGGCGGGACATGGCCACGTAGCCGACCGCGAACAACGCCAACACCGCCGCCACCACCAGATACGACACCGGGATACCGGTGACGCCGGTGACCGCGTACCCCGTGGTCGCGCCACCGGCGACGACGGTCAGGGGTGCGGCGGCGGCGATCACGAAGAACACCACCGACGGGATACCGAGCCGCCCCCTGGCCAGGACGGCGGACACGGTGTCAGGTCTCGTGTGAGACATCAGTTCTCTCTCCAAACAATTCAATGGGTCAGCAAGCGCCCGGCACGGCAACGCCGGACCAGTAGTGGTGCGGTGCGGATGGGTGAAGTGGCGTTCAGGTGGTGCGGTGACTCAGCACGGCACCACCGACGACGGCACCGAGATCAGCGAGCAGGTCGCGCAGCGGCGGCGGGGCCTGCTCGACCTGCTGCCGCAGGAACGCGCGGGTCGCCAGGGGCGTGCCGTCGAGCAGGACCGAATCGAGGTGGGTGTGGGATGCCAACCCGGCCAACGCCACGTCGAAGGCGCTGAGCGGCTGATAGCTGCGAAGGTGGACGGAGAGCCGCGCCCACGACCAGGCAGCCGTGTTCATGTCCGTCGGCACGTAAACGGTGCGGTGCCGCCACAGGCGGCCGACCTGCTGCTGTCTGAGCAGCCCGCGTTGCCACATCCGGGTCGCCGCCTGCTCATAGGCGGTCGTTGCCAGGAACGCCAGCCACGTCCGGGTCGCGCTGTGGCGCGGTTCGGCGAGGAGCCGGTCGAGCACGAGGTGTTGAAGCCAGTCCCTCGGCGGAAGGGCGTTGGTCACTCGGACGTGCCGCCCCTCGAACGTGACCCGACCCTCCCGGTACAACTCCAACAGCAACGCGGCGGCGAGACCGTGTGCCGTTGCCGACTCGAACAGACGCGGTCGACCGGTCTGGTCGTCGTGCGCCAGATAGAAGAACTCGTCGGCGAGGCGGGTGCCGGTGGGCGCGACGGCGCCGCCGACGGCCCGTACCGTCCGGGGCGGGGCCGGGTGCTCGCGCAGGTGCGGGGCGTACTCGTCGGCGTGTGGTGTGGTGTTCACCGCGGCTGACCTTCCTCGGTCGGATCGTTTACGGGAAACCCGAGCCGGTGCAGGAGCACTCGGCCGCCCGGATGGCAACCCAGCTCTCCCACCGCCCAGGCGTACTGCCCGCACCCGTCATCACCACAGTGAAAGCAGGTCCCACCGTCGTGGTGCGCGAGCACGCTGTTGCGCGCGGACTCGAACCGATCCACGGCACGGTCGCTCTCGTCGGTGCCGGTCACGACGCCCGCGTCGCGCCAGGCAGCGCGGTGACCGCGACCCGGACCTCCATGCACGGCGGATGCCGCTCCACGTGCGGGTACGCGCACTCGGGTCGATGCCCAAGCACCCACACCCACTCCGCCGGCCGATTCGGCAGGTCCCGAACACTCGTCACGGTCATGGCGATCGGGCTCCCCGCAGTGACGTCCCGCCCGTACGACCAGTCCCCCGGTCCGAGTCGCAGCAGCGTCCCCGCCGCGACCTCAGGCACCGACCGAGCCATGGCCCCACCCCTCCGGCTCGGGTAGCCCGCCCTGCCCGGCATGCCCGCCCTGACTGGCTCGTCCGCTCTGACTGGCTCGTCCGCTCTGACCTAGTTGATCAAGAGGTTTTGATCGTGGACAGACAGCCCGGAGGGCCAAAACCTCTTGATCGGCAGGGCGAGTGGGAGCCGAGGTACGTCGTGTGGGGGTTGGGGTGGGGTGGAGGCCGAACGGGGGGAACGGATGGTCGGCGCTGGCCGGCACGAACCACTTGATGCGCACTGCCATCACCCTTCTGAGAGAGATGCGCGGCCGGGCCTTCCCTGGCACCGACCGCGCACCCCGACTGATGGGGTACGGGGACCGCTCCGATCGGGGGAAGCGTGGCGGTCCCCGTACCCGGCTCCTGACACCTGTGGGCGTCGCGTCGGCACGGCTTCGTCCTCAACGGACAGCCATCCGCCGTCCACAAACGAGGTGTCTGCTGTCGCCGGGGATATCCGGCGACCTGCTGAGAGTCATCGTCTGACTGCGGTCAGGCAGAATGCAATACGGCACATCGATCGAAATCATGAAAGGAGTTGCACATTAGAGCAGTTCGCGAGACGTTAGCCCTGGTCAGGGCGGCAATGTGCAGAACGTGATCAAGTGGTCCATCGTTTGTATGCTGCTGTTTGGCAAAGTGGTGATAGGAGGCTCCGTGTCCGACACGGACGGATCGGCCCTGTTGAGGCGGAGGATCGGCCGCAAGATGACAGCCCTCCGCAAGGAGACAGGGATGAGTCAGGAGAGGGCCGCCATCCTTCTCCAGCGCAGCCCCGCGACCATCCACCGCATCGAAGCCGGCGACCCCCGCGTGAAGTTCCGCGACATCGAGATCAAGGCGATGTGCGAGCTGTACGAGGCCAGCGCCGAAGACCGCGCAGAACTACTCGCCCTCGGAGGCGAGACCCGCACCAAGGGTGCGAGCGCCTGGTGGCACGACTACACCAACACCCGCCTACCGAGTTGGTTCGGTCTGTTCGTCAGGCTGGAAAGCAGTGCCGAACGGATTCGGGAGTACGGACCTGAGGCTGTTCCCGGCCTCCTGCAGACCCGTGCCTACGCCACGGCGGTGACGGGCGTTCCGAAGGGCCTCGTTGACGCAGAGGACGTGAAGCGGCAGGTCGACTTCCGGATGGAGCGTCAACGCCTGCTCGCGAACCCGCGACCGCCACACCTCTCGGTCGTGTTGGGTGAGGGTGCGATCAGACGAGCCGTCGGCGGGCCGCAAGTCATGGCGGCCCAACTTCAACATCTGCTGGACGTCAGTCGGTCGCCCAGTGTGACGATCAGGATCCTTCCATTCAGCGCCGGTGCCCACGGCGGCATGACATCCGCGTTCTTCATCCTGGAGTTCCCCGACCTGCCCGGCACCTCGGAACCGCTTGAACCTCCGCTGGTCTACGTCGACAGCCTCACCGGTGCGCTCTACCTCGACAAGGCAACCGAGGTCGCGGCGTACAAACTCGCGTGGGACGACGTGACCTCACGAGCACTCGACGAGAAGTCGTCGAGGACGTTGATCACCGCAACGATGGAGGCATTCACCCGTGGCTGACACGACGACTGTCCAGTGGCGCAAGAGCAGCCGCAGCGGCAACCAGGGAGCATGCGTCGAGGTCGCCGACGAGCTGCCCGGGGGCGACGTGGGCGTCCGCGACAGCAAGGACCCCACCGGACCCGTACTGACCTTCTCCCCCACGTCCTGGAGCACCTTCACCAGCAGCCTGCGCACCACCACCCCGTAACCCTCAATCCCACCCCTGAGCTGATGGTGGCCGCTGACCCAGCGGCCACCATCAGTCAGCTAGAGCCGTCAGGCGGCGTGGAAACTCAAGATTTCGGCGATCATGGGTAGACTTCGCGGCATCGGTGCGCGTCCACTCGCACCACGCCATGAAGGCCAATGTCGGCCATCTAGCCCTGATCGACGCTTACGAAGTCTATGTTCGGGCGGTACCATCCTGCACTATGCCCTTGCCAAGCCGCGTTCTAGACCGATTCACCCTGGGAAGCCCCACCAAGCGGGATATCGTAGCCGCGCTACAGGCAAGTGGACTGTCCGTCGAATACACGAAGTCGACCTACAATTCTCGCGTGTGGGGTCTGTTTGTGAAACCCTCCGACGTTCTGCAGGCCGCACTTGGAGAGACACGCGAAATACTTGTACTAGTTGCCGAGTACGACAAATGTCGCGCAAGTGAGATTGATAGCGCCGCCGAAATCATCAGATCAACCGGCGTCCGACTTAGCAGATCGATCAGCATTATCATTACCGCAGACCGACGCACCGGCGAAATCGTAAGGGAATACAGCGACGAAGCCGGCACGCTGTTTGTCGGCTTCAGCCTCGACCGCATCCGCTCGTGCAGACCACACGGTGATGTTGATTTCAAGGCACTCCTACAGTCGCAGGCATACGCCCGCGACTTGTATAATGTCCCGGGAGCAGTAACTAAGTCGCAAGACTTCTTCGGGAGACGCCGACTACTGGAACGCCTTCGACAAGAGATCGTGGCCGGCGCAGGCCACCAAGGAATTTTCGGCTTACGCAAGATCGGAAAGACATCGCTTGCAAACCGGCTTGCACAGTTAGTCCGCGAAGATGGCCGATGCTTCGTCGCCCAGATTGACTTACAGAGAGCGGCGGCAATCAGGGCCGACGCGCCCTACATTCTCTGGTCCATTGGACAAGCAATCTTCGATTCACATCGACACGTTCGAGACATTAGAGGACTTCGACTCTTTGGCCAGTATGACCTATTCATGGACATCGCAGATCCGGAAATTGTCCCGGAGCTGTATGATCACGATATCCGCCTGGCGCTAGCGGAACGCCGTCGCAAGGTCGTAGTATTTCTTGACGAAATCGAGCGAATCCTTCCACCGAAACCCACCCCGCAAGCTCAGCAAAGTTTCGTCCAACTATGGCGACTTCTGCGTGGCCTTGACCAGCAGTATCCAGGCCGCCTGTCGTACATTATCTCCGGAACCAACCCCAAATGCGTCGAAGACGGAAAGATTGGCGCAGAGGACAACCCGGTCTACAACTACTTCACTCGGGAATACCTCAGCCCTCTCGACCTGGAGGAATCCGCAGATCTACTCGTCACCATTGGCAAACGAATAGGGCTGGAGTGGAATAGCCTCGCACTTTCTGCGAGCTACACCCAGACAGGCGGCCACCCCGCCCTCCTGCGCGCCCTGGGCTCAGGTGCGCACCGACGCGAACCCAATCGACGCAATGCTGTTCGCATTGCTGAAAGCGATATTCGCCTCCTTGCCCAAGACCTTCTCATTGAGAGGTCTTCGCTTCTCGATCAACTTGTGTCGACCCTACGCGATGAATATCCGGACGAATTCTATCTTTTGACTTTACTAGCGGAGGGCAGAGTCAATGAATTTGCAGACTGGGCACGATCATCACCTCCTGACGTCGCCCATCTGGTGGGTTACGGAATATGCAAGGACCCTCACACTGTCCCCCAGCTGTGCATAAATCTTCTTCAGACTTACCTGCAGAGGCAACTGAATGCCGTAAATCGCTCGAGCTCCAAGGACGGATTTACAGACCTCCAACCGGGGGAAGAAGTCGGAGATTACGTCATTGAGCACCCGGTGGGGTCACCTGGCGGATTCGGTCGGGTTTATAAAGCACACCGACAAGATGATGCCACCGAGGTCGTAGCCCTTAAGGTGGTCCGCAATGGCAAACTCAGTAGTGTGCAGCGCGAACTTGATATCCTACAAACTCTGAATCATCCAAACATCGTTAAGATTATGGATGCTGGAAGCCTTCCCCAGGGAGACGCCTATTTGGTGATGGAGTACGTGGAGGGCCCTACACTTCGAGACTATTGCGAAGCTTCGACTCGTCCATCGGAGCAGACGCTACTGAAGTGGGCCGTGGCCATACTGGGCGCACTCGAAAGAATGCATCCTCGGCCAGTACAGGTCGGGGAGATGCGCAAACGCCACGACGAACTAGACGGCGACGTAGCGCAAGCAATTTTCGAAGCACAACATGGCGTCATACATAGGGACATCAAGCCAGCCAACATAATTCTAAGCAGGAGTCGCGGACCGATCCTGATCGACTTCAACATCTCGGTCACGGCTGGAGATCCTGTCAGGACGATGAGCGCAACACCACATTATCTACCTCCGAATTTCGTGCTAGGAAATTGGACGCACAGAGTAGATCTTTACCAGCTCGGCCTGACCCTGCTGCAGCTCGCGAGCGGGGCGGAAATCGGCCGAGCCACTCTTAGCGACCTCCTCATCACCGCCGGCAAAAACGTGAGCCAGCGGACATATCGGATCATTGAGAAGCTTCTAGCGTACGCGGGTGAGTCCGGTTATCATCTGACTTCTGACGCCTACCGAGAGGCTCGATCGATCCTGAACGCAACTGGACGACGAGGCTGACTATGGAACTCGCAAGAGCGAAAGTCGTGGAACAACTCTTCGATCCCTTGGCGAACAATGATGCGCCGGGACAAAAGAAGTTTTCTTACCGGCGGGTCGAATTACTCAGCTTTCGTTTAACGGATAGTGCTACGGCCTAGCGGCGACAGCCGCCTCGCGAGGCACCAGGTCCAGCGGCACTGGTGGCGTCGTACGGGCCGATAGTTTCGGCGAAAGACACCTCGATCGCCTTGAACTTCGGAAGGTCCGCCGAATGTCTGACATCGAGAAGATCACTACTGACCTGCGTGCGCTGATGGCGGGGGTCGAGCGTGCGCAGGGGTTGGCCGCTGCGGCCGACAGGCAGGTGCAGGAGGTGTCGTTGCGAGCGGCGGGGTCCGGCTTCGCCGCGGTGGCGGCGGGACTGACCCGCGTACGGGGCGCGGTCTCGGCGATCCAGGGTGGCCTCGGCAACCTGTCCGGTTCGATCGGGGAGGCGGCGAAGGCCACGGCAGCCGTTCCGCAGCAGGCCACCCCGCAGGAGACAATCTCCGGATTGACGCCCGTACATGCAGCGGTGGACATTGCCCGTGACACCGCAGCAGGGGTCGGCAAGCAGGTCGGTGAGGCGCAGCAACTCGTCACCATGGTCTTGCAGGGCGGGCAGCCTGGGCCGCTGTTGCAAGCGTTGGAGGGCATCAAGCAGATTCTGGTGCTGGTAATCCAGCGCACCGGCACCGCCCGCCAGCACGTGGAGGCGGCGGTCGCCGAAGCGCGGCAGCTCGGGTCCTCGGGAAACTAGACGGGGCCGGCGGTCACCCACTGACCAGTCCGGCCCGTGCCACCACAACTAAACCGCCCCCCTTGACAGCCCGAGGTGGTGACACGTCGGATGAGCAGCTCACCTTGTGGACACGTCCACCCACTGGCGTTCTCGGCGGATCACCGACCGGTTCCCGTACCCGCATTCCGCCCAAGGAGGATGCGGGTGTGCGGCGGTCACTGGAACTGGAGAACGACTGTGCCGACACGGTCGCGGACAAGGGGTATCGGGTTCACCAGAACCCGACAAGACGGGAGATCGCCGAGGCGAGGCAGAGCACCGGCGACGTCGGGAAGCCGGACAAGGAGCCGGACTACCTGATCGAGGGGCATGTCTTTGACTGCTACTCCCCGACCCCGGGCAAGGCGGTGCGCGGGGTCTGGACGGAGGTGTCGGGAAAGGTGTCCAGCCAGCAGACCCAACGCGTGGTGCTGAACCTGCGTGACTGGCGCGGTGAACTCGGTGCCCTGCGCAAGCAGTTCGACGACTGGCCGATCCACCAGCTCAAGGAACTGACGGCGGTGACCCGCAGCGGTGAGATCATTCAACTCGTCCGGCGAGACTGAGAAGGCAGGCAGCACGTGGCTATCGAGTACCGACTGATACTCGCGGGCACCGTCCCGCTGGAACAGGCCGCTCAACTCGCCGCTCCGGACGGTGTCGAGGAGATCAGCCGGCCCGGCTTCCCCCGGCTGCTTAGCGCGGACCTCACGTTGACGTCCGGGTACAGCCTGAGCATCTATGCCGGCAGCGACGGCTACTTCGACGCCGAGGACGACGACGGTTCCCAGTGGGAATGGGAGCCCGACGAGTACGTCAACATCCTCTTCCACATGCCCAAGGACGACTCCCTGCGTACCGCGACACCGACCATGGTCGCGGCTGTGACCCGCGTGCTCACCGGTCGTCCCGAGGACGCCGCGCTGGTCCTTAACGGCAACTGGCTGCTGCTCACCCGGGTCGCCGGAACCCTGCGCAGACATCGCGCCTCGTGGTGGGACACGTACGGCATCACGGACGTGCGCGGATAGGCCGGCGCCGCAACCAGGCGCGGGGTGCGACGAAAACGGTGTCGGTGCCCGCCGGAGGGAACGGCGGGCACCGGCACCGGTGCTCACTGCGGGACGGGCCCGCGGTGTGGGATCAGCTCACGCTGCCGAAGCGGCGACGGCGCCAGAGCACCGTGCCGAGCAGCATGACCGCGCCTGCGGCGACGAGACCGCCACCGACCTTCATCGGCGTGCTCGTGCTGCTGCCGGTGACGGGCAGGTGCGGCTTCTTCTTGTGCAGCACCCGGAGTTCGGTCGACGCGGTCCGGCCGGACTCCCGGCCGACGGCGGTGAAGGTGAGCAGACCGGTCACCGACGGGGTGTACCGGCGGCTGAACTCGCCGCGCGCGTTGGTCCGGGCCGTGAAGGTCAGCGGCGCGCTGGCCTGGAAGGCGACCGGAGCCATCGCGACGGTGCTGCCGTCGCTGCGGCGGGCGGTGCCGGCGGCGGGTGCCGCCAGCGGCTGGGTGGTGACGGTGATGTCGACCGTCTCGTTCGGCCCGAAGTTGCGGCCGGTCAGGACGACCGTCTCACCGAGGAAGATGGTCGGTCGGTTCACCGTGAGCGAGGCCAGCACCGGCGGGTAGGGCGGTGGCTGGGGCGTTCCACTCACGGATGGCGTCGGCTGCGGCTGCGCCGCCCCCGCCGCGGTCGGCACGGCTACCACGGCCAAACCGACCGTGAGCGCCATGATGATGCGGGATAGCCGCATTGTTGGTTCCCTCCTACTGAGTACAGCTTGGTGCGGTGACAACATGGGTGGTCCATGGGGTGGCGGTGGGCGTGAGCCACAGCTCGGCCGTGCCGCTGTCCGTCTTGCCGGTCAGCAGCGAGACCTGCAGCGTCCGGGTGTCACCCGGTCCTGTCTCGACGTTCACCGTGGCCACCTGGCGGCGGCGCTCGGTCCCGTTGCCCACCGACGTCTCGACACCGTCGAGGTGGGTGTCGAGCACCGCCCCGCCGGCCGGGCCGTAGACCGAGACCAGGGTCCGAACCGTGTACGGGTCTCCTGCCTGGGCCAGTCCGAGCACGGACTCGGTGAGGCCCGAGGCCGGCGCGGTGGATCGCAACGTCACCCGGAGGTGCAGTTCGCGACGGCCGTCGGCGTGGCAGTCGCCGACGGTGAGGTCGGCGGTCTGCCGGAGGTAGTAGCCGAGCTTCGCGCCACTGCCGTCGTTGAGGAACACGCCGACAGTGGGCACGGTGTCCTGTTCCGGAAGCGTCCCGGCCATCCGGCTCTCGCCGAACACCCGCTGTTCCTCCGGATGGGCACTCCAGAACAGTATCCGACGTTCTTGTATAGAGCGGCTAAAAGCGGACAATAGCCCGTTCGGGTGTGTGTTACGGGCGAAAAGGGTGTCGAACACGGTCGCGGCGGCGGCGGCGAAGAAGGTGTCCTGCTCCTTGGGGGCCATCTTCTGATAGGTGTCGCTGAGCAGGGTCCGCACCGCGTTCTCCGCGCTGAGCGACACGCCGCCGGGCACCCGGACCGGCCCGGTGGCCTGCAACAGGTACGACAGCACCACCGGGTCGACGGCGAGCACCCCGTCCACGGTGTCGCCGCTGTGCCGCCGGTACATCTCCCGATAGAGCGCGGCGGCGGTCGGGAAGTGCGGGCTGAGGTTGACGTCGGCCGGGTACATGCCGGGCAGCTCACCCCAGAGGACGCGCTGCTCGGCCGGGACCTTCAGTGGTTTGGCGAACATCCCCATGCCACTGCTGGCACCCTGGTCGCCCATCTCGATGCGGCCCTTGTTGGCCCGGATCACCGCGTACGCGCCGAACATGCCGCCGGTGGAGCGCAGCTCGGCGGAGTTCTGCGACACCAGCAGGTAGCGCCGGGCGCCGTCCACTCCGAGCAGCGGCGGCAGCAGTCGGGTGGCCTTACCGGCCGCCGAGGTCATGGCGGCCAGCCGGTCGATCTCGCCGCGCAGTTCCTGGAGGGCCTCGCGTACCTGCCCGACCAGCCGGTCGGCGGGCACCACGGACAGTTCGGCGCGGATCCGCTGGACGGTGGCGTCGACCTCGACCAGATCGTCACCGACGCCCCGCAGCCCGCTCAGGTCCAGCCGCCCCTCGCGCGGCACCAGACCGCCGAGGTCGACCCGCAGCAGCGCCGGAAACGCCTGGCGGGCCAGGTCGTCGACGGCGACGGAGATCTGTCGGACGGCCGCGAGGTTGGCGCCCGCGTACGGCGCGTGCTGGGCCGTCCACCAGCCGGGATCGGCGGTGGCCTGACGGGCGGCACCGGACTGCGCCTGCAACGCGGCGAGGGTCCGCTGCGCCCGGTCGGTGTCGCCACCGACCAGGTGCGCGCTCAGCTCACCGGCCAGCCCGGCGGCGTTGACCAGGTGCGCGCGGGCCTGCCAGCCCCGGAACCCCACCCATCCGACGACGCCCGCCAGCAGCGAGCCGACCACCAGCGTGACGAGCAGGGCACGGCGCAGTCGGGCCCGCCGTCGCCGGCGGGACCGGCTGCGGGTACGGCGCGTGCTCTCGCGTTCCGTCACACCACTCTCCACTCCGAAATTCGGACAGAAGCCACCATTGTTCCTAACAGGTAACGATCCTGTTGGTGCTTTAATGACGCTCTTGGGCCATATGTGAGTTTCGGTCGCGACTCGTGTTCCGCCGCGCGTCGGCGGCCGCCGCCCGCAGCAGCGCCTCGATGCGGTCCACCCCGGCCGGCAACGCCATCTCCCGCAGGTACGCCTCCCGGCCGCGTCGGCCCATCTCGGCGCGCGCCGGTGCGGGGATGTGCGCGGCCAGCCAGAACCGGTCCGCCAGGGTGGCCCAGTCCTCCGGCGGACAGGAGAGCCCGGCACGGGTGCGTTCGACCAGGGCCGCCGTGTCGCCGCCGGTCGACGCCACGACCGGCGCACCGCAGGAGAGCGCCGCTTGGAGCTTGTCCGGCACGGCGCTGCGCAGCGCCGGCAGGTCCCGGGACATGACCAGTTGGTAGTCGGCGGCGGCGTACAGCTCCGGCATGTCCAACGGCGAGCGGCGGTCGACGAACCGGACGTTGTCGGCGCGCAGTTCGTCGGCGAGCCCCCGCACCCGCCGCTCGTCCGCGCCCGAGCCCACCAGGACCAGGTCCACGGTCCTCTCCAGCGCGGCCGCCGCGCGGACCGCGGTCTCCAGTCCCTGCCGCGCCCCGATGGTGCCGGCGTGCATCACCACGCACCGGTCGTCACGGCGCACCAGGCGACGCGCGGCCGGACCGGCCGTGGCGGGTTGGAAGATCCGCTCGTCGGTCCAGTTCAGCACCGTCCGGACCTTGGCCGGATCCACCCCGACCCCGACGACCGCGTCCTGCAACGAGGGCGCGGTCACCGCCACCACGGTGGCGGCCCGGTAGGTCAGGGCCATCGCCGCCCGCACCCGGGCCGCCCACCGCCCGTCGCCGCCGTCCGGCAGGTCCTCGGCCCACACGTCCGGCACGTGCAGCACCAGCGGGACCGGGCCGAGCAGGCGCAGCAGGGCCGCCGTGGCGAACGCGGTGGGCGGCGGCTGGTGCACGTAGAGCACGTCGACCCCGGCGAGGAACCGGCGTCCGACCAGCGCGGCGCTGCCGGCGAAAGAGAGCCAGGAGGCGATCCGGCCGCGCGGTGTGAGGTCACCGGTGCTGTACCGGGGCACCCGCCGCACGGTCAGACCCCGGCTGCGCGTCTCGTGACGCCAGCGCTGGTGCCACCCCGGGTACACGTGCCCGCCCGGGTAGTCCGGGAAGCCGGTCAGCACCCGTACCTCGTGGCCACGGGAGGTCAGCTCCTCGGCCAGGCTGCCGGGGATGAAGGCCGGTTCCGGCGGGAAGTGGTACGTCAGCAGGCCGATCCGCATCCCGCCACCTCCCTGGCCGGGCGTTCGTCCGGCGCGGCGGCCGGGTACCACGGCGGCCCGGCTGCGTACGATCTCGGCAACCCCTCACCGGACGGTCGCCACCGGCGGTCGTCCCCCGTCGCGGCGCTGCCGCCGGCGGCCACGTCGTCGAAGGGGTCACCCATGCTCACCGGGGTGCTGTTCGTCTGCCACGCCAACCTGTGCCGGTCGCCGATGGCCGAGTACACCGCGCGGCGTCTGCTCGCCGGGCGTCCGCTGACCGTCGCGAGCGCCGGCACCGACGCCGTCGAGGGCCTGGAGATGCACCCGCACGCCGCCGAGATCGCCGCCGGGGCCGGTGCGGATCCGGCGGCCTTCCGCAGTCGGCGGCTCGCCTCCGCGCACCTGACCGAGGCGGTGCTGGTGCTGACCGCCACCCGACGCCAGCGCAGCATCTGCACCTCGCTGGCGCCGGCGGCGCTGCACCGGACGTTCACGTTGCGCCAGTTCGGCCGGCTCGCCGCGGCGGCCGAGCCCGCGACGGACGAGCCGGACGACTCGCTGGAGGCCGCGGTGGCCGCCGCCGCCCTGGCCCGGGGACGGCTGCAACCCGCCCCGGCCGACGCCGACGACCTGCGCGACCCGGTCGCCGGTACGCCCGCCGACTTCCGCGCCTGCGCGGAGGAGATCGAGCGGTCGCTGCGCCCACTGGCGGCGCTCATCGGGGCAGCCGGGTGAGTTCCTGGGTGTGATCGGGCAGGTCGGCCACCGGCTTACGCTCGGCGTGCCGACCGGCACCGGCCCGCTCGCCCGTCGCGGTCGTCGTCTCCGGTGTCTCGGCGACCACCCGGTACGCCTCGTACTGGTATGCCTCCGCCTTGGGCACCCGGGCCATGTTCAGCACGCAGCCGAGCAGCCGTACCGAGACCGAGTGCAGCGCCCGGGCCGCGGCGGCCACCTGCGCCCGTGAGGTACGCCCCTGCTGGGTGACCAGCAACGCGCCGTCGGCCTGCACCGCGACCACCACACCGTCGGTGACCGCGAGCAGCGGCGCGGTGTCGATGACGACGATGTCGGCGGACTCGCGCAGGGCGATCAGCAGGTCGGACATGGCCTTGGAGCCGAGCAGTTCGCTCGGGTTCGGCGGGGCCGAGCCGCTGGGCAGCACCAGCAGGGACTTGTCGCCCCAGCGCTGGACCACGTCGCCGACCTGCACGTCACCGACGAGCACGTCGGTCAGCCCGACACCGGAGTCGATGCCGAGGTAGTCGCCGACCTTCGGCCGGCGCAGGTCGGCGTCGACCAGCAGGACCCGCCAGCCCGCCTCGGCCAGGGCGATGGCCAGGTTGCACGACATGGTGGTCTTGCCCTCGCCCTGCAACGCGCTGGTGACGGCGATGACCCGGGCGGGTTCGTGCACGTCGACGAAGCGCAGGTTGGTGCGGAGCTTGCGGACCGCCTCGGCCCGCGCGGAGGTGGCGGCGTCGCCGACGATCAGCGGGGCGGTGCGGGCGCTGGTGTCGATCGGGATCTCGCCGAGCAGCGGGCTGCCGGTGACCCGTTGCAGACCGGCGGCGTCCCGCAGGCGTACGTCGGCCATGCCGCGCAGGATCGCCAGGGCCACACCGGCCAGCAGGCCGATCAGGGTGCCGATGGCGGTGTTGCGCAGTGGCTGCGGCGAGACCGGGGTGGGGGTGACCCGGGGGCCGCTGACCACCTCGATCTTGATGGGTCCGGCGCTGCCGTCCGGCCGGGCCTCGACCTTCTGTACGAGTTCGACGAACTTCGCCGAGAGCGCCTCGGTCACGCGCAGCGCGCGGGTCTGGTCGGTGTCGGTCACCGACGCCCGCAGCAGGACGGTGCCGGTCTCGGTCGAGGTGCTGACCCGCTGCTGGACCTCCTCGGCGGTCAGCCCGAGCTGGTTGTCCGCGACCGCCGCCTGCGCCAGCCGGTCGCTGGTCAGCAACTCGGCATAGGACTTGACGCGCTGTTGCAGGAAGAGACCACCCTGGTAGGCGTCGGTGACGCCCTGGCTCGGGGTGGTGACGAAGAAGGTGACCGAGGCGACGTAGCGAGGCTGCGCCCGAACGGTGACCAGGGCGGTCAGCCCGAGGGCCACCACGAGGGTGACCAGGACGATCCACCAGCGCTGGCGCACGAGACGCAGTTGGCGGTACAGGTCCATCAGGCGCGCCTCCGTACCGGGCCGGTAACGCCAAAGAAACTCACGAAAACCCCCAAGGTCTCTTCAATCTCGTGAACCATTAAAGCCGCTCATAAGCGTTATGTCCGGAGTTAGGGGTTTTCCTCGGTGGAGGACCGCGCCCGCAATGCCCAACCGGACCGACCGTCCGTCGGAATCGCCTCTCCACCGGGAAAAATGCGATTTCTCCGTCGGGATGTGCCGGATCGGCACACGGTGACCAGGTGCGGGGCACTCCCCCGGGCTCGTCGCCACCGGCGCCGCTGGATAAGGTCGTGGACGGTGTGCCGGGAAGTCTGGTCGGCGTGGCAGTCGTGCTGTCCCCGACCGGCGAGGTGAGAACCAGGCATGTCCACATCCACCCCACCACCCCGACGCCGCGGCCTGTGGCGTCTCTTCGCGCGTACCTCCTGGCCGGAGGCCCGGTTCCTGGGCGAGGTGCTACGCACCGAGACCGTCGGTGGAGCGCTCCTGCTCGTCGGCGCGGTGATCGCCCTGGTCTGGGCGAACTCCCCCTGGTCCGACGGGTACGCCGCGCTCGGCGCCTGGGTGCCGTGGCCCGGCGGCGCGCCCCTGCACCTCGATCTCGACCTGGCGACCTGGGCCGCCGACGGCCTGCTGGCGGTCTTCTTCTTCGTGGTCGGGCTGGAACTGAAGCGGGAGTTCGTCGCCGGTGGGCTGCGCGACCCGCGCCGCGCCGCGCTGCCGGTGGTCGCCGCCGTGGGCGGGATGGTGGCCCCCGCCCTGATCTACGTCGGGGTGAACCTCGCGGCCGGTGGCGAGGGGCTGCGCGGCTGGGCCGTGCCGACCGCCACCGACATCGCCTTCGCGCTGGCCGTGCTGGCGGTGATCGGGGCGTACCTGCCGCAGGGCCTGCGGGCCTTCCTGCTCACCCTCGCCGTGGTCGACGACCTGCTCGCGATCACCGTCATCGCGGTCTTCTACACCGACCACTTCGATCCGGTGCCGCTGCTCGGCGCCGTGGTGCCGATCGCGCTGTTCGGCCTGCTGGTGCAGCGCCGTCACACCTGGTGGTGGGCGCTCGGCCCGCTCGCGCTGCTGGCCTGGACGCTGGTGCACTCCTCCGGCGTGCACGCCACGGTGGCCGGTGTCGCGCTCGGCTTCACCGTGCCGGTGCTGGCCGGGCGCGGGCGCGACGGCCGCCACCGGCCCGGCCTCGCCGCCCACCTGGAACACCGCTGGCGGCCGATCTCGGCCGGGATCGCCGTGCCGGTCTTCGCGTTCTTCGCCGCCGGGGTGTCGCTGCGCGGCGCCGACCTGGGTGCGGTCGTCACCGATCCGATCGTCGTCGGCATCGTGCTCGGGCTGGTGGTCGGCAAGTGCGTCGGCGTCCTCGGCGCCACCTTCCTGCTGGCCCGGTTCACCCGGGCCAGGCTGGCCGAGGACATCACCTGGCCGGACCTGCTCGGCGTGTCGCTGCTGGCGGGCATCGGGTTCACCGTGTCGCTGCTGATCGGCGAGCTGGCCTTCGGCGCGGCCGGCACAGCCGGGGACAACGTCACGGTGGCGGTGCTCGGCGGTTCGCTGCTCTCGGCGCTCTGCGCCACCCTGGTGCTGGTCCCCCGCAACCGCAGGTACCGGGCGATCGCCCGCAAGGAGCGGGTGGACGCCGACCGGGACGGCGTACCCGACGTCTACCAGCGGCCCGCCGACTGAGCAGGTCCGCGCGCCGTCAGCCTCCGGACGCCCGGCCGACCCGTTCGGCCGGGCGCGCCGACCAGCGGAAGTTCTCCGTCAACGCGCTGCTGAGGATCCGCCGCAGCAGCACGATCACGACGGCGGCGGCGAGTTCCCGCCAGGTCTGCTCCCCGGTCAACCGCAGCAGACCGGCGGCGACGAGCATGTCCAGCAGTACCCGCAGCGCCGTCGACCGGGACCCGGTGGTGACCAGCACGACCCCGGCACCGAGTACGCCGAGCGCCGCGACGACCGTCGCCAACGCCTGGATCACGAGGCCCGCCCCGGCCGACCGACCTGCTCCTGCTCGTGCTCTATCTCCCGGCCGAGCACGTGGTTCAGCACGGTCCGGATGGCGGCGATCGCGGCGAGCTGGCCGATCTGGGTGAAGGTCGGCGACAGCGCGGTCCGCAGGATGTCCGCCGCCAACTGGAACTCCAGCCCGAGCACCAGGAACCGGCCAAGGGTCAGCCGGATCCGGGTGAACACGGTGGCGTCGCGGTAGCGGATCCCGTCGACCACGAACCGCAGCGCGGCCCAGGCCGCCCCGATGACGATCACCGCCGCGCCGACCAGCTCCACCCCGATCACCAGCGTGTGGTGACCGCGCTCCAGGAGCACGTCGACGTTCACGCGGGCGACTACCCGGCGAGGCTCCGGGTAGTCGCCCACCGGATCAGGTCAGCTCCGCGACCGCCTCCACGAGCAGCCAGATGCCGCTGATCGCGAACAGGGCGGCGGCACCGTACTTGATGGTCCGCTCCGGCAGCTTGCGGCCGAGCAGCCGGCCGACGACGATGGCGAGCGCGTCGGCGGCGACCATGCCGATGGTCGAGCCGATCCAGGTGCCGAACCAGCCGTACTGGGTGGCCAATGTGATCGTGGCGAGCATGGTCTTGTCGCCCAGCTCGGCAAGGAAGAACGCGACACCGACGGCGAAGACGGCCGACTTGCCGCCCTTGGCCGCCTTGCGCTTCTCCTCCTCGGTGAGCGTGTCCCCGCGCAGGGTCCAGAGGCCGAAGCCGATGAAGGCCAGACCCGCCAGGAGCGAGATCCAGCCGGTGGGCAGGGCGGCACCCAGCCCGACACCGATCGCCACCGAGGCCAGGTGCACCACGGCGGTGGCGACGGTGATGCCGATCAGGATCGGCACGGTGCGGTATCTGGTGGCGAATGCCAGGGCCATGAGCTGGGACTTATCTCCCAGCTCGGCAACGAAGATCACGCCGAAGCTGACCGCCAGCGCGACGAGGAACCCCTCCATGACGTCCTTCCGGGTCAGGCCGGGAGGAGGATACGGGGTGCCCTCGACCCGGCTGTTAAGCCTGGGTCGAAGGTCTCGCCCGCCCCGTCATGACGAGGCCGCGTGGCCGGATGCGGAACGCACCAGTATGTCGACCACGGCGTTGCGGGCTACTCCCCTTCGCTGCGGCACAGCCTAGCCGATCGTCGGCCGGCCGGGCCGCCGGGTGACCCGACACACCCCCGTCAGTCCGCTTGCCGGCCGCTCTCAGTCGGCGCGGGCCAGGGTCACGCCGAACAGGTCGTCGGGGTCGGTCCAGAAGCGCTCGGCGTGGAACCCGGCCGAGGCAAGCTCCCCGGCGATCCCCTCCGGGCGGAACTTCGCCGACACCTCGGTCCGCAGTTCCTCCCCCTCGGCGAAGGCGACGTCCAGGTCGAGTACGCGTACCCGGACCGGCCGCTGCGCCCGCAGCCGCATCTCGATCCACTCCTGCTCCGGGTCCCAGAGCGCGACGTGGGCGAAGTCCGCCGGGTCGAAGTCGGCGTCCAGCTCGCGGTTGAGCACCCGCAGCACGTTGCGGTTGAACTCCGCGGTCACCCCCGCCGCGTCGTCGTACGCGGGCACGATCACCGCCGGGTCCTTCACCAGGTCGGTACCGACCAGCAGCCAGTCCCCCACCTCCAGCACGGCCCGCATCCGGGTGAGGAACTCGGCCCGCTCGGCCGGCAGCAGGTTGCCGATGGTGCCGCCGAGGAAGATCACCAGTCGCCGGCCACCGGCGGGCAGCCGGTCCAGGTGCCGGGTGAAGTCGCCGACGATGCCGCGTACCCGCAGCCCGGGGTAGTCGGTGGCGAGTGCGGCGGTGGACGCGGCGAGCGCGCTGGCCGACACGTCCAGGGGCACGAACGTGCCCAGACCTCGTCGCCGGGTGAAGGCGTCCAGCAGCAGCCGGGTCTTCTCCGACGACCCCGACCCGAGCTCGATGAGCGTCTTCGCGCCGGTCAGCTCCGCGATCTCGGTCGCGTGCGCGGCCAGCACCGCGCGTTCGGCCCGGGTCGGGTAGTACTCCGGCAGCCGGGTGATCTCCTCGAAGAGGTCACTGCCCCGCGCGTCGTAGAACCACTTCGGCGGCAGCCACTTCGGCGCGGCGGTCAACCCGACCCGGACGTCGTGCCGGAGGCTGCGGCCGATGTCCCGGTCGTCGAGGTGGATCTCCAGCGGCTCGGTGCTCATCCGTCTTCCCTTCCGTCGGGCGGTCGGTGGTGGTGTTCGGGCCGGGTCAGGGGGCGCAGGTGCATCCCGGTGGCGGAGGCGGTGACGAGGTGGTCGTCCGGCACCTCCCGCCAGGCCGGGTCGTCGTCGTGCGGTTCCGAGGCCAGCAGCACCGAGTCCGGCGTGGTGCGGACCGACAGGGCGTGCCCGGCCACGCTGGCGACCACCGTCGCGCCGTCGGTGAGCAGCAGGTTGAGCCGCGACCCCGGGGCCGCCGCGGCGACCGAGGTGACCGTCTCGGCGACCGCCTGCTCGGGCGGCAGACCGGCGCGCAGCCGGTGCCGGACCAGGGCCCACAGCAGCGCCGAGTCGGTGGTGGCGTCGAGGGTGAGCAGGTCGCGGACGGGCAGGGTGGCGGCCAGTGGCACCACCGTGTCCGGCCAGCCGCGCACCACGCCGTTGTGGCTGAACAGCCACCGGCCCTCGGCGAAGGGCGCGGCGGCGGCATCCACCACCGCCATGCCGACCGTGGCCGAGCGCACCGCGGCCAGCACCGCGCCGGTCGAGGTGGCCGCCGCCAGGTCGGCGATGGTCGGGTCGCTCCAGATCGGCTGCGCCCGCCGGTACCGCACCGGGTCGCCGCCGGACGGCGGGTACCAGCCGACACCGAACCCGTCCGCGTTGATCGTCCCGCCGCCCCGCATGTCGCGGGGCGCCCAGGACTGGCGGACCAGCGAGTGCGGCGGGTCGAACAGCAGCTCCCGCAGGGTCAGCGGCGGCCCGAGGTAGGCCAGGTGGCGGCACATCAGGCCACCCTGTGCACGACCGTCACCGGTCGGCCTCCTCGGGTCGGGCGTCGCGGGCGCAGCGGAAGCCGCTGAAGATCTGCCGACGGATCGGGTAGTCCCAGTTGCGGAAGGTGCCCCGACAGGCGGCCCGGTCGGTGCCGAACGACCCGCCGCGCAGCACCTGGTAGTCGTCGCCGAAGAAGACCTCGGAGTACTCCCGGTAGGGGAAGGCGGCGAAGCCGGGATAGCCGTGCAACGGCGTCGACACCCACTCCCACACGTCGCCGACGAGCTGGTGCACGCCGAGCGGCGACGCCCCGGCCGGGTACGCGCCGACCGGCGCCGGCCAGAGGTGTCGCTGGCCCAGGTTGGCGTGGGCCGAGGTGGGGTCGTCGTCGCCCCACGGGTACCGGCGGGACCGACCGGTGGCCGGGTCCCACCGGGCCGCCTTCTCCCACTCCGCCTCGGTGGGCAGCCGCTTCCCGGCCCAGGCGGCGTACGCCCGCGCCTCGTGGAAGCAGACGTGCACCACCGGCTCGTCGTCGCGGACCCGGTCCCACCGGCCGAACCGCCGGTACGCCCAGCCGTCGCCGTCACGCCGCCAGTGCATCGGCGCGCCCAGTCCGGCCTCCTGCCGGTGCCGCCAGCCCGCCTCGCTCCACCAGCGCGGGTCGTCGTAGCCGCCGTCGGCGATGAACTCGCGGTACGCCCCGTTGGTCACCGGGGCGGCGTCGATGACGTACGCGGGCAGCTCCACCCGGTGGGCCGGACGTTCGTTGTCCAGCGCCCACGGGTCGGTGTCGGTGCCCATGGTGAACGGGCCGGCCGGCACCAGCACCTCCCCGGCCACCCGGGCGGCCGGTTCCGGCGGCGGCGGCGCGTGCAGCACCACGGGACCGGAGCGCAGTTGGTGGGTGGCGAGCATCGTCTCGTCGTGCTGCTGCTCGTGCTGCACGATCATCCCGAACGCGAACCCGTCGGTGACCAGTCGACGCTCCTCGAAGGAGACGCTGTCGAGCAGGTCGTACACCTTCTCGCGGACGGTCGACACGTACGCCCGGGCCTCGGTCGGCGGCAGCAACGGCAGCGACGGACGGTCCTTGCGGGGCTGCTTGAAGGCGTCGTAGAGCTCGTCGATGTCGCACCGGACCGGTTCGCGTCCGCCGACGTCCCGGACCAGCCAGAGTTCCTCCTGGTTGCCGATGTGGGCGAAATCCCAGACCAGCGGGGACATCAGCGGCGAGTGCTGGCGGGTCAGGTCGCCGTCGTCGACCGCCTCGGTCAGCCCGACGGTGCGGGCCCGGGTGCGGTCCAGCTCCGCGGCGATCCGGGCGCGCAGTTCCTCCGCGCCGAGGCCGGTGGTGGTGTCGGTCATCGCTGCCTCCTCCGGGCGGCGTCGCGCCGTCGTCGTATTCCGTGGTCGATCTCGTCGTGCAGGGCACCCGGCAGGTCGAGCCGGGGCAACGCCGTCAGGGCCAGGTCGAGCAGGCCCACGGCGACGGGGGCCAGGCACGGGTCGTGCAGTCCGTGCCGGGCGGCGATGAGCCAGCGGTCGGCCACCGGGGCGGCCAGCGCCATCGCGGTCTCGGTGGTGTCGGTGGCGCCGAGCAGGGCGGCGAGCACCGCCAGCGGCAGCGTCCAGTCGCGCCCGGGTTGGGCGTCGAAGTACCGCAGTTCCAGGTAGCCACGGGGCCGTACCGGCGGGAACAGCGTGCTGACGTGGTATTCCAGGTCGTCGGTGGTGGGCGGGCGGGGCAACGCCCCGTCGACCCAGTCGGCGAACGTCACGTCCGGCGGCGGGGTCCAGTCGCCGCTGTCGTCCCGTACGCAGAGCAGCGGGGCGGCCAGCGCGTACCGGACCCAGGCGGCGACCGGATCGACGCCGGCCACGTCGGGCGTCCAGACCGGCGCGGTGCGGGCCGGGTCGATGCGCGCCCAGGCACCCATCCGGGCCGACGCCCACCCGGTGTTCCGGCCGGCGTGCCGGTCGGCGGTGGCGAAG
Source organism: Micromonospora sp. NPDC003241 (assembly GCF_053589795.1). Taxonomy (NCBI): domain Bacteria; kingdom Bacillati; phylum Actinomycetota; class Actinomycetes; order Micromonosporales; family Micromonosporaceae; genus Micromonospora; species Micromonospora sp. NPDC003241. The sequence continues at coordinate 45,119 of NZ_JBSFSO010000035.1, read as the reverse complement.
GCGGCCAGCAGCGGTGGCCCGACCGCGTGCACCAGCGCCCAGCGGGCGGCGACCTGCTCGGGCCGACCCGCGTCGAGGCAGACCTGCAGGCCGGCGGTGCTGTACATCATCGTCCGGCCGTCCGGTCCGTGCCGGTCGAAGACCCGGCGCATGGCCCGGTAGCGGGGCGTGTCGATCACCGGTCGCGGTGGCCGGTACGCGTCGATGCCGGCGCGGCCCAGGCGCAGGCCGGCGGCGTCGAGCAGGCGGGTGACCTGGTCGATGTCGGACTGGGTGGCGTCGATCAGAGCGGTGACGGAGGCTTGCGGCGGGGTGGAGATCTCCACCTGCCCGCCGGGCTCGACGGTCACCGTGCCGCCCCGCAGCAGTCTGCGGGCGGGGCTGGTCCGATCCAACGTGATGGGGCTGTAGGGCCCCAGTGCCGCTCTCAGCCGGGCGGCGTCGACGGGACGTGTGGGGTCGACGGCCTCGTGGACCGTCCATTCGAGCTCGACGCCCGTGTAGGTCGGTGGGCCGGTCTTGAAGCAGATCCGGGCGAGATGTCGGGCGGCTGCGGCACGGTCCCGCAGCACGGGGATGTGATCGACGTCCGGTGAGGTGACCACGCAACGGCTCCCTTGTCCGATGCCGGCTCGGTAATCGCCACCGTAACGCGTCGCAGTGACATCTTCACGCTGTCGGCGCTTCCGTCGAACCGAATTCACGTTCCCGTCGCAATCGGTGCGCGGGGCGCCGGTGGCCCCCGCCGCTATCCCGTGGCGGGGGTGGCGTCCGGGTCGGTGCCGTGCTTGGCCAGCCAGTCCGGGTCGACCTCGGCGAGCAGCGCCCGGCAGTACGCCGCCACGTGCTCGGCACCGCCGGCCGCGTCCCGCAGGTCGGCGAAACCGGTGCTGTCCATCGCCTTCTCCCGCTGCCGCTCGGACTTCGACAGGTACGACCGGCAGTGGCCGGTGTGGCCGGAGTCGAGCGGTCCGCCGTACGTCGACGCCTCGGGGGTGCCCGTCTGGGACGGGCTGGGCGAGCCGGTGGGCGACGCGGTGGGCGACGGCGACACGGAGGTGGACGTACTCCCGGTCGGGTCGGCGGTGGTGTCCGGCCGGCTCTCGGACGGGGTCGGGGTGGCGGGCGCGGAGGTCTCGGCGGGGGCGGAGGTGGCCGGCGGCACCGGCGGCGGGGCCGGGCGGTCGAGGTTGACCGCGGCGAGGGCGGCCCCGGCGGTGGCGGTCGCCGCGACACCGGCGATCCAGGCCACCGCACCGGCGGTGAGGCGGCGACGGCGCGGCCGGGCCGACGGCGACGTGACCGGCGCAGCCCCCTGCCGGGCGGCCCGGAACGCGGCGAGAGCGGCCTGTTCCCCGGCGAGTTCGTGGTCGCGCGGTGGGGCGGTGGCGGCCCGCAGGAGTCCGGCGAGCGGGTCGCCGGTCCCGGCTGACGAGGGCGCGGCGGCGGTGTCGAGCAGCCGGTCGGACTCGGCCCGGGAGACGGCCGTACCCGACCGACGCCACCTCATCCACAGTCCTCTCACGTCAGCCGTCCACCGGCTCGGCGTGCGGCGTCTGCGCGGGGCCGGTACGCGGACGCGGCGGGACGTCACCCTGGGTGGCCTGCCGGTCCAGCATCAGCGCCAACCGCCGCAGTCCCCGGTGCGCGGCGGTACGGACCGCTCCGGCGCGGCGGCCGAGCACGCGTCCGGCGGTCGCGGCGTCGAGCCCGACGACCGCACGCAGCAGGACCGCCTCGGCCTCGCGGGGTGGCAGGCTGGCGATCATGGCGAGGGCGGCCTCCGTGCCGATGGTCTCCCCGGCGCGTTCGGCGGTGTCGGCGTCACCGGCCAACTCGCTGAGTTCCTGCACCGGCACCGGGAGTGCCGGTCGGCGGCGCTGCCGCCGCAGGTGGTCCATGGCCCGGTTGCGGGCGATGGTGACGACCCAGGCACGGAACTCTCCACCCGTGAAGTTGGGCAGGTCGCGGGCGACCTGCAACCACGTCTCCGAGGCGACGTCCTCGGCGTCCGCGCCGACCAGCGCGGTCAGGTACCGCAACAGCCCCGGCTGCAGGCTGCGATAGAGGAAGCGGAAGGCTTCCTCGTCCCCACTCTTGGCCGCCTCGACCGCCTGGCTCAGTTCACCGGTCATGGCACTGCCGCTTCCGTCCACCGGTTCTCTCGCGGGACGTGGGCCGGGCGGACGATCCGGTGCCGGCCCGGTCCACGACCCGGACCTCTTCCCGCACCCCGCCCCCGTGACCTGTTCGCCTACGGACCGCCATGGCCCGGAAGCGGATTTTTCCCGACAGCGTCGCGATCCACAACCACACCGGCGGAACTTTCACGAGCTCTCCGGATCGGGCTGACGTTAGAGCGTCCGCCCAGGTCGGACAAGCTACCGGAGGCCGTTCGACACAGTGACAATTCTCAACCGGCCCGGACGGTGTTTCGCCGTAACGCACCGCGGTCCGCCGACGCTACCTCCGGCGGGCCCGGCCGCCTGACCTCGACGGGTCGGCGGGCCACCCGTACACCGTGACTCACGGTACACGTCACGATACGACACGCCCCGTGTCGGACGCGGTCGGCGGTAAGATGCGTCGCCATGCCGGCGCGCCTCTCGGTCCCCTAGTGGGTACGGTGGTGCCGTGTTGTCTTCGGAGGTCGTACTCAGCGGTCGGTACCGCCTGGACGAACGCGTCGCCACCGGCGGCATGGGTGACGTCTGGCGCGCGTCCGACCTGATCCTCGGCCGGCAGGTCGCGGTGAAGGTGCTGCTGCCCTCGCTGGTCTCCGACCCCGATTTCATCGCCCGCTTCCGCGCCGAGGCCCGGATCATGGCGGCGCTGCGCCACCCGGGCATCGTCCAGGTCTACGACTGCGGCGAGGACGACCTGCCCGACGGTGGCCGGGCCGACTACCTGGTCATGGAGTACGTCACCGGCCAGCCGCTGTCCAAGCGGATCGAGGCCGAGGGTCGCCTGGACGTGGGTCTGGCGATGTCGGTGGTGGCGCAGGCGGCGCAGGCGCTGCACGCCGCGCACCTCGGCGGCATCGTGCACCGCGACGTGAAGCCGAGCAACCTGCTGGTGCAGGAGGACGGCACGGTCGTCCTGGTCGACTTCGGGGTGGCCCGGTCCGCCAACGTGACCAGCATCACCAGCACCAACGCGGTGCCCGGCACCGCGCTCTACATGGCGCCCGAACAGGCCGCCGGACGCCCGGTCTCCGGCGCGACCGACCTGTACGCGCTCGGCGCCGTCGCCTACTGCTGCCTGACCGGCAGCCCGCCGTTCACCGGGGACAACCCGCTCCAGGTCGCCGTCCGGCACCTCGACGACCCGCCGCCTGACCTGCCGCCCGAGATCCCGGAGGCGGTACGCCTCCTGGTCGCCCGCGCGCTCGCCAAGGACCCGGCCGACCGGTTCAGCAGCGGCGCGGCGATGGCCGAGGCGGCACGGGCCGCGGTCTCCGACGGGTCACTGCCGACCGCGCTGGTCCCGGCTGCCGCCGGAGCACTGCGCGAGGCCGGCCCGGACACCCGCACGGACGTCCCGGCGGGTGTCGCCGCCCCGGCCGGTCGGCGTCGACGCGGCGCCCTGGTCGGCGCGCTCACCGCCGTGCTGGTCGGCTTCGTGGCCCTCGGCGCCGCGCTCGGCGCGACCAGCGATGCCAACACCCCGGCGGTGAAGCTGCCGACCAGCTCGCCGAGCCCCGACGCCACCGGGCCCGCCGAGACGTCGGCGAGCACCGACGAGAGCAGCCCGGCCCGGGTTCCGCCGCTGCGCCCGGCCGGCTCCACGGCCAGCCCGACCGAGTCGCCGTCGGCGCAGCCGAGCAGCCCGCAGCCCAGCGAGCCGAGCGGGTCCGCGTCGCCGACGCCGAGCGCGACCAGCCCCGAGCCGACCACGCCCAGCCCCACGCCGTCGCAGACGCCCGGCAGCACGCCGACCACCACCACGCCCCCGCCGCCGGTCGACCCGCCGGACAACGGCGAGGCGAGCTGAGTCCCACCAGCCCCTATATCACCGAAACGGATGTACGGGGTCACACTCCGCTCTAGGCTCCTGACCAGCAGGTATTTTCTACCGGTCAGGAGCTCGGGTGAGCCTGGAGAAGTTGGTCGTCATCGGGCAGGGGTACGTCGGCCTGCCGCTGGCCATGCGCGCCGTCGAAGCCGGCCTGGACGTGGTGGGTCTCGACGTCGACACCGACCGGGTCAAGCGGCTCGCCTCGGGTGAGTCGTTCGTGGCGGACATCCCCGCCGACCGGCTCGGCCGGGCCCTGTCCAGCGGCCGGTACCGGCCCAGCAGCGAGTACGCCGACGCGCAGGACTTCGACATCTGCGTCATCACGGTGCCGACCCCGCTGCGCGACGGCACCCCGGACCTGAGCTACGTGGAGCAGGCCGGCACCGGCATCGCGCCGTACCTGCGGCCCGGCTGCACGGTGATCCTGGAGTCCACCACGTACCCGGGCACCACCGAGGAGCTGCTGCGCCCGCTGCTGGAGTCGGTCAGTGGGCTGCGCAGCCCCGGCGACTACCACCTCGGGTACAGCCCGGAGCGGATCGACCCGGGCAACCCGAGCTGGCGGCTGGAGAACACCCCGAAGGTGGTCTCCGGGGTCGACGAGGTGTCCCTGGCCCGGGTCGACGAGTTCTACCGGCGGCTGGTGGAGCGGACCGTGCCGGTCGACTCGACCCGGGTGGCCGAGTTGACCAAGCTGATCGAGAACACCTTCCGCCAGGTCAACATCGCCCTGGTCAACGAGCTGACGATGCTGTCGCACCAGCTCGACATCGACGTCTGGCAGGCCATCGACGCGGCCGAGACCAAGCCGTTCGGTTTCATGCCGTTCCGGCCCGGCCCCGGCGTCGGCGGGCACTGCCTGCCGATCGACCCGTGCTATCTGTCCTGGCAGGTCAAGCGACGCCTGGGCCGGCAGTTCCGGTTCATCGAGCTGGCCAACGACATCAACCACGAGATGCCCGAGCACGTGGCGCAGCGGGTGATGGCGGGGCTGAACCGCTCCGGCCGGGCGGTCAGCGGCGCGCGGCTGCTGCTGCTCGGGCTGGCCTACAAGCGCAACACCGGCGACATGCGCGACTCCCCGGCGGTGGACGTGGCCCGCCGGCTGCGGGACCTCGGTGCCGAGGTCCGCGCGGTGGAGCCGTACGCCGAGGCGCACCACCTGCCCGACGGGGTGCTGATCGTGGACCTGACCGAACGCGAGCTGCGCGAGGCCGACGGTGTGGTGGTGGTGACCGACCACGACGCGTTCGACTACGACCTGGTGGCCCGGCAGTCCCGCTACGTCTTCGACACCCGCAACCGCTGCACCGGCCCCACCGTCGAACGCCTCTGACAGCCCGGACACCATCGTGGCGGTGTAGCTGTTCCCGCGTCGGCGTGTCGAGCAGCCACACTGCCACGATCAGCGCTGTCAGGGTCTGACAGTCACTGGTCGGCCAGCGCCTCGACGACCGGCCGGGACAGTGCGCGCCGTGCCGGCAGCACCGATGCCAGCAGCGCGGCCAGCACCGCGACGGCCAGCACCCCTCCGAGCCGTGCCCAGGGCACGACCAGGGTGAACTCCCCGGCGAGCCGGGCCAGTAGCGCCATCGCCCCGGCGGTGACGCCGGTGCCGAGCGCGACTCCGAGCACCGCGCCGACCAGTGCGGTGAGGACCGCCTCGACGGCCAGCATGGCGCGCATCCGCCCACCGGTCAGCCCGACGGCACGCAGCACCGCGTTCTCCCGGGTCCGTTCCACCACCGACAGACTGAGCGTGTTGGCCACCCCGACCAGGGCGATCACCACGGCCAGCCCGAGCAGCGCGACCACGAAGGCGAGCAGCATGTCCACCGTGGAGGTGAGCATCCGCTTGTACGCCGCCTGATCGAGCAGGTTGACCGTCGGGTAGTCGACGAGTACCGCCTCGATGGCGGCCCGTGCCGTGCCGACCGGGACGCCCTGGGCCGGGTCGACCTCGGCCTGGAAACCGCGCTCGCCGGGGAAGAGCCGGGTGTGGTCGGCGTCGACCAGACCCACCGCGTGTCCGGGAGGCACCGTCGACCCGGTGCCGCCGGAGGCCAGTCCGTCGACCACCGCCGCCACCTCGAACGGCTGGGACCGCAGGGTGACCCGGTCCCCCGCCGACCAGCCGCGTCGCTGGGCCAGCTCGCGGTCCGCCAGGATCCGCCCCGGACCGAGCCGGTCGAGCTGCCCGGTCACCACCCGCTCGATCCGGTCACCGACCAGTGCCGGGTGGACCGCCCGGTACTCGACGTCGTCGGCGGTCCGGGCCCGTGCCTCGTGCACCACGCCCAGCTCGGGCCGGGCGGCCAACGCGCCGGTCAGCCCGACGGGCAGGTCCACACCGATGCCGGTGACCAGGAAGTCCACCCCGACCTCGGTGTCCACGGTCCGCTCGATGGCCACCTTGGTGCTCTGCGCACCGACCAGGAACGACGACACCAGACCGATGCCGATCACCAGCGCGGTGGCGGTCGCGGCCACCCGTCGGGGGTTGCGCACCGCGTTGGCCACCGCCAACGCGCCGGTGACGCCGAGGAGCCGCCGCACCGGTGCCCCGAACAGGCGGACCAGCGCCGGCACCAGCACCGGACCGAACAGCACGATGCCGAGGAAGCTCAGCACCCCGCCCAGGGCGACCAGCACGACCTGTCCGGCGGAGGCCGCACCGGCCAGGGCGGCGATCCCGGCGACGAGGACCACCGCGCCACCGGCCAGCCGTACCCGGCCGGCGGGGCGGGTGACCTGCACGGCGGCGTCGGTGAGGGCCGCCACCGGGGCGACCCGGGTGCCCTGCCAGGCCGGTACGCAGGCGGCGGCGACGGTGAGCGCGGTGCCGACGACCAGGCAGCCCAGCACGGTGCCGGCGGTCACGGTCAGCTCACCGCTCAGCGGCATGTCCAGTCGGGACACCAGGGCGGTCAGCGCGGCGGCGAGTCCGGCCCCGGCCAGGACGCCGAGCGCCGAGGCGGCCAGTCCCACCACCGCCGACTCCAGCACGGCGGCCCGGAACACCTGCCCCCGGGTGGCCCCGACCAGGCGCAGCAGCGCGGTCCGGCGGGTGCGCTGGGCCAGCACGATGGTGAAGGTGTTCGCGATGACGAAGGCCGCGACCATCACCGCCACCCCGGCGAAGGTGAGCAGCACCAGGTGGAACTGGTCCACGTCGCGGACCGCGTCGGCGACGGCGGCGTCCAGGATCTCCGCGCGGGTCCGCACGGTGGTGCCCGCCCCGGCGACGTCGGCGAGCCGGGCGGCCAGCTCGGTGTCGGTGATCCCGGGCTCGGCCGCGACCATGATCCGCCCGTACCCGGACCAGCCGGTGACGGCGAGCGCGTCGGCGCCGACCAGCCCGACGAACGGCCCGCCGATGTCGCGCGGGGTGTCGGCCACCTCGACCACGCCGACCAGCGTGTACGGCTGGGCCACCCCGGCGGCGCCGCCGACGCGTACCGTGCCGCCGAGGCGGAACGACTGGTCGTCGACGGTCCGCCGGTCGAGCACCACCTCGCCGGCCCGGACGGGCAGCCGCCCGGACAGCACGTCGTAGGACTGGAGCACCGGATCGGTCGGCACGGCGGCGAGGACGCCGAAGCCGAGGACCGGCCGCCCGTCCGAGCCGACCACCCCGGCGGTGTCGGTCAGTTCCCCCTCGGCGGCGCGGACCCCGTCGACCGCGCGGACCCGGTCGACAAGCGCCGGGTCGATCGGCTCCCGGTCGGCGTAGATCCCGGCGTCGGTGTGCCGGTCGAAGGTGCCGGCCCGGTCGTACGCGCCGGCCCGCATCCCGTCGACGAAGATCAGCGTGCCGGCGATGAAGGCCACACCGAGCACCACGGCGAGGGTGGACATCACCATCCGTGCCGCCTCGGCGCGAAGCGAGCGAAGTGTCAGCCGGAGCACGGTCACCGCCCCCGGGTCGACGCGCCGGCCGCAGCGGCGGACGGGTCCAGCCCGGCGAGCACGTCGAGGACCAGCTCGGCGGTGGGCTCGGTCAGCTCCCGGACCGGACGCCCGTCGGCGAGGAAGACCACCCGGTCGGCGTACCCGGCGGCGACCGGGTCGTGGGTCACCATCACCACCGTCTGGCCGAGGCTGTCGACCGCCGCGCGCAGCAGCCGCAGCACCTCGGCCCCGGCCCGGGAGTCCAGGTTGCCGGTCGGCTCGTCGGCGAAGATCACCCACGGTGTGGTGATGAGTGCCCGGGCCACCGCGACGCGCTGCTGCTGGCCGCCGGAGAGTTCGGCCGGCCGGTGCCGGACCCGGTCGGTCAGCCCGACGGCGGCGACCACCTGACGCAGCCAGGCCGGGTCGGCGCGGCGACCGGCGATGTCCAGCGGCAGCGTGATGTTCTCCGCCGCGCTGAGCGCGGGCAGCAGGTTGAACTTCTGGAACACGAAGCCGACCCGGTCCCGGCGCAGCAGGGTGAGCCGCCGGTCGTCCAGGCGGCCCAGCTCGGCGTCACCGACGCACACCGTGCCCGCGGTGGGCCGGTCCAGACCGGCCAGGCAGTGCATCAGCGTCGACTTGCCGGAGCCGGACGGTCCCATGATGGCGGTGAACCGGCCGGCGGCGACGTCGAGGTCGACCCGGTCGAGCGCGACGACGGCGGCCGGGCCGTTGCCGTACCGCCTGGACAGGCCCCGGGCGGTGACGGCGACACCGGCGACGGCATGGGCGGGTGGGGCGAGGGACACGTGCGACTCCCCGTGCGGAGGACGGACCAGGACTCCTCCGACGCTAGGAAGTCCACCGGCCGGTCGAGATCCACCCGCGCGCTCGACCTCGGTACGCCGCAGGTCGTCCCGGACCTGGCGGACCCGTACGCCTCAGGTCGTACGCCGGTTCTCCGCGCCCGGGGTGACCAGGCCGCTCTCGTACGCCAACACCACGGCCTGCACCCGATCGCGCACTTCGAGCTTGGCCAGGATCCGCCCGACGTGGGTCTTCACCGTCGCCTCGGCGACGTGCACCCGGGTGGCGATCTCGGCGTTGGCCAGGCCCTGCGCGACCAGCAGCAGGATCTCCCGTTCCCGCTCGGTGAGCCGGGTCAGCCGGGGGTCCTCGGTCGGGCCGGCACCGAGCTGCCCGGCGAACCGGTCCAGCAGGCGTCGGGTGATCGACGGGGCCACCACCGAGTCGCCCTGGGCGACCACCCGGATCGCGGCGAGCAACTCCTCGGGCGGCACGTTCTTGAGCAGGAATCCGCTGGCACCGGCGCGCAGCGCGGCGAAGGCGTCGGCCTCGGTGTCGAACGTGGTCAACACCAGCACCCGGGGACCGTCGGCGGGCTGGTCGGCGCAGAGCCGTCGGGTGGCCTCCACTCCGTCCATGGTCGGCATCCGGACGTCCATCACCACCACGTCGGCCTCGACGCGGGTGAGCAGCCGCAGGGCGTCGGCACCGTCGATCGCCTCGCCGACCACCTCCAGGTCGGGCTGGGAGTCGAGCACCATCCGGAAGCCGGCCCGGACCAGGGCCTGGTCGTCCACGATCACCACCCGGACCGTCATGCCGTGACCACCTCCGTCCCGGGGGACGAGGGTAGCGGCAGTCGCGCCCGCAGCAGCCATCCCCCGCCCGGGCGGGGGCCGGCGGTGAGGCTGCCGTCGTACACCGAGACCCGCTCGCGCATGCCGACCAGGCCGTGACCGCCGGGCGGTGCCGGGGTGGCCGGGGCACGGCCCCGCCCGTCGTCGAGGACCTCGAGCACGACGGCGTCGGCGCGGTGCGCCAGGTCGACCTCGGCGGTGGCGCCGACCCCGGCGTGCTTGAGCGTGTTGGTCAGCGCTTCCTGCACCAGCCGATAGACGGTCAGCTCCAGCGCGGGCGGCAGTGCCCCGGAGTCGCCGGTGACGGTGTGGCGCACCCGGAGACCGGCGGCGCGGAACCGGTCCAGCAGGGCGGGCAACTCGGCGACGGAGGGACGCCGATGCGTCGGCTCGGCGGGTTCCGGTGCCGGGCCGCGTCCGGCCGTCGGCTCCGGCGGGCTCGGTTCGCGCAGGACGCCCACCAGCCGCCGCATGTCGGCCAACGCCTGTCGGCCGGTGTCCGCGACGATCCGGACCGCCTCCCGGGCCGCCTGCGGGTCCTTGTCGAGCACGTACCGGGCGCCGTCCGCCTGCACGATCATGACCGCCATGCCGTGCGCCACCACGTCGTGCAGCTCGCGGGCGATCCGGGTGCGTTCCTCGGCCACCGCCGCCCGCGACTGCGCCTCGCGCTCCCGTTCCAGGGTGGCCGCCCGCTCCTCCAGGCTGAGCACGTACAACCGGCGGGTCCGCACGTTCAGCGCGGCCAGCCAGACCGCGCCCACGACCAGCCCGTAGAAGACGGCGGTGAAGGGCCAGGCGACCTGGGACGGCGTCCGTGCCGCAGCGAACACCACCCCGACGGCGGCGACGACCCCGGCCAGCACCCCGTCGCGCAGCCGGTCGGCGTACTTGACCATGCTGTAGAGGGCGATCAGCACCGCCACGTCGTACGGCAGGGGCGCCCAGTCGAGGGCGACCTGGACGTACGCCAGCACCGCCACGACCACCGTCACGCCGACCGGTCGTACCCGCCGCCACAGCAGCGCCACCGCCATGCCCAGCCCGAGGACGGTGCCCGGCCAGCCGGCGGCGCTACCGGCGGTGGACCCCAGCGCAAGCAGCGCCACCAGGCCGGAGACCGCCACGTCGAAGGCGACCCCGCGCAGCGGGCGGCCCAGGACCGTCGCTCTCATCGTCGCCCAGCCTACGGGTGACGCGGGGTCATCCCGGTGCTGGTCAGGGAGTGAGGTCGCGCATCCGGACGATCTCCACGCCCTGCTCGGTGGCGACCGAGGTGGCGAACTCCGACATGCGTTGGTCGAGGCCGACCTTGAGCAGGTCGGTCGCCATCACCACGGCGCCCTCGTGGTGTTCGGTCATCATCCGCAGGAAGAGACGGTCGAAGTCGACGCCCCGGGCCGCGGCGAGCCGGCCCATCGCCTCGGGCGACTGCATGCCCTTCATCGTGGCGTGGTCGTGCCCGGACACCTCGGTGGTGAGGTGGCGCTCGGCCAGCCAGGCTCGCAGCACGCCGATCTCGGGTCGCTGGCCGGCGCGGATCCGGTCGGCCAGGGCGCGTACCCGGGGGTCGGCGGCCCGGTCCGGGGCGAGCGCTGACATCTCCAGCGCCTGCTCGTGGTGCGGGATCATCATGCGCGCGAACCAGGCGTCCAGGGTGTTGAACCGTGGTGGCGAGTCGTCGCGCACCTCGGTGCCGGGCCGCTCGACGGCCGGTTCGCCGGGACGTCCGGGCACGATCACCAGTGGCGCGTCCGGATCCGGCGACGAACCGACCGACGACGAGGCCTCGGCGGCGGCGGGCGCCGGCCCGGGTGGCGCGGACTCGTCGCCGTCGCGCAACGCGAACGCCGACACCGCGAGTACCACCACGACCGATGTGACGACAGCCAGCAGGCGTCCACGTCGGGCGGTCATGCGACACCCCCTCAGGGTCGAGGTCGCAGCGATCGTATCCATTCACGATGTTTGCTAGATGTGAGCCAGGTCACATCGATGAGCGTCGTCGCGGAGTTATGGTACGGCCCATCGCCACTCGCCTCTCGAAGGGCATCGCCGATGGTCGGATCGACCCCGCCGCGGGGGCGGCAGCTACGCGTCGTCAGCGTGGCCGCCACCGGGCTCCTCCTCGCCAGCATCGCCGTCGCCTCACCCGGCAACGCGCAGACGGTCACGCGGACGGCCACCGAGTCCGCCGCCGTCGAGGCACCCCTCGGTGTCGACGAGATCTCCCACAGCCCCAACCTCACACAGATCGCCAACCTGCCCAAGCAGGCCCCGTTCGACACCACGGCGGCGCTCGGCACCGACATCGCCTTCCAGGGCAAGTACGCCTTCGTCGGCAACTACGACGGCTTCGTCATCTATGACGTCGCCAAGCCGAGCAAGCCGAAGATCGTGTCGCAGGTGCTCTGCCCGGGCGCGCAGAACGACATCTCCATCTATGGTGACCTGCTCTTCCTGTCGACCGACGCGTCCCGCAGCGACGACTCGTGCAGCAGCGTCTCCCAGCCCGCCACGATCAAGGAGTCGTGGGAGGGCATCAAGATCTTCGACGTCAAGGACAAGAAGAAGCCGCGCTACCTCAAGGCGGTCGAGACCGCCTGCGGCTCGCACACCCACACGCTGGTGCCGGCGAAGGACAAGAAGTCGGTCTACCTGTACGTCTCCTCGTACAGCCCACAGGCCACCTTCCCCGACTGCCAGCCGCCGCACGACTCGATCAGCATCGTCAAGGTCCCGCTGAAGAAGCCGACCGACGCGGCCGTGGTCGCCACGCCGAACCTCTTCCCGGACGGCGGCTACGAGGGCCGGACGGGCGGATCGGCGACCAGCGGCTGCCACGACATCACCGCCTACCCGGAGAAGGACCTCGCCGCCGGGGCGTGCATGGGTGACGGCGTGCTGCTGGACATCAGCAAGCGGGAGGCCCCGCGCGTCCTGCACACGGTGCGCGACACGGTCAACTTCGCGTTCTGGCACTCGGCCACCTTCAACAACCGCGGCACCAAGGTCGTCTTCACCGACGAGCTCGGCGGCGGTGGCGGAGCCACCTGCAACGAGGAGATCGGCCCGAACCGGGGCGCCAACGCGATCTACGACCTCACCGGCCGGGGCGACAACCGCAAGCTGGAGTTCCGCAGCTACTTCAAGATCCCGCGCACCAACGGCGACACCGAGAACTGCGTGGCGCACAACGGCTCGCTGATTCCGGTCCTCGGCAAGGACATCATGGTCCAGGCCTGGTATCAGGGCGGCATCTCGGTGTGGGACTTCACCGACTCCCGCAAGCCCAAGGAGATCGGCTTCTGGGAGCGGGGCCCGCTCTCGGACAGCCAGCTGGTCGTCGGCGGCTCCTGGTCGGCCTACTACTACAACGGGCACATCTACTCCTCCGACATCCAGAAGGGGCTGGACGTGCTCGAACTCAACGACTGGCGAACGTGGTCGGCCAAGCTGGTCCACTACCGCGAGTTCAACGTCCAGACCCAGCCCAGCTACCTGAGCTGGTAGCACCACCCGCGCCCACCGGGCCCGGTCCCCTGCTCGGGGGCCGGGCCCGGTCACGTGTACGGGGCGGAAGCGGTCAGACGCACCCCGCGTCGTGTTTTGCCCCGTCCGTCCCGGGTACCTCGTCCGGCACGTTCCGTCACGCAGTTAAGGGGTGCAGCAATGGCGCGGACCGAGTACCACGTGGTGCCGAACGGCGACGGCTGGAAGGTCGAGCAGGGCGGGACCGTCGTCGGCACGTACGACACGAAGCAGCACGCGGTCGACGCGGGGCGGAAGGTGGCGCACGGCAACGAGCCGAGCCAGCTCGTGGTGCACACCGCCGACGGTCAGATCGAGACCGAGTACACCTACCAGGACGACCCGTACCCGCCCGCCGGCTGACCGCGATCCCCCCGGCGGCCTGCCGACCGCACCGATCCCGGTGCCGCCGGCAGGCCGCCATCGTGTCTGCGCCACGATCCCGGCGGGCCGCCGCCGCACTCCGCAGGTCTCCGGCTCGCCGCCGTCGCGTCCGGGGCGGCACCCGCCCGCGCCACCGTCGCACGACCCGGCGGTACCGGTCGTCACCTCGCCCGGCACCCGAGCGGATGAGGCCGCCCGGCCGTGCGAAGATGCGCCGTGACCTCCCCAGAGGCTGTCCCGGCCGGACCCGGCCGACGCCGGCCGCACCCGCTCGACGTGATCGCCGTCGGGCTGGCCGTCCTGGGTGCCGCGTGCGTGGCGACCGGTCTGCTGCCCCGCGCCGACGCCGCCGACACCCTCGCCCGCGTCCTGCCGCTGCTGGTCTTCCTCGGCACCGTGGTGGTCCTCGCCGAACTGACCGCCGCCGCCGGTGTCTTCGACGTGCTCGCCACCCGGCTGGCGGTCGCCGCCCGGGGCCGCTGGCCGCTCCTGTTCGCGCTCTGCGTCGGCTTCGCCGCGCTCACCACCGTCGTACTCAACCTGGACACCACGGCGGTGCTGCTCACGCCGGTGATGCTCGCGCTGGCGGTCACCCTGCGCACGGCGGTGGCCCCGCTGGCGGTCACCACGGTCTGGCTGGCGAACACGGCGAGCCTGCTGCTGCCGGTCTCCAACCTGACCAACCTGCTGGCCGCCGACCGGATCGGACTCGACCCGCTGGCGTACGCGAGCGTCATGTGGCTGCCCCAACTGGCCGCGCTCGCGGTCACCACGGTCCTGCTCTGGTACTTCTGGTGGCGACGCGACCGGCCCACCGACGGCCGGTTCCCGCCACCGCCGGTGCACCGACCCGCCGACCCGGTGCTCTACCGCACCGCGCTCGTCGCCTGCCTGCTCTTCGTCGGCGCGATCGCGGCCGGCGCACCGGTCGGCCTGGCCTCGGCGGTCGCCGCCGGCCTGCTGCTGATCGCCTTCGCCTTCCGCTCCCCCGGTACGCTGCGCCCCGCCCTGCTGCCCTGGCGGCTGCTGCTCTTCGTCACCGGCCTGTTCCTGGTGATCCAGACCATCGGCGCGTTCGGTCTGAACGACCTCGTCGCCCGCCTCGCCGGTGACGACGGCGGGGTGCCCGGCCTGCTGCGCGCGGGCGGCACCGGCGCGCTGCTGTCCAACCTGGTCAACAACCTGCCCGCCTACCTGGCCGGCGAGGCGGTGCTGCCCGCCGGTGACCGGCAACGCCTGCTCGCCCTGCTGATCGGCACCAACATCGGCCCGCTGGCGCTGCCGTGGGCGTCCCTGGCCACCCTGCTCTGGCTGGAGCGCTGCCGGGCCGCCCGGGTACGGGTGCCGGTGGCCCGCTTCCTCGCCACCAGCGCCGCCGTCGCGACCCTCGGCACCCTCGCCGCCGTCAGCGCCCTCCTGCTCACCACCTGACCCGCCCGCACCCCCACGACGAGGCCGGGTCAGCCGGGCAGGGGTGCCTCGTCGCCCCGGGTACGGCGTGGGGTGACCAGCCGGCGGACCATCGGGGTGGCGTTCCAGCGGGCCGCGCCCACCAGGTCACGCGCGTGCTCCAGCACCGTGTAGTCCGGTCGGGTCCGGCCGGCGGCGATCGCCGCGTCCAGGTCGTTGCCGCAGCGCGTCAGCACGCTGTCGAAGTCACGCCGGACCGGTTCCAGCAGGTCGTAGCCGAACGAGCGGTGCAGGCGGGCGAAGAGCGGCTTGTACAGCCGGGCCCGCTCGTGCAGGCCCGAGGAGTACGACATCGGGTTCTTGGGACGGCGCCGGATGTACTCCGGCAGCAGGTCGGCGAAGGCCCGGCGGACGATCCACTTCTCCTGACCGTCGCGCATCTTGAGGTCGAGCGGCAGCCGCATGGCCAGCTCGACCAGGGCCAGGTCCAGGAAGGGCACCCGAGCCTCCACGCCGAAGCCCATGCTGGTGCGGTCGACCCGCTGCAACTCGGTACGACACAGGTTGCGGATCTTGTGGAGGAACAGCCGACGGGACGCCGCCGGGCCGACCTCGTGGTACATCGGGTAGCCGCCGAACAGCTCGTCGGAGCCGTCCCCGGTGAGCACCACCTTGACGCCCAACTCGCGCAGCCGACGGAAGATCGGCACCGAGACCACCGCGTTGATGATGTCGCCGTACTCGGTCAGCTCGGAGATCCGGATCGCCTCGCGCACGTCGGCGAGGCGGATGTCGCGCGGACGCAACTCGACCACCTCGTGCGGCACCCCCAGTTCCTTGGCCAACCGCCGGGCGTACGCCAGGTCGGGGCTGCCCGGCGCGCCGACGGTGACCGCGACGCAGTCCGGGTGCGCCTGTGCCGTGTGCAGCAGCGCCAGCGAGCTGTCCAGCCCGCCGGAGAGCACCACGCCCACCGTGAGGTCGGTGTCCAGGCGTACCCGGATGCTGTCGGTGAGGGTGTCCCGGACGAGCAGGGCGGCCTCGTCCGGGTCCGTCACCGGCGGCAGGTCGGCGCCGAGGGAGAGCAGGTCCACGTACGGGCGGAGCCGGACTCGGTGCTCCCCGTCGACCCAGCCGTGGTGCCCCGGCGGCACCTCGGTCACCGGCGCCCGCGCCGGGACCAGCGCCTTGACCTCGCTGGCCACGTGCAGACATCCCGGTACGCGGGACCAGTACAACGGTTTCACGCCGAGCGGGTCCCGCACCAGGTACACCCGGCCGGTGGCCCGTTCCACGACGGCGAAGGCGTACTCGCCGCGCAGCCGGGTGACCATCCCCTCGCCCCAGCGCTCGAAGGCGGCGAGCACCACCTCGGTGTCGCTGGCGCTGGTGAAGCGGTGGCCCAGGGCGGTCAGCTCGGCGCGCAACTCGTGGTGGTTGAAGACCTCGCCGTTGTAGCAGAGCAGCCACCGCTCGTCGGCGGAGAGCCAGGGCTGGACCGCGCGGTCCCGGTCCACCACGCGTAGTCGCCGGGTGCCGGCGAGCAGACCGCTCTCGGACCGTGTCTCGGTCACCTCACCGCGCGGGACCAGCGCGGCGAGCATCCGTCGGAAGATCGCCGGGTCGGCCTCCGGACCGACGCTCAGCGCGATGCCGCACATCGTCAGATCCCCATCTCTGCCTCGTACGCCCGACGCAGCCGCCGCGTCGCCGAGGGCGCGAGGCAGATGTGCCAGGCCTGCCCCTCGTCGATCACGTTGAGCTCGCCGGAACGCTGCCGGTCCAGCAGGATCCCGGCCAGCGTGTCCCGCGCGCCGAAGCGCTCGTACCAGGTCATCTCCACGTCCACCGCCCAACCCAGGCAGTGCCCGCTCGGCACCATCGCGGCGTACCCGAGACGGCGCAGCCGGTACTGGTGCTCGGCGCTGCGGACCAGGCTGGTCACCCAGAGCGGCGGAGTGCCGACCGTGGTGGCCGCGGTGAACTCCCGGCCGATGTCGTTGAGCAGCGCCACGACCTCCCGCCGGGCCCGGCGGAACAGCAACCCGGCGGTACGCGGGGTGGCGTCCGGCAGTACCCGGCGACGCACCGCCCGTACGCCACGGCCGAGCACCGTGCGGGGCTGTTCGGTGTAGCGGAACCGCAGCAGCCCCCGGCGACGCAGCCACTCCAGGTCGACGAGTTGGGCGCTGTGGTGCACCTCGGCGTCGGTGACGAAGGTGGACGCGTCACGCCACCACATCACGTCGATGCGCGACAGCAGATAGATCCGCACCAGCGCGGCCAGGTCGCTCGCGGAGCTGCGGGCGTTCGGCTGGTACCGGGCCATCTCCAGCAGCAGGGTCTCCCGCGCGCCGATCAACCCCTGGGGGGTGTCGTCGAGCACCGCGGCGATGGCCGGCTCCCGCAGCCGCTGGTCGATCAGCACCTGGCGGGCCTTGGTGCTGCTCGCCGACGCGAGCGCGCCCACCTCGACCAGCAGCTCCCCCACGGCCTCCCGGTAGGCGTCCAGGTCCGGCCCAGCCGGGGAGGAGTTCGCGGGGCCCCGCACTGACATGCGACGCCCGACCGGTGCCGCGTACGGGACAGGAGGACGCGGTTGCTGCCGTCTGGGGCTACGATTGGGCACACGCATGGCCGGTCCTCCCTCAGTCGCGACATCACGGTGTATGTCACCCTCTGCGGCACCGTAACCACGCAGACGGGAAGGACCCCGAACAATCCTTCTGTATTCCTCCCTAAGGGGTCAGAACAGACCTCAACGCACGGTCATCCTGGTGAAAACGGTCCCGGCCAGCCTTGCGGGCCGGCCGGGACCGATCAGCTCTTGACTCTGCCGGTGGCGGCAGAGTGTGGTGCTCGAACGACATCTCGGCGACCTCGGCGCCACGCAACCCCGCACCGCGATCCAGACGGCGCTCGGCCAGACCGATCGCGCCGTTGCGGTTCCGGTAGGCGATGACGAAGGACTGCGTGCTTCCAGTGGAGATCGTGGCCACGGTGGGATCGGTGGCGACGTTCAACGGGCGTCCACGGGTCCGGGTTGAGTGACCGCCACTGTCCCCACTCCCCGCACCGGAGTGCGCCGTCGGGATAGTAGAGCGCCGTCCTCACCGTGCTGGTGGTGGACCGCGCAACCAGCCGTACCGCGTTGTCACTCTCCTCGACCACGGCGACCTGACCGGCCAGGCCGGCGACACCGAGGCTCGTCCAAGACCAGGCGGTCCCGGCCTGGCGGTAGTGCCATAGGCGACCGTCCGCGTCGACGGCGAAGAGGACCTCGACGGGGCTACCGCCGTTGTCGAGGCGCACCCCTGTGGGCGGCCCAGCCATGGAACCACCGAGACTCGACGGCGCTTCGAAGACACCGCCGGCAGCGGACGTCTCGGCGGCAGACCAGATGTTGGTGCCGA
The DNA here is from genome assembly GCF_053589795.1 of Micromonospora sp. NPDC003241. NCBI lineage: Bacteria > Bacillati > Actinomycetota > Actinomycetes > Micromonosporales > Micromonosporaceae > Micromonospora > Micromonospora sp. NPDC003241. Next base: position 26,806 of record NZ_JBSFSO010000035.1, on the reverse strand, counting down.
TGTTCTGCGCCGCCACCTGGACCTTGCTGTCGGGACGCTGGTGAAGCGACGGCAGACCGGTGTACGCCTGTTGACCGGAGATGGCCGTCCAGGCGATGAATCCCCAGGAGCTCGGAGCGGCCGAGCCCATCCGCAGCACTCCCGCATTGTCGGTGTAGGCGAACGTCACCTTGCGGACCGCCGTGCCGTCCGGTGAGCCCTGCATCACTGTCGTACGGGTGAATGGTTCCGGCGTGAGCTCCTGCACCGGGCTCCTGCACCGGGTTGGCGAACCAGCCCTGGAGGTCGACCACCACGTGCAGCGTGTCGCTACTGCCGTTCGGGATCCTGATCTTGCCCTCGGTGCCGACCTTGGTGACGGTGAGGCTTCCCCTAGCCACCTGGCCGGTGCTGAAGTTCGTCACCGAGGCACTGTTAGCGGTCGCCCCGAGCGGCCAGACCTCAGGTAACCGTTGTTGCTCGGGCTGGCCGCAGTGATGTTCAGTAGCGCGGCAGCGATACCCCGAGTCGGCAGACCGTTGGTACCGCCGATCGCCACGTCGACCGTCCCGTTGGCGGGTATCGGCGTTCGTGCCCCGACACTTCGGGTGTCCAGCAGCCGGCTGGCCGCCAGCGTGCGCAGACCGGCACCGGTGGTCGGCGCGGCCGTGAAGTAGTCCTGCACCGAGATGACTATGTGGACACTGCCACTACCACTATTAGTGATCACTACCCGACCGTCGGCGGGCAGCTTCACGCTCATGCCCATTGACGTCATGCCCATCTGATAATCCAGGGCGTTCGCGGCGCCGGCCTGGTTCGCCGGTGCGATGGTGACGAAGCTCGTCGTGGTCGCGCCCGTCACCACCACGTCGATCATCGCCACCGAGGCACCGGTGGGAATGACACCACCGGTCAAGGTGACCGTACGGGTACCACCGCTCGCACCGATCGGTCCCGTCGTGGTGCCGAGGCCGCTGCGGGTATCGACGACCTGGACAGGGGCGATCAGCACGAAGCCCCCGCCCGTAGTGGTCGTGACACTGGTGAAGTAGCCCTGCACGTCGAGCTTGACGTGCGTACTGCCGCTGTGGTTGTAGAGGCTGAGCTTGCCGTCGCTGCCGGGGCAACGACGACCGAGTTGGTCAACACCTCATCTTTGGACACGTTGAGCGAGGCCACGATCGGCCGGGTCTCACCGTTCGGGAAGACCGTCAAGTAGGTGTTCCCAGACGGGGTGACGGCGGTGACGTCGATCAGCAGGGCCCGCACTCCGCTCGTCGGCACCCCGCCCACGCCAAGCGCGGTGAAGGTCGTCGTGGACGCCGCGCCACGCGCCCCCGTCACTCCACCTACGCCGCTACGGGTGTCCAACAGAACGGTATTGACTGGAACGAAATGCCCACCTCTTCCGGCCGCATCGGCACCCGCCGGCCCCGCCGGAACCACAAGCACCGGCCCTAAGACCAACGACGCGGCTGTCGACACGATCATCACTCAAGGTTTCTGAATCCTACCCAAAATCCACCTATCGCCTCAATCAAACGCCAGCCGCTAAACGAAAAGAACCAATTCCCGGTAAGCTAACCACGATATTTATCCGGAAATTCCTCGTCACGCATCTGCTAGGGCGCATGTGACGCCAACTAGAAGTCGAGAGAGCTCAACTTCGATCAGAGGCGTGTTCGGGGAAACAATACCATCAACATTGAACAAAACGACGAACTTGAGTTGAGGTATCCGAAAAATCATGAATCAACTCCATCCGACAGCCCGGCGTCGGCCAGCGTAGGTTGAAATCCACGGCCTACCGCCCAAGCCTCGGCCCTCACCAGGAGGCCGCCCACTTCAGCAGGAGAGAGTTTGAGATCAGCTGCGATCGACGCAAAGAGCAGCATCTTCAACCCCTCACGCCTATCCCCAGAAATTCCGACCAATGACACGTGCTCACCCAGCGCATCGCGCATCACCAACTCCACCTCGTCGACGTCAAGGCGAGAACCCTTAAAGCGTGCCACCATCCTGCGTGCACACTTTCTTATGTCAGTTAGGCTCGGAGAGTCACCAAACCGCTCCGCCAAGGCGACGGCCAGGGCACCATCAACTACACCTGCCGCATCTATCCAACGTGCAGTCGCCAACCCTTCCCTCAGTCGCTCCTGGGCGGATCGGTCGCCCCGAATCGTAGCCAGGATAAACTGCGCCATTAGCGTCCTAGGACCATTATTCGGGTTCATGGACGATGTCTCCCCTTATAGCCACCACGCAGGACATGTCTAATTCCTATTCCGAACGCATACAGCACGATCCCAACGTTACTGACGCCGTCACCTACGGCCACATCCGCAATCTGCGGACCTCCAACGTTTTGATATACCTCGGCAAAGAACTCGGCACCCCCCTCGACGCTATCAACACGGCGCTCGATCTTATCTCTCCGCGCCTGATTCGGCGCATCAAAATCCGGCCGGCTGCGATCAACGACGACACCTTCGCCGTCAACCTCGAAGCGGGGAGATTTCCCGCATCGACAATCTTCAAGGTGTCCGGCGAGTTGGCCGCCGCAATTGTGTACGAGAACAGAAGTTTCAGCGGCCGCCACATAGTACGTGTGGATTTCGTCGACGGTGAGGTTGTGGACCTGCTGTTGCTCGATCCACTTCCGGACGGCCACCACAGAGGCAGGGCGGTGGTCGGCGGTCTCGAAGACGTAGCCGGGCCGAAGATCCTTCGCGTCGACCCAGCGGCCCTCGCTCGCCACCCAGAACGGGTGTTCGTCGGTGGCCGTGAGCTTGCCGGTCTGGTCACCCTTGTCACCGTCGGTGTCCACGGTGATCTCGACCAGGTTCTTGCTGCCCGATCCGACGATCAGAGCGGTGACCGGTCGGATGGCGGTCCGGCCGGTGGTCGGGTCGGTGGCGACCACCTCGTCGCCGACCCTGACCTCGTCGATTCGCTTGCGGCTGCCGTCGGCCATCAGCACCCGGGTCTCCGGGGTGAAGCTGTTCCGGCTCAGGCAGCTCTTGCCGACGAGACCGCGACCGATGCTGCGAGCCTCCGCCATGCCCGCGCTGACGGCCTTGCCACCGGCGGCCCGAAGTCCGCCGCCGAGGGCGCGTACGCCTGCGCCGAGTGCTTGGCCCGCGACGGAACCCAGCGCACCACCGACCGCACCGGTCAAGGCGCCCAGCGCAGCGGTCCCGACCAGGTCGAGGCCGCGCTTGCCGTTCATGTAACCGGTGACCGCCGAGCCGACTGCCCCGGCCAGGGCCCCGCAGGCCACCGCGCCGACACCGGTCCAGCCGATCGCCGCGCCGCAGCCCAGGCCGACGACCGCGCCGACGGCGAAGCCGGCGATCTCGGCGGCGTGGTCCTCGACGAACTGGGTCGCCCTGTCCCACATCTCGCTGGCGCCCTCGACCAGGGGTGCGAGCTTCTCCGCCGCGGCGAGCATGAGGTTCTGCCGGAACTTCTCCGGGTCCTTGATCGCCTGTGCGGTGACCGCGACGACGCTCGCCGCCACCTTGACGCCGGCCGACACCAGCTTCGCTGCCGCGATCAGCGGCTTGGTCAACGCCTTGACCACCGGTAGCTTGGTGAACTTGATGGCCTGCCTGACCGCGGCCTTGGCGGTGTTCATGACCGCGACCTTGGCCTGGTGTATTCGTTGGGCTACGGCCTGGGCTTGTTGTCGTGCCCAGTCCTTGAAGTTGCCGTTGCGGATGGCGCTGACGCCCTCGCTGACCTTGCGCACCACGGTCTGTACACCGCTGGCGACCTTGTTGGCGACCCAGCTGATGCCGTTGCCGATCGCTTTCAGCGCGGACCGACCGAAGTTCCAGACTGCGGTGGCGGCGCTGCGCACGCCCTGGTACGCGCTGTAGGCGAAGTTGCTCACGGCACTACTGACGGTCGAGACCGTGTTGGTCACGGCACGGCCGACTCGCTTCATCCACCGTGGCCAGTGGCCGTCTGGGTCGTCGAAGTCGAGCGGCGCGCCGGCGGCGTAGGTGTACCGGTTGGCCAGGATCGACTCGCCGCCGCTGTAGTTGACGCTGTCCCGTGAGGTGAAGGTGCCGGTGCCGGGGTTGTACCAGCGGGCACCCATGTCGACCTGACCGGTGTCCGGATCCGTCCAGTCCCCCTGGAAACCCAGGTTGCCGGTGTTTCCGGCACTCTCGATCTTCTTGCCGAACGGGTCGTACGCGGTCGAGTCGTTCAGTGACGTGAGGGTGGTGTTGGCCGGATCGAAGGCGGCGACCACATCGCCGTGCGCGTCGGTCAGCGAGAGCCGCTCGGTGCTGCCCCGACTCGTAGCGACCAGCTCGCCGGCCGGTCCACGGGCGAAGTACTCCACCCCGTCGGCGACCACATTGTCGTCGAGGCCGGCGTAGGTGAAGGCCATCCCGTTGCGGGACACCACCCGGTCCAGGCCGTCGTAGGCGTAGTTCTGGTCCTCCGCGACGGTGAGCCGGTCGAAGGCGTCGAAGGAGTACGGCTCGGTCAGGCCGGAACTGGTGCGGCTGCGCAGTGTGCCACGGGCGGTGTAGGCATAGGTGTAGTCACCGTCGGACAGCAGCCGGTTGCGCTCGTCGAAGGTGGCGGTCTTGGTGCCGGCGCGGATCCGGTTGCCGCTGTCATCCCATTCGTAGTCGACCCGGCCCGCCGGGCCGCTCCAGGAACTGAGGCGGCCGGCCCTGTCGTATGTGTAGGTGTTGTTGCCGGCACCCGCCGTCCCGGTGTTGTTCTTGCTGGTCAGATGCCCGTTGAGGTCGAATCCGTACGTGATCTGGGCGACCACCGACCCGGTTCCGTTGCGGAGGGTGTCAGTCGTGAGGCGGCCGAAGTCGTCGTACCCGAAGCTGCGGACCCGCCCGGCACCGTAGTCGACGGTCTTCACCGCGCCGGTGGCGTCGTAGCCGATTTGCTGGCGCTGTCCGGTGACCGAGTCGGTGAGCGAGTCGAGCCGACCCTTCACGTAGCCGAAGGTGGCGGTGCCGGTGACGTCGGTCCGGGTGGTCATCTGACCGTCGAGGTCGTAGCCGAAACTGGCGGCACCGGAGGGACCGGCGCTGGCGAGCAGGGCCCCCCGGTCGTTCCAGGTGTAGGTGTTGGTGCCGTTCGGCGCGTTGACACTGACGAGGCGGCCCGCTCGGTCGTACCTCAGGCTGCGGGCCGCAGTGGAGGTCTCACCGCCGGAGCCGGTCTCCTCCGTGAGCCGTCCCGCCGCGTCGTAGGTCCGTTGCCGGCTGACGCCGCCCGGTGCGCTGAGCCGCACCGCGCGGCCCTCGGCGTCGTAGCCGACGGTCCAGGTGCGATCGGCCGCGGCCGGGTGGGCGGTGGTCGCCGGCTCGATCGCCGACTCCGGCAGGCCGAGGGTGTTGTACGTGTAGACGGTGGAGTTGCCACGGCCGTCGGTGTACCGGGTCCGGTTGCCGGCGACGTCGTAGCCGAAGCTGGTGGTGATCGACTTTCCGGCGGACACGGGCTCGATCTGCCGCACCAGTCGACTCGCCGCGTCGTACTCGTACCGGGTGACCGTGTCGTACGGGTCCTTCGACGAGGTCAGGTTGCCGGCCGCGTCGTACTCGTACGTCTGACTGCGCAGGATCGTGCCGTCGGAAGTGAGGTTGGCGTCGCTGACGCGGTTGCCGAAAAGGTCGTACCCGATGCGGGTGGTCCGGCCCAGCGCATCGGAGGCACGGACCTGCCGCCCGGCGTGGTCGTAGCCGAAGAGAGTCGCCTCGCCGGTCGGCGCGGTGCTGCGGATGACGTCGCCGACCGTGTCGTAGGCGTTGACCGTCGTGGCGCCCGACGGCGACACGATCGAGGTCAGATTGCTGTTGTCGTCGTAGACCATCCGGGTGACGAGGTTCTGGGTGACCGGATGGCGCTCCACCCGGGTCAGGGTGATTTGGCGGTCCAGGTCGTCGTAGGTGGACTCGATGACGGCGCCGGTCGGGTCGGTGACCGACAGCACCTCTCCGGTGCGGGTGTAGGCGTACCGGGTGACCGCCCGGTCGGCGTTGGTCGACGCTGGTTCGTCCCGGGTGACCAGGCGGTTGAGCTGGTCGTAGCCGAGACGGGTGGTGCCGCTCGGATCGATCCGCTCGACGACGTTGCCCAGCCCGTCGTAGGTGCTACGGGTCTCCGGCGTGATCAGTTCGGTGACGCCCGGCGGCAGGTACGACGGGGCGACGACCCGCTTCGACCGACCGAGCTTGTCGTACTCCGTTCGGGAGATCTGCCCCCGGGGGTCCCGGACGGCGATCTGCTCGCCGAAGGTGTTGTAGCTGATTCCGACCTCGGGGCGGGCTGTGGTCGGGGCGGCGCCGTTGCTCTCCACCGCGACGGCCGGGCCGGTCGAGCCGACCGGGCGGCCGAGTTCGTCGTAGCGGAAGGTGCTGGTGAAGGCCGCAGGATCGGCGCCGCTGACGTTGCCGCGCGGGTCGGTGACAGAGAGCCGCAGGCCACGGCGGTCGTACGTGTAGCTGGTGCTCCGGGTCTCGGTGCCGGCGACGACCCGCTCGGTGAGCAGGTTGCCGTCGTTGTCGTAGGTGTAGTCGACGGTCTCGTTGACAACGGGCACGAGCCACGGCACGTTGGACGCCTTCCCACTGTGGGTGGTCCGGCGGACGTTGCCGTTGGCGTCGTAGGTCATGGTGGTGGTTCGGGCCAGGCCGGCCGGGTCCAGCACACTGGTGAGCACCTTGCCGGCCCGGTCATAGGTGAACTGGCTGGTCCGGGTGCCGTTGGCCTCGACCTTCCGGGTGAGGTTGCCGGCCGCGTCGTAGGTGTTCTCCTCGACGACGTAGTCGCGCTTGGTGCCGTCCGGATTCCGGAAGCCCTTCATGGTGATCTGGTGCAGAAGATCGTCGCGGTAGTAGGTGTACTCCAGCCGGCGACCCATCGCGTCGGTGTCGCTGGCCAACCGACCCGCGAAGTCGTACGAGTAGGCGTGCAGCACCAGGTAGTCGCCGGTGCCGGTGCCCGGCGCACCGGCGGGGTCGCTGCGCCAGTCCCGCAGCCGCACCTCGGCGATCTTGTTCTGCGCGGTGTATGCCCAGTCGTAGCGGTTGCCGTTGGCATCGACCATGGACGTTCGGTTACCGAAGCGGTCGTAGCCGTAGCCGGTCTCGTTGCCCTCGGCGTCGATCACCTTGACCGGCCGGTTGTACTCGTCGTACTCGGTGGTGGTGACCCGCTCGGGATCGCCTCCCAGCAGATCGCTGACGGTGACGGCGGTGACGTTGCCGTCGGCGTCGTAGTCGTTGGTGGTTCGGCCCTGATGCCGGACGCCGGAGATCGCCTCGGTGGTGACCGGGCCGGTCGCCGTCTTCAACCGGGAGTGCTGGTCGTAGGTGAAGGCGGTGGTGACGCCTGCGGGATATGTGTCCGACACGACCTTCTCGGTGAGCCGACGACCGAGAGCGTCATAGGTGTACTCGGTGACCAGGCCACCCGGCTCGGTGACACGAGCCAGGTCGCCGTTGCCGTAGTAGCTGTAGGTGGTGACCTTCTGTTCACCGTCGGTGCTGCTCCGCAGCAGACCGGCGGGTTGGATACCGCCACCGACCGCCGCCTCCGCACCGATGGTGTACGCGTGCAGCACGACGCTGCCGTCCGGATTGCTCTGTCGGGTCAACTGCCCGTCCACGCCGAACTCGTGACTCGTGCGGTACTGGTTGTCGGTGGGGCCGCTCGACCTCCCGTCGCGGGAGTCGACGGCAAGGTCGAACCGAGGGTCGAGCGGGTCGGTGACGCTGGCCGAATAGGTGTAGTAGTTGGTGGAACATTCAGTGGCGGTACGACACGTCTTACGGGTCGCCATGCGCCCCTGACTGTCGTAGGTCATCTCCACCGAGTCGCCGTTCTCGTTGGTGACCTTGGTCTGATAGCCCTCCCGGTCGTAGGAGTAGCTGCGGATCGCCATCCCGTCGAGCGGGTGCAGCACGAAGACAGGGCCGCCGGAGTTCCCGGGAATGATGGTGCAGAAGGCGGGATCGTTCGGGTCCGGCTGCGTGCAGGTCTCCGTCGGTGGCGGGCTGGGTGGCGTGGTCGGCTCCCCCGGCCGGTCCTCTGGTCGGGTCTCCAGGCCCAACGGGGTGCCGGAACGCACCAGCCGCCCGGCGAGCGCGTCGTACTCGTACAGGTAGGGGCGGTTGGCCGGATCCAGCACCTGGATACTGCGCCGCAGGTCGCTGTCACCGCCGTAGATGGTCGGTGGTCCGATCTTCCAGGTGCCGCCGTTCTCGTCGGTGTACTCCTTGACCCGGTCGGTCGCGGTGTCGTAGGCGGTCTCGCTGGCAACGCGGCCGCTCGGTAGCGTGACCTTCGTGAGCTGCTGCGCGGCGGGCTTGGCGTAGCGGAAGTGGGCGGCCACGGTCTCCGGGCCGAGCGGATGCGAGTAGACGGCGACCTCGTCGACCACGCCGGCGAAATACCGCTGGGCGGTGCTGCCCCAGCCCGGCCAGGAGGCGGGGGCGGTCGCCGAGGCGACGCCGACCTGGTTGAAGGTGAGCAGCGAGTGCTCGATAGTCTGCCCGGTCCGCTCGCCGACCTTGACCCCGTCCAGGTACATGGTCTGGGTGTTGCCCATGGCGTCGAGTACGACGTGGTGCCACCGGTTGTCGTTGACTGCCGTCGCGGAGGTGATGGGCGCGACGGTGCCTCCGGCGAACTGGCCGCGTAGCCGCCCGTCGGTGCCCGTGTAGAGGATCGGGACACCGCTGGTGGCGGCAGTGCCGACAGCCTTGTCCTGGTAACCGATGAGCGGGCCACCGGTCTGCGTCAGCCCGATCTTGAACCACAGCTCGACGCTGGCGTCCCGGCTCTTCTTGAGCAGACTCTTCGGCAGCTCGACGTACGAGGAGGTGCCGTTGAAGGCCGCCGCCGTGTTCGTGGTGCCCTCGACCACGCCCGGCTGGGCCAGCGTCACGTTCCGGTAGGTGGCGGCGTCCTTGCCGAGGTTGATCGCGACGTCGCTGGCCGCTGCGGTGCCCTCGCTCTCACCCAGCCGGTAGTACGAGTCGGGCCGGGCATCGAGCACGGCAGTGCGGTAGTGCGAGCCAGCGGCGTACTCGTAGCTGGTGCAGGCGTTCGTCGGCGAACAGACCTCGGTGAGCAGGTCTCCGAGGTAGGTGTACCGCCAGACGAGCGGTGCACCGTTGACCGTGTCGGTGCGAACCTCGCCGATCCGATTGCCGTTCCAGACGAAGTGCAGGGCGCGACCGGCGGTATTGGTCTGGCTGTTGGAGACCTGCGCCCGCGCCAACTTCCCGGTCATCGTGTCGTAGGTCAGCCGCACCGACCGGCCGCGCTTGTCGGTGATCAGCGTGAGCCTTCCGTTGACGAACTCGTAGGTCGTGCCCGAACGGTCGAGCAGTCGCCAGATGGTGCCGCTCACGGCCAGTCGGGCGACCCGGCCCGAGGGCGGCACGTAAGACCCGTCGGGGTTACGACCGAAACGCACCTCCTGCCCGTCCGGATAGCGGATCACCACATTGCCGGAGCCGTCGTTGTCCGGCGTCAGCTTCATGTCGTACCGGCTGGACCAGCCCGCGCCGAACACGCCGGACGTCCGCGGATCAAGGCTGTTGTAGGTACGAAGCAGGTTGAGCTCCGGCCCGACCGTCGCGACGGCGGCGTCGATCGCCGAGGTGGTGAAGTTGCCGACCTGGGCGTCGAATTCCCGACCGCGTTCCGCCTGCGGCGCACCGGCGATGCGGGACAGCAGGTCAGGTTGGGGCACCGACGGCAGCAGTTCGGAGTCCTGAGACCGGACTTCGCTTGCGGTGTCCTTGACGTACGCCCGCCACAGATAGGACTTGTTCCAGGACAGCCGTCCGGCGGGGACCACCCACGAGTGCCGGTTCAGGTAGCCGGAGTCGGTGCAGTTGGTGACGGCACCGGCGTCGGTACGGTCGCAGACCTCGAACTTGAACGTCAGCGACGATCCCGGCGGGGCGTCGCTGTCCACGGCCCGCGCCCAGAGCAGCGGCGTGAGCGTCGGCGCCCGGTAGCCGTTGTTCGGATACGTCTCCTGCAGAGTGGGCGGCACGTCGAAGACCTGGAGCACGATCCGGCCAGGCGGCACCTGGTGGTCGGTGAAGACCACGCCACCGGTCCGGACCATGGTGAAGTCCAGGAAGTACGCTCCGGGCTCCAGCCGCTTCACGGTGGCGTCCAAGGTGACCTTGGCCCCACGGTTGAGCGTGGCTGGCAGGCTGGCGGCCCGTTGCTGGGTCACTGCCGCGCCCGTGCGCGCGTTGTAGACGCGGTAGGCGAGGTAGTAGTTCGCCGGCGTCCAGTTCTCGGCACCGAGGTTCGTGACCGTGACCTTCACCTTGCCGTCCTGGTTGCGTAGGACAGCCGGCTCCGGCGTCGGCTTGGGGATCGCATACCCCGCGTTGTACGGCGAGTGGGTGATGTAGAGCTTGGGTGGGTTGGCGGTCCCGGTGCCGGCGAACCGCTTCCAGGCCGTCGAGTCGGTCGTCGAGGCCCGCAGCGAGAGACCGTTGTTGGCCTGCTGACCGTTGACCCAGCGCTGAACGAGGTTGCGGCCGGCGACGCCGAGATCGAACATCTCCCCGGCCGCTGGGCAGGCTGATTGAGACTGCCCCAGGCCGATGTGGCCGTGCGCGAAGGATCGGCTGGCCAGTGATCCACCCACGGACGGACCGGGAAACGAGTGGCCGCTGCCCGCGGTCCACGACTCGGTCACCGGGTGGACGCTGACCGGGCGAGGCCGGCAGGAGGCCGCGTCGTAGTTGACCACCGAGAGGGCGACGCCGTGGATGGTGTGGTCACGGAGTTGGGGGACCAACCCACCGAACTTGATGTACGCGGCCGCGTTCTCCTCGATGCTCGAGTTGTTCCGCTTGACGCGGCCCACCAGCAGTTCCTGGCTGCCCGAGATGGAATTGCTGCCGTGGACGAACATGCTGCTGTCCGCGCCGATGCCGGTCACCGGCGGGCCGACCGTGGGATCGACCTCCACCGGGTACTCCCGCTCCGGATCGGCCAGCCACGCTCGGTCCAGCGTCATCCGCAACGCCGGTCGACCACCGGTGTCGAGCAGTTCGTAGCGCACGCCGGTGGAGGTGGCCGGACCTCGGGACCCGGCACCGGCGTCCACCATGTAGCCGGGCGGGATGACGGCCCGTTGTACGCCGTCCTGGTCCGTCAGGACGACCTGGCCGTCGACGAGCTTCGCGGTCAGGTCACGCAACCGCAACGGGAACACGTATGAGGTCGGCGCGGCGGCGGAGTGCAGCACCAAAGTCTCCTTGACCCCGCCGGGGCGCGGTTCAAGGCGCAGGTCCACCTCCGGCCGGACGCCCGGGTAGGTCACCGCGTCGTTGGCGACCTGTCCGGCCACCCCGGCGGCGTCGGCGAGCCGGAACCCGAACTCGGCTCCGCCCTCGAACGTCAGCCGGACCAGGTCGTCCGCGTCGGAGCGGCCGGCTAGCCACACCTGCGTCGCGTCCGCCGAGTTCTGCCAGCCCGAGCCGTCCGGGGCGGACATGAGGGCACTGTCGATGGGTGCCCAACTGCCGTCCAGGCGCCGGAAGTTGAACGGCGCGGCGGAGAATTCGGTGGTCTGGCTGCCGTCGGCGTTGTCGTACACCCGCTTGCGCGCATCCCGCTCGGCGGGCCGCTCCCGGCTGGTGGCCGGGTCGAATCCCTTGGCGGCGCCGGCGGGTCGCTTGGCCACCCGTGCCTCGTTCTGGGGTGGCTTGACCGCCTCTGCCGGCCGGCGCAGCGGGTAGTGACCCCGCTCCGTGGTCGGCAGTTCGCGGTTCACCTTCTGCCGCGCGACGGCGGCGCGCCCGGCCGCCGAGCCCCACTGCTGGCCCGGTTTCGCCCCGGCGGCGGCGACCCCGCCGCCGTCCGGGCTGCGCTGCCCCGCAGGGAGCGGCGGCAGGCCGACCACCCCGCTGCCACCAAGGTTGAGTGTCATCACGCCGGCCAGGGTTGCCGCGACGAGCGGATTCACCGCGGCCGCACGCAGCAGGGCCGCGCGCCCCGCTGGTCGCCTGGACCGGTCGAACGTGCGCCGAAGACCGAAGGACATTGTCAACCCCGGGAATGTGGGAGAAATGGGCGGGTGAGGGCGCCGAAGCGGCGGGATAGCCGTCAGAAGCTGGTGAGATCGGCCTGCTCAAAGCGACACGCTGATATGCGGGACTGCCTGTCCCGGTCAACAGTCAGATGTGTTGGTGTCGGAGGCGTTCGAATAGAGAAGGTCAGACCTCTAGTGCGAATGAGGGCCGCTCCGACAGATTCCTCGAGACCAATACTCCAGCATGCGGATGAAACATAACCTCACACCCCCGTGTGCTGTTCGCCTTCAATGCGCCGCTGTACGGTCTCAGTGCATGCTCGCCGTGTCAAGGAATAATCTCATCGACTTAATCCGACACGATGCCAGCCTGCGAACATCACTCAAAGTTATCGAGCTAGCCTGGACTATCGGGACCATTAATCGTGACTCATCCGACCATGTCCGATATGCACGCCAAGTGGGGCACCCCTTGGCAACCAGGAGCCTAGGGCCGCATGATGAGCGTCATAACCGCGTCGAACCGGGTCCGATCACGTCACACATGAACCGTCGGCCGGCACGACAATGGACCCTCCTGCAGGGTCGAATAATCACGGGGAGGCATTACTTCCATCATGTCCGATACTGGTTCAGTAAACGCGCCGCGTTCTCGAACTTGGCGCAAGGTGAAGCATTTTCTAATGGCAATCGCGGTCGCCACCGGAAGCCTCTCGACACCGCTCGCCGCATCACCGGCACAAGCTGCGGACGGCTTCACATGCTCGGGGGCAGGCACCTTCTTCCGCGTTGCCGATGACGGCCGGGGCAGCATGACAGTGCGCCGGTACAGCACGCCGGGTACGTCTGGCGGGGAGTGGCTAGCAGGCACCAACCCTCCTCCCAGTGTGGGATGGCACGGTTACGGCCGCCTGCTGGGCGGTCCGGACGGCCGGGTCTACGGCATCAATTCGCAGGGGCTTCACCGTCACCGCTGGACCGGCTCCGGGTGGGCCAGCGGCGACCAGGAGACCTGGCGAATGAGCACGGGTTTCACCCAATTCGCCACGGCGGCCAATCGAGACAAGATAACCGTCGATGAATCGGGCGACTTCTATCTGATCGACGCCAACGGCGCATTGCGCTGGTACCGCTACGTCGAGTCGACGAAATCGTGGGCCTTCTCTGGGCGGCTGATCGACAGCGGCTGGAACAAGTACAACCTGTTGGTCGCCACCTCACCCGGGGTGCTCTACGCACGGGACGCCAACGGTCAGCTCTATCGCTACCGCTTCGACCCGGTGGGGCAACGCTGGATCGACCGGGACCGTCTGGTCGGCGGCACCGGATTCGCTGGATTCACCAAGGGTCTCTTTACCGCTGGTGGTGACACCCTCTTCGGCGTCCGGAGCAATGGGGAACTCCATCAGTTCCGTTACCGCGAGGACATTCTGAACTGGGAGTTGACCTACAACCGGATCGGCACCGGATGGGACACCACGATCGCGTCGTTCGCCACCACGAACACCTGCCGCCAGAGCGCGGTCAGCAACCCTCTACCATCGACGCCGGTTCAACCGGACGCCCCGATCGCCGTGCTGCAGGCGCCGGCCGTGAACAGCGCGGTCGGCACCCTGGAGGTCGCCTACGCGGACAACATCGGCCAACTGCGACACGGCCGGGTCGACCCGAACTCCCTCTGGTCGATCCAGTGGTCCGCGGTGCCCGGCGTCGAGGCGTACACCGGCAAGCCGGCCCTGGCCGCGGACGCGCAGAACCGGATGAACGTCTTCGCCCACGAAACCGGCAGCCACATCGCGCAGCTGACCCAGAAGACCCCGGCCATGCCGGACTGGGAGCCCTGGTTCGGGTTGGCCGGAGCAATGAAGTCCGAGCCCACCGTGGTCAGGCTCGCCGACAACAGCCTCGTGATCTTCGCGTCCGACGCGGCTGGCCTGCTCTGGCATCGCCGCCTGAACAGCGACGGCACCCACCCGCTGCCCTGGACGTCACTCGGCGGCACCCAACTGACCGGCACCCCGATCGTGCACGCCGGCGCGGACGGCACGGCGACCATTCTCGGGGTGAACGCGGCCGGTGAGGTGGTCACCGCCACCTGGCGGGCCGGCGCGCTGACGACCGCATGGGTCAGTCTCGGCGGCACCGGTTACCTCGGCACGCCGACCGCCACCGTGCTGCCGGGACGCCGCATGATGGTCCTCGCCCGACACGGCGACGGAGCTGTCCGGGCCCAGCTACAGAACAGCGACGGCACCTGGCCGCGCACCTGGACGGCAGTGGGCGACGGCTCGATCACCCTCGCCGGATCGCCCAGCGCGCTACTCAGCCCCAGCACGGGGCGGGTCTGGGTCTTCGTCCGGGCCACCGACGGAAGCATCTACCGATCACGGCAGACCCTCGCCGGATCCACGACGTGGACCTCCTGGGGGCCGGTCGCCTCGGGTGAAACCTACGTCGCCGATCCGACGGCGTTCACCTGGCAGAACTCGGGCGGGCAGCAGATCGGCTTTGTGACGCGGACCGTCAACTCCAGCGTCCGGCTGTACGCCGGTGACGAGACGATCGACACGGCGGCGGTCCGGGCCAGCCGGACCGCCGCCGGGGACGCGTTCACCCGGCACGATCTTCCGGCGCCACCCGAGCGCTGATCGCACCGCCGGCGGCCGCCGGGTCACCTCGACCCGGCGGCCGCCGCTCGATCACCACCAGCCGTGCTCGCGGGCGAGGCGGACCGCCTCGGCGCGGTTGTCCACACCCAACTTCTGCACCGCCAGCGCGAGATAGTTGCGGACGGTGCCGCTGGAGAGATGGGCGCGGCGGGCGATCGCCGCGACCGACGATCCGTCCTCGGCCAGCCGCAGCGTCTCCAGCTCGCGCGGGGTCAGCGGACACGGCGGGATGGTCAGCGCGTCGGCCGCCAGCGCCGGGTCGACGTACCGGCCACCGGCGTGCACCCGGCGGATCACGTCGGCGAGCGCCCCGCCCGGCGCGCCCTTGGGCAGGAAGCCGCGCGCTCCTGCGGACAGCGCGCGGGCCAGGTGCGGCGGGCGGCCCTGCCCGGTGAGGATGACCACCGCGCAGTCCGGCAGCACCCGGGACAGCTCGGCGGCGACACCGAAGCCGTCCTGCCGGGGCATGGTCAGGTCGACCACGGCCACGTCGGGCCGGTGGGCGAGAGCGGCGCTGACCGCCGCCGTCCCGTCGGCCGCCTGCGCGACGACCGTCAGGTCCGCCTCCAGCTCCAGCAGGGCGGCCAGGGCGGTACGGATCAGTTCCTCGTCGTCGGCGAGCAGGACCCGGATCATGCGGTGGCCGGTACGGTCGCCTCGACGGTGAACACGCCGTCGGCCCGGTCGACGCGCAGCCGCCCACCGGCACCGGCGAGCCGCTCGGACAGCCCACGCAGGCCGTGGCTGTGCCGGTCCGCCGTCCCCGTCCCCGTTTCGGTCGCTCCGTCGTTCGTCACGGTCATCCGCACCTCGTCCTCCCGCTGGCTGATCTCGATCCGGCACCAGCCGGCCCGGCTGTGTCGCAGCACGTTGGTGCCGGCCTCGCGGAGCACCGCCGCGAGCTGGGTGGCCGCCTCCGGCGGCAGCTCACCGGCGGGCGGCACGACCGTGCACCGTACGCCGGACGACCGCAGCACCTGCGCCACCGCGGTCACCTGCTCGCCGAGGTCGACCCGGCGGTAGCCGTGCACCGTCCGGCGCAGTTCGGTCAGCGCGGTGGCGGCCAGCCGCTGCGCCTCGCCCGCCTCCCGGGCGGCCCGCGACGGGTCGGCGTCGGCCAGCCGGGCGGCCAGCTCGGCCTTCAGCGCGATCACGGTCAGGTGGTGCCCGAGCAGGTCGTGCACGTCCGCCGCGAAGCGTAACCGCTCGTGCGCGGCAGCCAGCCGGGCCTGGGCCGCCCTCCCCCGCTCCGCCTGCACCAGCAGCCCCCAGAACCACACCTGGAAGCCGTTCACCAGCGCGACGCCGGGGCCGGCGGTACCGACGACCAGCAGCGCCTGGCCGATCGACGCGCCGGTCACCCCGGCCACCGCCCCGGCGACCACCATCGCCAGCACAGTGGCCGGAAGGGCCGCCCGCAGCGGCGCCAGCAACGGCACCCCGCCGACCGTCGCCGCGCCCAGCCAGGCCCAGGTGGGCCAGTCGCCGACGGCGACCGGTGCGGCCAGCGGGATCCCGAGCACCGCGACGGCGGCGTACCCGATCCGCAGCCGTCGGCGCTGCCGGGCGGACCCGCCGGTGGTCACCGCCGCACCCACCGCCGCCGCCAGGACCAGCGTGAACGCGACGATGGCGAGTACGCCGGAGGCCACCCGCCACGGGTCCGGCTCCCGCAGCGGGCCGATCGCCGGCAGGAACAGGGTGGCGACCATGCCGGAGGCGAGCGAGACCCGCGTCGCCGTCCGGGCCCGGCGCAGCGTCCGCTCGCCGCCCGGCACCGTCCCGTCCGTCACCACGCCGGTCAGGGTAGAACCCGCTACCCCACGGGGCGTACCCCCGTTCCGCCCGGTCCGACCGGGCGTCGTGCCCGGCCGACCGGGGACAGAACGCGGATTGTCGCCGCCGCCGCGCGCCGCCACGATCGACGTCATGACCGACGCCCTCGCCACCCCCGGCGGACCGACCCCGTCCACCCCGACGATCCACGGGCCACCGGCGACGCCGGTCCGCCACTCGCGCCTGACGCCGCTGGCCCGGCACCTGTTGGAGATGGCGCTGGCCATGGTGGCCGGCATGCTCGTGCTCGGTCCGGCCCGCGCCGCCCTGGGCGGACTGCTCGGGCTGGCCCCGGCCACCCCCGGCGTCGCGGCGCTGCTGATGGCCACCGACATGAGCATCGGCATGGCCGTCTGGATGTGGTTCAGGGGACACTCCGGTCCGGCCGTCGGCGAGATGGTCCTGGCCATGTACGTGCCGCCGCTGGTGTTGCTGCTGCCGTACCAGGCCGGGCTGCTCGACGGGGATGCCCTGATGATGGGCGCGCACGTGCTGATGGTGCCGGCGATGGTGGCGGCGGTGCTGCGGCGCCGGGCCGAGTACGCCGTGCACCGCCCGAACCGCGCCGCGCCGCGACACCCGTGGGCACGGGCGGTGACGCAGCGCTGGCCGGCCGGGCTGGCGCTGCTGATGACCGCCGACACCTGGAGCGCACCCGCGCCGCTGGCCGCGTACACGCTGCTGGTCCTGCCGGCCGGGTACCTGATCATCGGTACGGTCCGGCGGCAGTGGAGCGTACCGGGCGCGCTCCGGCTCCAGCTCGTCGGCCTGGCCGGCTGGTCGGGCCTGGCGCTGCTCGCCGTGATCGTCGGCGGCACGGCCGGGCAGTGGCTGGTCGCGATCGGGTGGCTGGCCCACGCGGGCTGGGACGTGATCCACCACCGGACCGGCCAGGTGGTGCCTCGCGCCTACGCCCAGTGGTGCGGTGTGATCGACGCGGTCCTCGGGATCACCATCATCCTGGCGCTGGTCACCGCGTAGCCGACTGTCTCCGTGGGGCCCGCCGACACCCGGCGGCGGGCCCCGACCGCGTGTTGCCGGTGGTCGCCGCAGCGGCCGGGTGGGCGTGATGAAAGGCTTGACCCATGAGTTCCACGCCCGTACCGCCCGACGCGACCATGGATCCGCCCGCCTTCACGGACCTCGGCCTGCGGCCCGAACTGCTCGCCGCGCTCTCCGCACTCGGCTACGAGGAGCCGACGCCGATCCAGCGGGAGGCGATCCCGACCCTGCTGACCGGCCGTGACCTGCTCGGGCAGGCAGCCACGGGTACGGGCAAGACGGCCGCGTTCGCGCTGCCCCTGCTGCAACGGATGCCGGACGACCGGCCCGGCGGCGATCCCCTGGCGTTGGTGCTGGTGCCCACCCGGGAACTCGCCGTGCAGGTGTCCGAGGCGTTCCACCGGTACGGCAAGGACCTCGGCGCCCGGGTGCTGCCGATCTACGGCGGGCAGCCGATCGGCCGCCAGCTGCGGGCGTTGGACCTCGGTGTGGACGTGGTGGTGGCCACCCCCGGCCGGGCGCTGGACCACATCGCCCGGGGCACGCTACGGCTCGGCAACCTGATCACGGTCGTCCTCGACGAGGCCGACGAGATGCTGGACATGGGGTTCGCCGAGGACATCGAGGCGATCCTGGAGCACGCCCCCGCACAGCGCCAGACGGTCCTCTTCTCGGCGACCATGCCGTCGCGCATCGAGGGCATGGCCCAGGCCCACCTCACCGACCCGGTCCGCATCCTCATCGCCCGCGAGCAGCCGGTGGCCGGTGCGGCACCCCGGGTACGCCAGAGCGCGTACCTGGTGGCGCGGGCGCACAAGCCGGCGGCGCTGGGCCGGGTGCTGGACGTCGAGTCGCCCACCGCGGCGATCGTCTTCTGCCGCAGCCGCGAGGAGGTCGACCGGCTCACCGAGACGATGAACGGACGCGGCTACCGGGCCGAGGCCCTGCACGGCGGGATGAGCCAGGAACAGCGGGACCGGGTGATGGGCCGGCTGCGTTCCGGCACCGCCGACCTGTTGGTGGCCACCGACGTGGCCGCCCGGGGACTCGACGTCGAACAGCTCAGCCACGTGGTCAACTACGACGTCCCGTCGGCACCCGAGTCGTACGTGCACCGCATCGGCCGGGTCGGTCGCGCCGGCCGGGAGGGCGTGGCGATCACCCTGGCCGAGCCCCGGGAACACCGGATGCTCAAGACCATCGAGCGGGTCACCGGCCAGCGCATCACGATCGACAAGATCCCCACCGTCGCCGACCTGCGTACCCGCCGGCTGGAACTGACCCAGGCCGCGCTGCGGGAGAGCCTGCTGGAGGACGACCTGGAGCCGTTCCGGGTCATCGTGGAGACGCTCAGCGACGAGTTCGACCTGATGGAGGTGGCGCTCGCCGCGGTGAAGCTGTCCCACGAGGCGACCCTGCCCGGCTCCGACGAGGCCGAGGAGGAGATCCCGCAGGTGGCGGTCCGTCCGACCCGGGACGCTCGGCCCGGCCAGGACACTCGGGGTGACCGTCGGCCGGCACGGCCCCGCACCGGCGGCACCACCCAGGTCTTCATCGGGCTGGGCCGGCGCGCCGGAGTCCGCCCGCAGGACCTGGTCGGGGCGATCACCGGGGAGACCGGCATCCGGGGCCGGGACATCGGCTCGATCGAGATCGCCGACCGGTTCTCCCTGGTCGAGGTGCCCAACGGGGTGGCCGACGAGGTGATCGCCGGGCTGCGCAACAGCACCATCAAGGGCCGCAAGGCGACCGTACGCCGCGACCGCGACGAGCGTCGCTGAGGTGTGTGTGTAAGGAAGGGCCCCTTGTTAACGCCTGCGGTATAGCAGGGAGCCCTTCTCACCACGGCATGCCCTGACATGCGGCGACTGGCGCCACCCCGCACGGGATGACGCCAGTCGGCGGTGCTTCGTGTTAGTAGGGGACCCCTGCTCTACCGCAGGCGTTAACAATGGCCCCCTCCTTACATGCCTCCTTACATGCCGCCCTGCACGCGCACGTCGCTCAGGCGGCGGCGAGCGCCTCACCGCCCAGCGACGCCGGGTCGATCTCGGCCGGGCGCAGCGCCAGGGCGAGTACGTCGGCGACGTCGGCGAGCGTGTGCACGGTCAGCGCCTCGCGGACCTCGGTGGGCAGGTCGTCGAGGTCCGGCTCGTTACGGGCCGGGATGATCACCTCGGTCAGACCGGCCCGGTGCGCGGCGAGCAGTTTCTGCTTCACCCCGCCGATGGGCAGCACCCGGCCGGAGAGCGTCACCTCGCCGGTCATCCCGAACTCGGGGCGTACCGGTCGGCCGCTGGCCAGTGACGCCAGCGCGGTGACCATGGTGATGCCGGCGCTGGGGCCGTCCTTGGGTACCGCGCCCGCCGGGACGTGCAGGTGGATCCGCCGCCCGGCGAGGGCGTTCGGGTCCAGACCGAGTCGACGGCCGTTGGCGCGCAGGTAGGAGAGCGCGATGTGCGCCGACTCCTTCATCACGTCGCCGAGTTGACCGGTCAGGGTCAGTCCCGGCTCACCGTCCATGCTGGTCGCCTCGATGAACAGCACGTCGCCGCCGGCACCGGTGACCGCCAGCCCGGTGGCCACGCCCGGCACCGCCGTCCGCTCCGCCGACTCCGGCGTGTGCTTGGGTCGGCCGAGGTAGCGGGTCAGGTCGTCGGCGCCGACGCGGACCGGCGTCGGGTCGTCGGTGAGGGCCACCGCGACCTTCCGCATGACCTTCGCCAGGGCCCGCTCCAGTTGCCGTACGCCGGCCTCCCGGGTGTACTCCCCCGCGATCCGGGCCAGTGCCGGGGCGTCGACGTCGACCTCGTCGGTGGTCAGTCCGGCCCGCTCCCGCTGCCGGGGCAGCAGGTGGTCCCGGGCGATGGCCACCTTCTCGTCCTCGGTGTAGCCGTCCAGCGTGACCAGTTCCATCCGGTCCAGCAGCGGGCCGGGGATGGCCTCCACCACGTTGGCCGTGGCGAGGAACAGCACGTCGGACAGGTCGAGGTCGACCTCCAGGTAGTGATCCCGGAAGGTGTGGTTCTGGGCCGGGTCGAGCACCTCCAGCAGGGCGGCGGCCGGGTCACCGGCGTACCCGACGGAGAGCTTGTCGACCTCGTCGAGCAGCACCACCGGGTTCATCGAGCCGGCCTCGCGCAGCGCCCGCACGATCCGGCCGGGCAGCGCGCCGACGTAGGTGCGCCGGTGGCCCCGGATCTCGGCCTCGTCGCGTACGCCGCCGAGGGAGACCCGGACGAACCTGCGGCCGAGCGCCCGGGCGACGGACTCGCCGAGGCTGGTCTTGCCGACGCCGGGCGGGCCCGCCAGGGCCAGCACCGCACCGGAGCCGCGACCGCCGACCACACCGAGGTTACGGTCGGCCCGCCGGTTGCGCACCGCCAGGTACTCCAGGATGCGGTCCTTCACGTCGGCCAGGCCGGCGTGGTCGGCGTCGAGCACGGCCCGCGCCGCCGCCAGGTCGGTGTTGTCCTCGGTACGCGTGCTCCACGGCATCTCCAGCACCGTGTCGAGCCAGGTACGGATCCAGCCCGCCTCCGGGGAGGCGTCACTGGCCCGCTCCAGCTTGCCGACCTCGCGCAGTGCCGCCTCGCGTACCTTCTCGGGCAGGTCGGCGGACTCGACGCGGGACCGGTAGTCGGCGGAGCCCTCCGGGGCGTCCTCGCCGAGTTCCTTGCGGATCGCGGCGAGTTGCTGGCGCAGCAGGAACTCCCGCTGCGACTTCTCCAACCCCTCGCGGACGTCGGAGTTGATCTGCTCGGTGACCTCCTGCTCGGCGAGGTGGTCCTTGACCCAGCCGACGAGCAGTTCCAGCCGGGCGGTGACGTCCGGCGCGGCGAGCAGTTCGGTCTTCTGCGCCAGGGTGAGCCAGGGCGCGTAGCCGGCCGAGTCGGCCAGTTCGGAGAGTTCAGTCATCCGCTCCATCGCGTCGATGACCTGCCATGCGCCGCGCTGTTGCAGCACGGAGGTCACCAGGGCGCGGTACTCGCGGGCCAGTTCCCGTGCCTTGCCGGCCGGGGCGGGCTCGTCGATCTCGGTCGCCTCGACCCAGAGCGCCGCGCCGGGCCCGGGTACCCCGGAGCCGATGCGGGCGCGGGCGAGGCCGCGGACGACTGCGGCGGGCTCGCCGCTGGGCAGCCGACCGACCTTCTCGATGGTGGCGATCGCGCCGACGGAGCCGTACTCGCCGTCGAGGCGGGGCACGGCGAGCAGCCTGCGGTCGCCGGTCGCGCGGGCCGCGTCGACGGCGGCCTGGGTGGTCGGGTCGAGGGTCACCGGGATGACCATGCCGGGCAGCAGTACCGCGTCGGTCAGTGGGAGTACCGGAAGAGTTGCCATCGAACACCTGCTATCGCATTGAGTTGAGCGTGTCTGACTCAAGTCGAAGCGCGCCACCGTTGTTCCACGGTGTGACCCAGCACACGAACCACCCGACCTTCAGGTGGCGCCGACACATCCGTACCGACCACGGGAACGCCGGGTAATCGGGATTTACGCGCGGCGCAAAACGCGAGAGCCGGCAAGCAGGGGCTTTTGTTGCGCAATTGCCGGGCGATGAGTCAAACTTTGACCACACCCCGCCAGACACAGGGAGTAATCGACGATGGCGAGAAAAGTAATCACGGTGCTGACTGACGACCTCGACGGCGGAAAGGCCGATCGGACGGTCGAGTTCAGCCTGGATGGCGTGAGCTACACCATCGACGTCTCCGACGAGAACGCGGGAGTCCTGCGCAAGGCGCTGGATCCGTTTATCAATGCGGGCCGACGGCTTGGACGCGGCAGCACCGACACCGGTCGCGGTCCGCGTCGGGTCACCGCTGCGGCCCCCGGAATGAACCGCGAGCAGAACCGCGCGATCCGGGAATGGGCGGTCAGCAACGGCTACAAGATTTCCGAGCGGGGTCGTATCCCGGTCGAGGTCGTCGAGGCGTACAAGAACCGCTGAACAGCGGCGTCGCCACACAACGTCGCGGGCCGTCCGGAACCTCGTTCCGGACGGCCCGCGTGTCGTTTCGGGTCGGGTCAGTTGACTTGGATCCGCACCGCGTCGAAGGCGGGGGTCTGGTTGGCCCGCTCCGACATCGGGATGCGGTGCGAGCCGTCACCGGCCCAGACCGCGCACTGCGCGGTGCCGGAGTCCGGCAGACCCGGGATCTGGATGACCACGCTGTCCGGCTGGCGACCGCCGCCGCCGTCCTCGGTGGCGACGAAGAAGGCCGGTACCGGATCCGCCGCCGGCGCCTCGTTCGTGTTGTTCAGCATCCGGCAGGCGGTGTGGAAGTGGCCTCGGGTCAGGCCCTCACCGTTGAGCAGCGAGCTCTCCAGGTAGTAGCCACCCTGACCGGCCGGGAGGAACCGGTCCCGGACCAGGTTGCGGGTGCTGACCCGCAGCGAGAAGCCCTCGTTGCGGTTGATCTGCTGCGGGAACTCGGTGATCAGCAGCGACGGGTTGTTCGCGGCCGAGCCGACCTCGCCGAAGGCGGTGCTGATGCAGCGGTTGCCGTTCTGGAAGCCGTCGTGCGGCTGGAGTTGGCTGTTGTTGCAGTTGTTGGCCAGCACGTCGAGGCCGTTGTTGCCTCCGCCGTTGTTGCCGCCGTTGTTGTTGCCCCCGCCGTTGTTCCCACCGTTGTTGGGGTTGTTGCCGCCGTTGTTCCCACCGTTGTTGTTGTTCACCGGCTGCACCTGGCAGGCGGCCAGACCGGCGAGGCCGCGCGGCCGAGGGCCGAAGCGGTCGATGGAGATGGTGATGCGGTCGAGCGTGGCCCGCCGCTTGCTGGCCAGCGGGTCGAGGATCGCGTTGCGGATGAACGCCTGGCCCTTGTTGCCCTCGGCGGCCAGGCGCTGGTCGGCCTCGGTGATCTGGGTCTGGAGCAGGGCCAGGTTGCGGTCCACCTCGGCGCGGGCCCGGTCGGGCACCTGCGGCAGGCGGCTCACCACGTCGGGACAGGCCACGGCGAAGGAACCGGCGGGGGTCGCGCCACCGTTGCCGCTGCGGGTCTCCTGGCACTCCTCCACGGACTGCTGCCCGTCACCCCAGTGGTTGGTCACCCATCGACCGTTCTGGAAGGTACGGGTGGTGGTGGCGCCACGGGCGGTCGGCGCGGTCGCACCCGGGCTGGGCTCCACACACTCGGCCGAGATCGGGCGGGTCTGCTGCTTGTTCGGCCGTCGGTCACCGGCCGACGAGATCTGGGTAACGGCGACGACGCCACCGAAGACGGCGAGCGTGGCACCAACGGCCAGAAGTCGTTTGGTCCGCGTGTTACCTGATGGTCTGCGTGACCGGGTGGACCTGCGCATCGAATTGCTCTCCTTCTCGATCCGGTACCTGACGCGTGACTCGACGGACCGAACGGAATCGTGGTGGCGCGCTCGACGGAGGCCGTTCGAACGCACCGGTGGCACGTCGACAGACGACGATGCCCTTTCCGCACCGTCTCCCGCGCCGCCCGGCGCGGGTTGGGGAGATCCTGTCCATTCCCGGTGAGGTACGGCCCCGCCGTGGCGGGAGTTCAAAAGAAGGTGGACTTTTTTTCGGCGACCCGGGGCGTACTGCTCCGGGGCAGGTCAGACCTGGTGCAGATGGTCGTAGGCGAAACCGTCCACGAGTTCGTCGCGGCGCTGCCCGAGTCGCCGGATGTCGTCGAGCAGATCGGCACGACCCACCACGTCGGGAGTTTCCGTATCGAGGGTGCGCAGACGCTCACCGACAGCGAGTGCGGCGAGGTCCTCGGCCAGTCGTGCCGGATCGACACCGCAGGAGAACCGGTACGTCCGCAGGACGACCCGTTCCACCAGGAACTCGCCGGGACGCACCTCGACCCAGCTCCACCCCTCGACCGGGCCGTCGGCCCAGCGCACGTGCAGCCCGCGCAGGATCGGGTCCGCCAGTCGCCGTGCCACGTACGCCTCGACGGCCTCGGCCCGGGCGAGCGCGCCGAGGTCGTTGACCGCGCCGGTGCGCCCGTCGGGCAGCCGGCCGACGATGTCGCGAAACCCGACGGCGGGTACGTCCGAGCCAGCGGCACCGTCGGCGTACCGGCGGGCGTCCAGCACGTACCCGACGATGCCCGGACCGTGGTCGACGGCGCGCAGGGTGGCCGAGCCGATCCGCAGCAGCGGCAGGCCGACGCTGGCGGTGACCGCCTCGACGATCCGGTCCACCCGACGGGCGGGGGCATCCGGCGCCGGCTCCCGGAACTCGACCGCGAACTGCGGCAGGCCGGTGTCGTCGGCGCAGACCACGTGGTCGAGCACCACGCGGGCGGCGGTGTTCCACTGGCTGCCGGTGAGCCCCGGCGGGCGACGTCGGATCACCTCACCCAGGCGCCGGCCGGCGTGCACCCGCTGCCCCGCACGGGCCAGCACGGGCGTACGCCCACCGGCCGGAATCGTCGACAGCCACGCGTCGCCACCGGTCATCGTCGTATCCACCCAATCCTGCCGCCGACCGACCGAGTCTAGGATGACGATCATGCCGGGCGGCTCCCCCGGTGGGCCCCTGGTGACCACCACGACGGTGACCGACCGCGCCGGAGGCGAGGAGGTGGACGGGTGCGGGTGGTCTCCCTGGTGCCCTCGCTGACCGAGGCGGTGGCGGTGACCCTGCCCGGGCTGCTGGTCGGGGCCACCGACTGGTGCACCGCTCCGGCCGATCTGGACGTGCCCCGGGTGGGCGGCAGCAAGTACCCCGACCTGGACCGGGTCCGCGCGTTGCGACCGGACCTGGTGCTGCTCAACGTCGAGGAGAACCGGCGCGAGGACGCCGACGCGCTGGCCGCCGCCGGAGTGCCGGTCCGGGTCACCTATCCGCGTACGGTGGACACCGCCCTGACCGAACTCGCCGACCTGCTGCACGACCTGGGCGCATCCACCGAACCCGAGTGGCTGGCGGAGGCGCGTCGGGCCTGGGCCGACCGGCCGGCTCCTGCGGTGCGGCACCGGGCGGTGGTGCCGGTGTGGCGACGCCCCTGGGTGGTGCTCGGCACCGACACCTTCGCCGGTGACGTGCTCCGTCGGCTGGGCGTGGCCAATCTCTACGCCGGGCAGCCGGAACGGTATCCGCGACCCACGCTGGACGAGCTGCGCGCCACCGCACCCGACCTGGTCGTGCTGCCGGACGAGCCGTACCGCTTCACCGCCGACGACGGGCCGGAGGCGTTTCCGGGCGTACCGTGCGCCCTGCTCTCCGGACGGCACCTGACCTGGTACGGCCCGTCGCTGGCCGAGGCCCCGTCGGTGCTGGCCGACCAACTGGCGAACCCGGTCGTCGTCGGCTGAGCGCCACCGGCGCCCGGACACTCCGGTGCCCGACCCCACGGCGCCCGACTCACCCGACGCGTGAGCGCCCCGACGCCGTGCCGACAGCGCTGGCGTGCGCCCGTCCCGTACCCGGTCCGACGGCCCGGGCCGGAAGGGGTCGAAGGTCCCGTCCGGTCCGGGCCCGGTCGGCCCTGACCGCACCCGACCCCACCGGCGTCCAATGGAGGTGTCACCGGGACAGCGGTGCCAAGCAGAGAAGGGACGTGGACATCATGACCGCGATGATGGAGCGGAACACCGCCGCCAAGACCCCGGGGGCCGAGACCGTTCGGGAGCAGGTCAACCGGAAGCGAGCCACCCGCTACCTGCTCGCCGGGCTGCGCCTGGCGCTGGGCTGGATCTTCCTCTGGGCCTTCCTGGACAAGCTGTTCGGCCTGGGGTTCGCCACCGAGGGCAAGAACGCCTGGATCAACGGCGGCAGCCCCACCAAGGGCTTCCTCAGCTTCGGCGTCACCGGTCCGTTCGAGGGCTTCTACCAGAGCATGGCCGGAGCGGTCTGGGCCGACTGGCTGTTCATGATCGGTCTGGCCGCGATCGGCACCGCCCTGATCCTCGGCATCGGGGTACGCGTCGCCGCCGTCGCCGGTGGTCTGCTGCTGGTGCTGATGTGGACCGCCGCCCTGCTGCCCGCGAACAACCCCTTCATGGACGACCACCTGGTCTACGCCGGGGTGCTCGCGCTGCTCGCGGTGACCAACGCCGGTGACACCTGGGGCCTCGGCCGCACCTGGGCCCGGCTGCCGATCGTCAAGCGCTTCGCCTGGCTCCGCTGACCTGTCACCTCCCTCCCCACACGGCGGGCGGCACCCCTGCGGGTGCCCCAGCGCGCCCACCCCGGCGGCCCGCTGCTCGATGAGCGGCGACACTGCGGACCAGTCCGGGTGGGTGGCCGCGTACCCGATCAGCTCGTTGTAGACCTCGGTGTTCT
>NZ_JBSFSO010000034.1:0-75766 GCF_053589795.1 Micromonospora sp. NPDC003241 | reverse complement strand
CGCGCACGCCGATGAGCCACCAGAGGGCCAGGGCGCAGCCGGCGATCACCAGGAGGCCGCCGACGCCGAGCAGGGTGGCGGTGAGCCGGTGCGCGACACCCACCTCCTCGCTTCTCCCGGGGCCGCGCGTCGAGATGTTAAGAGGGGACCCCTCCTTGCACCCGCCGGTCCGGCGGTAGGGCGGGTGGGTGCAAGGAGGGGTCCCCTGCTAACGCCTGGTGTATAGGAAGGGTCCCCTCCTTGCACACGGCCACGAGCTGCTGGAGTGACAGCCGGTGGTGACGGGGGTCACAATGAATACGGATCGGTTCCGTATCGGAATGGGTCGGCCTAGGCTCGGGGTGATTACGGTACTCAGCCGTATCGAAATGTGAAGGGTGTCGGGGGATGCAGCCGAACGAGAACACCGGACACCCGAGGCGGTGGGCGATCCTCGCAGTGCTGGTCATCAGCCTGCTCGTCGTCGTCCTGGACAACACGATCCTCAACGTCGCCCTGCGTACGCTGGCCGACCCGGTGCACGGGCTCGGGGCCACCCAGGGCGAACTGGAGTGGTCGATCAACTCGTACACGCTGGTCTTCGCCGGGTTGCTGTTCACCTTCGGCGTGTGGGGTGACCGGGCCGGTCGACGGCGGATGCTGCTGATCGGGCTGGTCCTCTTCGGACTGGCCTCGCTGCTCTCCGCGTACGCGCAGAGCCCGGGCCAGCTCATCGCGGCCCGCGCGCTGATGGGGGTCGGTGGCGCGGCCATCATGCCGGCGACGCTGTCGATCATCTCCAACGTCTTCGACCCGAGGGAGCGCGGACGGGCGATCGGTATCTGGGCTGGTGCGGTGGGGCTGGCGGTGGCGATCGGCCCGGTGCTCGGCGGGCTGCTGCTGGAGCACTTCTGGTGGGGCTCGGTCTTCCTGATCAACGTGCCGGTGACGGCGTTCGGCGTGGTCCTGGTGGCGCTGCTGGTGCCCGAGTCGCGGGATCCGGCGCCGGGCCGCGTCGACGTGGTCGGTGTCCTGCTCTCGGTGGTCGGTCTGGTGACCCTGACGTACGGCATCATCGACGGTGGTGAGCACGGCTTCGGTCGCCCACTGGTCTGGGCCACGATCCTCGGCGGCCTGGCGGTGCTGGCCTGGTTCGTCGCGTACGAGCGGCGCAGCAGCCACCCGTCACTGGACGTACGCCTGTTCCGGGTGCCGCGGTTCGCCGCACCGGTGGCGATGATCGGGCTGGTCTTCTTCGCCGCCATGGGCGTGATGTTCTTCAGCTCGTTCTATCTGCAACTGGTACGCGGCTACAGCCCGTTGCAGACCGGCCTGCTCTTCCTGCCGTTCGCGGTGGCCCAACTGGTCTTCGCGCCCCGCAGCGCCACCATGGTCCGCCGGTACGGCGCGCGGGCCGTCTCGGCGGTGGGACTGCTGCTGACCACGGTGTCGCTGGGCGCGTTCGCGTTCGTCGACGCCACCACGCCGATCTGGGTGGTGCTGGTCGTCTTCTTCCTCCAGGGCACCGGGATGGCGAACATCATGCCGCCGGCCACCGAGTCGATCATGTCGGCGCTGCCCCGGGAGAAGGCGGGCGTCGGCTCCGCCGTCAGCAACACCATCCGCCAGGTGGCCGCCGCGCTCGGGGTCGCGGTGATCGGCTCGGTGCTGGCCGCCGGGTACCGCACCGGCATCGCCCCGGCGGTGGCCGACCTGCCGGCCGAGGCGCGGGCGGCGGCCGGCGAGTCGATCTCCGGCGCGTACGGCGTCGCGGGTCAACTCGGACCGGCGGCGCCGCAGGTGATCGCGGCGGCCGACGACGCCTTCGTCTCGGCCATGCACCTGGCGGCGGTGCTGGCCGCGCTGGTCGCGGCGGCCGGTGTCGCGGTGGCGCTGCGCTGGATGCCGGGGCGGGCCGACGCCGCAGCGCCGGCACCGGTCGGCGAGCCCGAGTTGGCCGGTACGCCCTGATGTCAGGAACAATGCCGGCATGACGAGCAGCACGGACGCACCGCGGCCGCCCGGGCGGCCGCGGAGCGTCCGCGCGGACGAGGCCATCGTCGAGGCGACCCTCGATCTGCTGGCGGAGGGCAGCACGATCGAGGCGATCTCGGTGGAGGCGATCGCGGCCCGGGCCGGCGTCGGCAAGGCCACCATCTACCGTCGGTGGCCGGGCAAGAACGCGTTGCTGAGCGACGCGCTGCGCACGCTCAAGGGCGACCCGCCGCAGCCGACCGGTCGGTCCGTCCGGGACGACCTGATCACCCTGGTCAGCGCCATCGGGGACCACATCGACCCGCGGGCCGCGAAGATCATGCCGTGTCTGGTGCCGGTCGTGAAACGAGACCCCGAGCAGTACGCGCTCTACCAGAACATCATCGAGCCGCGCCGGGCGGTGATGCGGGAGGTGCTGCGGCGGGGCGTACGCGACGGTGAACTCCGCGCCGACCTCGACGTCGAGGTGACGATGGCGATGCTCACCGGCCCGATGCTCATCCAGCGGGTGATGAACTGGAACCCGGACCTCGACACGTCGACTCTTCCGGTGAAGGTCGTCGACCAGGTGCTGGAGGGCATCACCGCCCGTTGAGGCGGACGGGACACGACCGCCGACCACGGCACGGTGTCGGGACGGACGCGCCCGGCGCGGGCGGGACGCGCACGGCACGGCACGGCACGGTGGTACGAGAGACGGGCTCACGACCCGCCGCAACGCCCGTGACCTGCGCGGATCGGTGTGAGCTGATGTCGGGCACCGGGGCGTTCGGGAGCGGCCTAGACTACGGGCGTCCCGCGGCGGTCGGGACGACTGCCGCGGTCTTCGGAGGTCTCCTTGTCGACGCCCATCACCACCACCCTGGCCCTCGGCCCGGACTGGCTCGATCCGGAGTGGTTGATCTCGACCTTCGGGTTGATCGGCATCCTGGTGATCGTCTTCGCCGAGTCGGGGCTGCTGATCGGGTTCTTCCTGCCGGGTGACTCGCTGCTGTTCACCACCGGCCTGCTGGTCGCCGACGGCCAGTACATCAAGTATCCGCTGTGGCTGGTGTGCCTGCTCATCACCATCGCCGCCATCGCCGGCGACCAGGTGGGATACCTGTTCGGCCGCAAGGTCGGCCCGGCGCTGTTCCGTCGCCCGAACTCGCGTCTGTTCAAGCAGGAGAACCTGCTCAAGGCGCACGAGTTCTTCGAGAAGTACGGTGCCCGGTCGGTGGTGCTGGCGCGCTTCGTGCCGATCGTGCGGACGTTCACCCCGATCGTCGCCGGGGTGAGCCGGATGAACTACCGCACCTTCGTCATCTACAACGTGGTGGGCGGCATCCTCTGGGGCACCGGCGTGACGGTGCTCGGCTACTTCCTGGGCCAGATCCCGTTCGTCAAGACGAACATCGAGTACATCCTGATCGCCATCGTGGCGCTCTCGGTGCTGCCGATCGCGATCGAGCTGCTGCGGGCGCGGATGGCCGCCAAGCGGGGCGTCACCCCGCAGGAGCGCGCGGCGGCCGAGGAGGCGATCCGCGAGACCCGGGAGCACTACGGCAAGCACTGATCGTGGCTCGCGGTCGTCGGCGCGCGCCCGCCTGCGACCGCTGGCGGTGACCCGGGCGCCGTCGTCCGGGTCACACCGGCCACCGGAGATGTTGGTCCCGGTGGCCCCGCCCCATAGGGTTCGATCATGCAGACGTCGGCGGCCGAGATCGACCAGCCCCGCCGGGACGTCGGGCGCATCGTGGACATGCTCCTGTGGGGTGCGACCGCACTCGGTGCGATGCTCGCGGCGCTGGCACATCTCACCGGTGCGGCGCCGGTCCTGCGCTTCTTCGTCGTACTGGTCGCGATCACCCTCGCCTCGGCGGTGCTCGGACGGTCGCTGGACCAGCTCGGTGGCCGGATGCGTCCGGCCGCCATCGGCACCTTCCAGGCCGTGGTCGGCAACCTGCCCGAGCTGATCATCTGCATCTTCGCGCTCCGCGCCGGCCTGGTGGCCGTGGTGCAGGCCGCGTTGATCGGGTCGGTGCTCAACCTGCTGTTGCTGGGCAACGGACTGTCCTACCTGGCCGGTGGGCTGCGCAACGGCACGATGAGCATCGACGGCCGGCACGCCAAGGTCACCCGGGTCATGCTCGTGCTGCTGATGGCCACCCTGATCACCCCGGCGATCGCGGTCAACCTCGGCACTCCCGCCGCCGAACACACCAGTGCGGTCTCCTACGTGGTGGCGATCGCCCTGCTCACCGTGTTCGTGGTGTCCCTGCCGTTCCGCCTCGGCAAGGACGCCGACGCGCCGCCGCCGGTGCACAACGGGGCCGGCGAGGCCAAGGTGGGCACCTGGCCGCTGCCACGCGTACTGCTGCTGGTGGCCGTGGCCGGACTGCTCATCGCGTTCGAGGCGGACTGGCTGATGGACGCCCTGATGCCGGCGACCGAGGCGATGAACCTCAACGCCGCCTTCGTCGGCCTCTTCCTGGTGGCCACCGTCGGCAACCTGTCGCAGCTCGCCCCGGCGGTGCAGCTCAGCCTGCGCGGCGACGCCGACACCGCCACCGCGATCACCATGGAGGGCGCGCTCCAGGTCGCGTTGATGCTGGCCCCGGTGCTCATGCTGATCGCACCGCTGCTCGGCGCCGGTGAGTTCACGCTGATCTTCCCGCCGTTGCAGATCGTCGCGGTCATCGTGGCGGCCCTGCTCGTCGTCTTCGTGACCATCGACGGCACGGTCAACCACCTGGAAGGGCTGGCGCTGGTGGCGCTCTACACCGTGCTCGGCTCGCTGTTCTGGTGGGGCTGAGACCGGGTCGGGCCACACGGCGACTCCGGTGGCGTGGTGGAACGGTGCCGGGCGTGTCCCGGAGCACGGCTCGCAGACGGCATCGGTAGGGTGTCGAACACACGTACTGGCCGGTGGCCGGGGGAGGAGGCGGCGTGCGGGTGCTCGGCGTCGACCCGGGGTTGACCCGATGTGGGGTCGGCGTGGTCGAGGGGGTGCCCGGCAAGCCTTGCACGCTGATCGCCTACTACGTCGTCTACACCGATCCCGGTGACGAGCTGCCGGCGCGCCTGTTGCACCTGGACCGTTCGCTGACCGACCTGGTCGCCGAGCACCGGCCGGACAGTGTGGCCGTGGAGCGGGTGTTCAGCCAGCACAACGTGCGTACGGTGATGGGCACCGCGCAGGCCAGCGGGATCGCCGTGCTCGCCGGTGCGCGCGCCGGACTGCCGGTGCAGACGTACACCCCGAGCGAGGTGAAGGCGGCGGTGACCGGCTCCGGGAAGGCGGACAAGGCGCAGATCACGGCGATGGTCACCCGACTGTTGCGGCTGCCCGAGCCGCCGCGCCCGGCCGACGCCGCGGACGCCCTCGCGCTGGCGATCTGCCACGTGTGGCGGGGCGGCACCCGGTCCAAACTGGCCGTCGCGGCGGACCGGGCGAGACGAGGAGGAGCGAGATGATCGCCAGTGTGCGCGGCGTGGTGACCGCGACCGGCCCGGCCCACGCGGTGATCGAGGTGGGCGGGGTCGGCCTGGCCGTGCAGTGCGCCCCCGGCACCATCGCCGACCTGCGGGTGGGCCAGTCGGCCCGGTTGGCCACCAGCCTGGTGGTGCGGGAGGACTCGCTCACCCTCTACGGCTTCGCCGACGACGACGCGAGGGCGCTGTTCGAGCTGCTCCAGACCGCGAGCGGGGTGGGGCCGCGCCTGGCCCAGGCGGTGCTCGCCGTACACACCCCGGACGCGGTACGCAAGGCGATCGCCAACGCCGACACGGGCGCGCTTACCCGCGTACCCGGGATCGGCAAGAAGGGCGCCGAGCGCCTGGTGCTGGAGTTGCGCGACCGGATCGGCCCGGTGGCCGTCGGTGCCGACGGCGCGGCCGGGGTGACCGGCGGGGCGTGGCCGGAGCAGGTCCGCCAGGCGCTGATCGGGCTCGGCTGGACGGCCGGTCAGGCCGACCAGGCGGTCACCGCCGTCGCGGAGACCGTCGACGGGCCCACGCCGCCGGTGCCGGTGCTGCTCAAGCAGGCGATCCGGCTGCTGGGCCGGTCCCGGTGACCGCGCCCGACGGCGGGCTGGTCTCGGCGTACGTCAGCGAGGCGGAGCGGGACGCGGAGGTCAGCGTCCGGCCGAAGCGGCTGGACGAGTTCATCGCCCAGCACCGCGTCCGCGACCAGCTCGACCTGCTGTTGCAGGGTGCGATGCGGCGCGGCTCGCCACCGGACCACATCCTGCTCTCCGGGCCGCCCGGCCTCGGCAAGACCACCCTGGCCAACATCGTCGCCGCGGAGCTGGGCACCGGCATCCGGGTGACCAGCGGCCCGGCGATCGAGCGTTCCGG
Source organism: Micromonospora sp. NPDC003241 (assembly GCF_053589795.1). Classification (NCBI taxonomy): domain Bacteria; kingdom Bacillati; phylum Actinomycetota; class Actinomycetes; order Micromonosporales; family Micromonosporaceae; genus Micromonospora; species Micromonospora sp. NPDC003241. Next base: position 69,454 of record NZ_JBSFSO010000034.1, on the reverse strand, counting down.
CGACCTGGCCGCGATCCTGACCAGCCTCGCCGAGGGCGATGTGCTCTTCATCGACGAGGTGCACCGGATCGCGCGGCCGGCCGAGGAGTTGCTCTACAGCGCGATGGAGGACTTCCGGGTCGACGTGGTGGTGGGCAAGGGACCCGGCGCCACCGCCATCCCGCTCGACGTCGAGCCGTTCACCCTGGTCGGCGCGACCACCCGGGCCGGGCTGCTGACCAGCCCGATGCGGGACCGCTTCGGGTTCGTCGCCCACCTCGACTTCTACGCCCCCGCCGAGCTGGAGCTGCTGCTGCACCGCTCGGCCCGGATCCTCGGCGTGCCGATCACCGACGACGGTGCGGTGGAGATCGCCGGCCGGTCGCGGGGGACGCCCCGGATCGCCAACCGCCTGCTGCGCCGGGTGCGCGACTTCGCCGAGGTACGCGCCGACGGGGTGGTCACCGTCGAGACCGCCCGCGCGGCGCTGACCGTGTACGACGTGGACGCGCTCGGCCTGGACCGGCTCGACCGGGCGGTGCTGACCGCCCTGGTGGACTCGTTCCGGGGTGGCCCGGTCGGCCTGTCGACCCTGGCCGTGGCGGTGGGGGAGCAGCCGGACACGGTGGAGGAGGTCTGCGAGCCGTTCCTGGTGCGGGCCGGCCTGCTGGCCCGTACGCCGCGTGGCCGGGTGGCGACCGATGCCGCCTGGCACCACCTGGGACGTAACCCACCGAATGGTACATTTGGGGGCGAGGCTCCTGCCGTGCCCGACTTGTTCTCCGCGGACAGCGACCAGCCGTGATCTGTTCGTGATCTGTGCCGCATTCGGCGTTCCCAGATAGAGCGACTAGACTCGCCGCGGTCCGCACAGGATGTGAAAATCCGCCTCCGCTCTGGTGCCAGCACCGTGACGGGGGCCAATGGGAAGGTCTACAACCGTGCTCTACGCAGCAGAAGGCGGAGGAGCGGCGGGCTTCACGCCGATCCTCATGATCGCGCTGCTCTTCGGCGTCATGTACTTCATGATGATCCGCCCGCAGCAGAAGCGCCGCCGTGAGGCCGAGGCGATGCAGACCGGCCTCTCCGTCGGCGACGAGGTGGTCACCATCGGCGGGCTCTACGGCACGGTCACCGGCGTCGAGGACGACAGCGTCCTGCTCGAGATCGCTCCCGGAGTGCAGACCCGCTACGCCCGCCCGGCGATCGCCCGGGTGGTCACCAAGGCGGAGCGACCGATCGAGTCGCCCGTCGAGGAGAGCGACACCGTCAAGGACTGAACACCGCCCACCCGGTCGACCGCCGCGCGGCGGTCAGCACGCCCGGGTGGGAGCCGCCCGCACGCGTCCCCGCGCGGGCGGTCGCCGCACGTGGCGCGAGTGCGACAACTGGATAGATGGCCGACGCCGGGCGTCGGTGCTCCGGCTCGGCCGGTCCACGCACCCGCGTCGGCCACCCGAGGCGGCGGCACCGGCCCGGGCGCCGTCGGAAGGCAGACCGTGGGCCGGGCAGCCGGCCGACCCGCCGCCGCGCCCGCGGCGGCGCGACCGTACAGGGAGACAGGACAGCCGTGGCACCACCTCAGGGACAGATGCGCCCGGGACGGCAGTTGGCCGTACTCGGGGCCATCTTCGTCGTCCTCTATCTTTTGGTGTTCTTCTCGGCCGGCGCCAGCGGGGGCTGGAAGGATCGGCTCGAGCCTCGTCTCGGTCTTGACCTGGTCGGTGGTACCCGGCTGACGCTGGAGGCCACCAACACCCTCGACGGACGGGCCCCGACGGCGGAGAACCTCGAACAGGCCCGCCAGATCATCGAGAGCCGGGTCAACGCGTACGGCGTGGCCGAGGCCGAGGTGATCACCGAGGGCGACCGCAACATCGTCATCTCCCTGCCCGGCGAGAACCGCGACCTCACCGAGGTCGGCAGCGCCGCCGAGCTGCGCTTCCGCAAGGTGCTGAAGATCGCCGACGGCAGCGGCACGGTCCGCACCCCGGCGCCGACCCCGACCGGGGCCGTCGAGCCGACGCCGTCCGGCGACGCCGCCGCGAGCCCGTCGCCCACGCCCGAGGCCGAGGTCACCTCCTCGCCGTCGGCCGGCGGCCAGGGCGGTAGCGCGCCGACCCCGACGCCCACCGAGTCGCCCACCGAGTCGCCCGCCGCGACGCCCTCGCCGTCCCCGAGCGCGGAGGAGGACGTGCCGCAGAGCGTCGAGGAGCAGCGGCAGGCCGTCGAGCAGAAGGTCGGCGCCGAGGCGTGGGCCGCCGCCACCGGCCTCCAGGCCCCGGCGGACCTGGCCGCCGACCCGTCGCTGGCCGAGAAGCTCGCCCCCTTCGCCGAGTTGTCCGGCCGCGAGGCCGCGGTGCTGCCGACGCAGATGCAGTTCAACGTGCCGACCATCAGCTGCCTCCAGCTCGACGACCGGCCGCCGGCCTCGATCTCCGACCCGGAGCAGCAGGCGGTCTCCTGCGAGGCCGGTTCCATCAAGAACCTGCTGGACGTGGCGAAGGTGCTCGGCACCGACGTCAGCAGCGCCACCGCAGTGCGCGACCAGACCAGCCAGTGGGTGGTCAGCCTGGACTTCACCCGCAGTGGCGGGGAGAAGTGGACCGCGCTGACCCGCGAGGCGTTCAACAACGAGGGCCAGGCCTGCGACGCCTCGGCGCTCGGTGACGAGGGCCGCTGCCGGGTCGCGGTGGTGCTGGACAATAAGATCATCTCGTCGCCGCAGATCCAGGGCGTGCTCGTCGGCAGCTCGCAGATCACCGGCAACTTCACCAACGCCGAGGCCAGCGAGCTGGCCGGCTACCTCAGCTACGGCGCCCTGCCGGTGACGTTCGAGCCGCAGGAGCAGCAGAACGTCACCGCCACGCTGGGCGCCAGCCACCTGCGGGCCGGTCTGCTCGCGGCCGGCATCGGCATGCTGCTGGTCATCATCTACTCGTTCTTCTACTACCGCCTGCTCGGCTCGGTCATCTTCCTGAGCCTGGTCGCGTCGGCGCTGCTGCTCTTCGGTGCCATGGTGTTCCTCGGCCGGCAGATCGGCTTCACGCTCACCCTCGCCGGCATCGCCGGCATCATCGTCTCGCTCGGTGTGGCGGCGGACTCGTTCGTCATCTACTTCGAACGGCTCAAGGACGAGATCCGCGAGGGCCGCAGCCCGCGCAGCGCGGTGCCGCGAGCCTGGATCCGGGCCCGCCGGACGATCATCTCGGCGAACGCCATCACGATCCTGTCGGCGGTGGTGCTCTACATCGTCTCGGTCGGCACGGTGAAGGGCTTCGCCTTCGCCCTCGGCCTGGCCACGGTGCTCGACCTGCTCGTGGTGTTCCTGTTCCGACACCCGATCATGACGATGCTCGCCAGCACCAAGGCGTTCCTGTCCCCGCGGGTCAGCGGGCTCGGCCGGGTGCTGCCCGCCCGCTCGGCGCCGACCCAGCCTCGCAACCAGCGCGCCAAGGAGGCGTGACATGTCCGCTGAGAACGGTCTGGCAGCTCGCCTCTATCGGGGCGAGGCCGGCCTCAACATCGTCGGCAAGCGCAAGATGTGGTTCACCGTCGCCGCGGTGCTGGCGACGATCGCGCTGGCCAGCGTCATCTTCAACGGGTTCAAGCTCGGCATCGAGTTCGCCGGCGGCAACTCGTTCCAGATCCCGACCAGCGTCGGCACGCTCCAGGACGCCGAGACGGCCACGCAGAGCGCGCTGTCGGCCCAGGGTGGCACGGTGGTCACCGCGCAGCAGGTCGGCGGTGGCAGCGGCAACTTCTACGAGCTGCGCACCACCGAGCTGAACGGCGAGCAGGTCCAGGCGGTCAAGACCACCCTGGGCCAGCAGTTCAACATCGACCCCGAGTCGATCAGCAGCAACCGGGTCAGCGAGGCGTGGGGCAGCCAGGTGACCAACCGGGCGTTGCTCGGTCTGGTCATCTTCATCGCGCTGGTCACCGTCTACCTGGTCCTGCGCTTCGAGCTGAAGATGGCCATCGCGGCGATCTTCTCGCTGGTGATGAACCTGATCCTCACCGCCGGCCTCTACTCGATCGTCGGCTTCGAGGTCACGCCGTCGACGATCGTCGGATTCCTCACCATCCTGGGCTTCGCCCTGTACGACGTGGTGGTGGTCTTCGACAAGGTGCAGGAGAACACCAGAGGGATCACCGCGAACAACAACCAGACGTACGGCGAGGCGGCCAACCTGGCCGTCAACCAGAGCCTGATGCGGTCGATCAACACCTCGGTGGTCGCCCTGCTCCCGGTCGGCGGCATCCTGTTCATCGGTGCCGGCCTGCTCGGCGCGGGCACCCTGAAGGACCTCGGTCTGGTGCTGTTCGTCGGTATGGCGATGGCCTTCGTCACCTCGATCACCCTGGCCACGCCGCTGCTGGTCGTGCTCAAGAACCGCGACCCGCGGATCGACGCGCACAACAAGCGGGTCCAGGCCCGTCGGGCCGGGACGTCCCGGGACACCTCGGCGGCCAAGGGCTCCCGCAAGGCGGAGTCGACCGAGGCGGTCGAGTCGGACGAGGAGCCGGTGGCCGCCGAGACGGGCGCCGCGCTGGCCGGTGCCGCCGCGCCGAAGGTGGGCGCGCGTCCGGCCGGCAAGCGTTCCGGTGGGGCCCGTGGCGGCCGCCCCGGCGGCGGGGGCGGCAACCGCCCGGGTGGCGCCAAACGGCGCTGACCGGGCCGGGACCGACCCGGTAGGGACGAACACGACGGCGTCCTGCATGCTGTGCGAGCAGCGTGCAGGGCGCCGTTGTCTGGTGGAAGGGACCAAGCGTCGTGACGGAGACCCACAGCAGCGCGGTACGCGGCGACAGCGGCCCGGAGACCGCCCGGCTGGTGGCCAGCCGGGTGCTGGACGTGCCCGACTTCCCGAAGCCGGGCGTCATGTTCAAGGACCTGATGCCGCTCTTCGCCGACGGTGAGACCTTCCGGACGGTGATCGACGGGATCGTCGCCCACCACGGGCGGGACTCCTTCGACACCGTGGTCGGCATCGAGGCGCGTGGCTTCGTGGTCGCCGCCGCGATCGCGTACGCGACCGGGGTCGGTGTGGTGCCGGTGCGTAAGGCCGGCAAGTTGCCCCGTCCCGCGTACGCCGCCTCGTACGAGCTGGAGTACGGCGAGGCGACGCTGGAGGTGCACCAGGACGCGTTCACCGCGGGGCACCGGGTGCTGGTGGTCGACGACGTACTCGCCACCGGCGGCACCGCCGCGGCAACGCTCGACCTGGTGGAACGGGCCGGTGGCACGGTCGCCGGATTCACCGTGCTGCTGGAGCTCTCGTTCCTGGGTGGGCGGGCGAAACTGGCGCCGCGTCCCGTCCATGCCCTGCTGACCGTTTGAACCGACCCGCCCCCGGCGACCGAGGCGGCACGGTACGTCCGGCGGAGCGGCAGGGCACCGTCGGTACGGGTAGCATTGCCCATTGCTGACCGGACGGTGAGCCGTCCGAGAGGCGCGAGACCCATCGGCCGACGCACGGTCGGTGTTTCCCCGGCGAGCGGTGAGGAGGCCGGTGTCCCACGATGTCGTCCCTCCGGTGGAGGGCACGGTGCACCCGACAGGTGACGCGAACGGCTCGCTGACCGACCCCGACGGTGCCACACCGGCCGTGGCCGGGGCACCCGGTGCGGTACGCCCCACCGGCGACGTGGCGGTCCCCAGCGCGGCCGACGGCGGATCCGTCGCGGCCACCGGTGACCCGGCGCCGAGCAGCGGGTTCGGGCTCTCCAACGCGCCCACCGGGCGACGGGTCCGGGCGCGGCTGGCGCGGTTCAACGCGCCATGGCAGTCGTCGCAGGTCAGCGAGGTGCTGGAGCCGCTGATCTCGTCCCACCGGGAGAACCACCCCAAGGCGGACGCCCGGCTGCTGCAACGTGCCTTCGACACCGCCGCGCGGTGGCACTCGGGTCAGTACCGCAAGTCCGGCGACCCGTACATCACCCATCCGCTGGCGGTGGCCACCATCCTGGCCAACCTGGGCATGGACACCACCACGCTGGTCGCCGCGCTGCTGCACGACACCATCGAGGACACCGAATACTCGCTGGACCAGATGCGCACGGACTTCGGTGGCGAGGTCGCGTTGCTGGTCGACGGCGTCACCAAGCTCGACAAGGTCAAGCTCGGCGACGCGGCGAAGGCCGAGACGATCCGCAAGATGGTCGTCGCCATGGCCAAGGACCCGCGCGTTCTGGTGATCAAGTTGGCTGACCGGCTGCACAACATGCGGACGCTCTCCTTCCTGCCCGCGCCGAAGCGGGAGCAGAAGGCCAAGGAGACGCTGGAGATCCTCGCCCCGCTGGCCCACCGCCTGGGTATGAACACCATCAAGTGGGAGCTGGAGGACCTCGCGTTCGGGACGTTGTTCCCGAAGCGGTTCGAGGAGATCAACCGGCTGATCGGGGAGCACCAGCCGCAGCGCGAGGCGTTGCTGCGGCAGGTGACGCAGAAGGTGCAGGTGGACCTGAAGGCCGCCAAGATCAAGGCGGAGACGACGGGTCGGCCGAAGCACCTGTACTCGATCTACCAGAAGATGATCGTGCGGGGTCGGGACTTCAACGACATCTACGACCTGGTGGGTGTGCGGATCCTGGTCGACACGGTGCGGGACTGCTACGCCGCGTTGGGTGTGATCCACGCGAACTGGCAGCCGGTGCCGGGCCGGTTCAAGGACTACATCGCGATGCCCAAGTTCAACATGTACCAGTCGCTGCACACCACGGTGATCGGTCCGACCGGCAAGCCGGTGGAGATGCAGATCCGGACGTACGCGATGCACCGTACGGCGGAGTTCGGTATCGCGGCGCACTGGAAGTACAAGGAGAAGGGCACCCAGATCGTCGGGCCGCCGGCCCACATCGACGAGATGACGTGGCTGCGGCAGTTGCTGGACTGGCAGCGGGAGGCGGCGGACCCGAGCGAGTTCCTGGACGCGCTGCGGTTCGACCTGTCCAGCCAGGAGGTGTACGTCTTCACCCCGAAGGGCGACGTGATCCCGTTGCCGACGGGGTCGACGCCGGTGGACTTCGCGTACGCGGTGCACACCGAGGTGGGGCACAAGTGCATCGGGGCGCGGGTCAACGGCAAGTTGGTGCCGTTGGAGTCGACGCTGTCCAACGGTGACGTGATCGAGATCTTCACCTCGAAGTCGGAGACGGCCGGCCCGACGCAGGACTGGTTGGGCTTCGTCAAGAGCCCCCGGGCGCGGACGAAGATCCGGCAGTACTTCAACAAGGAGCGCCGCGAGGAGGCGATCGAGGAGGGCAAGGACGCGATCGTCAAGGCCATGCGCAAGCAGGGCATGCCCTTGCAGCGGATGCTCACCTCGGACGCGTTGATGGCGATCGCCCGGGACCTGCACCTGGCCGACGTGGCGTCGCTGTACGCGGCGGTGGGGGACAGCCAGGTCTCCGCGCAGTCGGTGGTGCAGAAGCTGATGGCCACCTACGGTGGCGAGGAGGGTGCGGCCGAGGACATCGCGGAGACCGCGGTGGCCACCCGGCCGCCGCGCAGCCGGGCCTCCAGCCACGACCCGGGTGTGGTCGTGCGGGGCGTCAGCGACGTCTGGATCAAGCTCGCCCGCTGCTGCACCCCGGTGCCGCCGGACACGGTGTTCGGCTTCGTCACCCGTTCCGGCGGCGTCAGTGTGCACCGTGACGACTGCGCCAACGCCGAGGACCTGCGGGCCCAGGGCGAGCGGGTGGTCGAGGTGAGCTGGAAGCTGACCTCCGCCTCGACGTTCCTGGTCGCCATCCAGGTGGAGGCGCTGGACCGGCACAAACTGCTCGCGGACGTCACCCGGGTGCTCTCCGAGGAGCGGGTCAACATCCTCTCCGCCACCGTCACCACCACCCGCGACCGGGTGGCGGTGAGCCGGTTCAGCTTCGAGATGGCCGACCCGAAGCACCTGGGGCACCTGCTGGCCGCCGTCCGCAAGGTCGACGGGGTCTTCGACGCCTACCGCGTCACCTCCGGCGCCTGAGGCGTACGCCCGGACAACGGAAAGCGCCCGCCGGCTGAGCCGGCGGGCGCTTCGTCGTACGCGGGGCTCAGCCCGTCGCCGCGCTCATGGTGAGGTCGGTGATGACGATCTCCTTCTTCGGGTGACCGCCACCGGCCTGCTGGGCGAACGCGCCGTCGTCGCCGGCTTTGGCGACGTCGTTGACGATGTCCATCCCGTCGGTGATCGTGCCGAGCACGGTGTAGTTCGGGTCCAGCGGCGAGTCGCCGTAGACGATGAAGAACTGGCTGCCGGTGCTGGCCGGCTGGCCCGAGTTGGCCATCGCGATGACGCCGGCCTCGTAGGGCGGACGCTTGTCGGTGGGCAGGTTCTCCTCCGGCATGCGGTACGCCGGGCCGCCGGTGCCGTCGGTCTCCCGCCAGCCGTCACCGGTGGAGCTCGGGTCGCCGCACTGGAGCACCTTGATGCCCTCGGTCACCAGGCGGTGGCACTTGGTGTTGTCGAAGAAGTTCTGCTCGGCCAGGTGGGTGAAGCTGCCCGCGGTGCAGGGGACCGCCGCCCGGTCGATCCGCGCGGTGATCGGGCCGAGGTTGGTGGCGATCGTCATGGTCTGGGTGCCGACCCGGCTCTGCTGGGTGTCCGGCAGCCCGACGTCCTTGGTCGTCGGGGTCCGTTCACCCGCCGGGATCTCCACCCAGCCGCACTCCGCAGTGCTGCCGCCCTGGGCCGCGGTGTCGCCGCCGCTGTCGTCGCCGATCAGGTTGGTGGCGAGCCAGGCCGTGCCGGCGACCACCAGCAGCAGGACCACTCCGGCCCCGACCACCGCCTGGGTCTGGCGACGCTTGCGCGCCCGCGTCGACCGCTCGGCCATCTCCTTCTCGAGCCGGGCGCGGGCCGCCGCGCGCTGCCGCTCTCTGGTGGACGTCACGCCTCGATCCTCCTGGACTGTATGTGGATCCCGCTGCGGTGGGTGAGACCGCCGAGTTCGGTCAGCCGGCGCTCGCGCTGGCCTCGGGTGCGCCGGAGGCCGCCGGGCTTGCCGTGCCCGCCGGCGTCGGCTCTGGCGGGGACGCCGGGTCGAGCCCCGGCTCGCCGACGGTCAGGCTCTGGATGACCACGTCGTCGTCCTTTGGCTTGACCTTCTCGCCAGCCTCATTCTCCACGGTCGGCAGCGCGCCGATCTTCTCCACCACGTCCAGGCCGCCGGTGACCCGGCCGATGACCGGGAAGGCCGGCTCGGCGGTGGTGAAGTCCTCGAAGAAGATCAGGAACTGGCTGCCGTTGGCGCCCGGCGGGTTGCTGATCATCGCCACCGTGCCCTTGGGGTACGTGGGCGGCTGGTCCGGCGACGGGCTGGGCGACGCCTCCGGCGCGGTCGGCACGTTCTCGTTGTAGAACGAGTACGACGGGCCGCCGAGGCCGGTGCCGCTCGGGTCGCCGCAGCGCACCGCGCCGTCGGCGGTGATCTCGTGGCACTTGGTGTCGTTGTAGAAGCCCTGCCCGGCCAGGTGGGCGATGCTCGCGGCGGCGCACGGGGCGTTCGCGAGGTCCAACTCGACCGAGATCGGGTCGCCCTGGTTGGTGGTGATGGTCATCGGCCGGGTGCCGGTCACCGGCAGGCCGGTGGTGGCCGGCTCGCCGACCTGGCGGAGGTTCGGGTTGCCCTCGGTGTTCTGCGGGGTCCAGAGGCAGACCTCGTCGTTCGCGGTGTCCCGCGTCGGCTCGCTGTCGAAGGCGCCCAGCGCCCACGCCGAACCGGCGACGACCAGCACGAGGATCAGGGCGGTGCCGACACCGGCTCGAATGCGCCGCCGGCGCCTGACGGTGGCGGCCCGGCGGGCCTGTTGCCGGTCGAGCTTGGCCCGCGCCAGTTTGCGCTGCCGGTCCCTGCTGGAAGCCACCCGTGCTCCCCTTTCCTCTACCCTGGTCGTCACTTGGTGGTCGCGTACCCGTCGGGCGGCAGGTGCGCCACGCCACACGCCCGCCAGAGTGTACGGGTACCGGCTGGGAAAGTCGTGTACGAGGTCGTTGCACGTCCGCATCGGAATCCGTCACTGCCCCTGCGCGCTGGTGGGACCGAGTGGTCCGGGCGCGCCCGGACCGCCGGTAGGCTGCTGGCGAGGACGACTCGACGGAAGGGGAGCGGACGTGCTCGTGGCCGGCTTTCCCGCGGACGCCTTCGGCACCAACTGCTATGTGGTGGCCGCCGCGCCGGGGGAGCAGTGCGTGGTGGTCGACCCCGGCATCGGGGTGATCGACCGGCTCGACGCGCTGCTCGCCGAGCATCGTCTGCATCCGGCGGCCGTGCTGCTCACCCACGGGCACCTGGACCACACCTTCTCCGTGGCACCGGTGTGCGGGGCGCGGGGCATCACCGCGTACGTGCACCCGGCCGACCGGGAGCTGCTGGCCGACCCGACGAAGGCCCTGTCGATGGACCTCACCCAGCTCTTCGGTGGCCGGCTGCCGTACGCCGAGCCGGAGGACGTCGCCGAACTGGCCGACGGCACGACGCTCAGCCTCGCCGGGTTGGAGATCACCGTCGACCACGCGCCGGGCCATACCGGCGGGTCGGTGCTGTTCCGGCTGCCCGGCGCCGGCTCGCCCTGGGAGGCGGAGCAGATCTGCCTCTCCGGTGACGTGCTGTTCGCCGGCTCGATCGGCCGCACCGACCTGGCCGGCGGCGACATGCCGACGATGATCACCAGCCTGCGGGACAAGATCCTCCCGCTCGCCGACGACACCGTCGTGCTGCCCGGCCACGGCCCGACGACCACCATCGGCCGCGAGCGCGCCACCAACCCGTACCTCGTCGAGGTGGCCGGGACGGGCGGCGGACGACCGGCGGCCCCCACCCGCGGCCTGTAGTCGCCGCGGACCAGGACCTCCCCGCGCCTGCCGCGCGGGTGCCGAAGGAGCATCATGAGCAAGCCCACGCCCATCTCCGGCTTCCCGGAGTGGACGCCCGCCCAGCGGATGATCGAGCAGTACGTCCTGGACCGGATCCGGTCCACCTTCGAGCTGTACGGCTTCGCGCCGCTGGAGACCCGCGCCGTCGAGCCGCTGGACCAGTTGCTGCGCAAGGGGGAGACCTCGAAGGAGGTCTACGTGATCCGGCGCCTCCAGGGCGATGCGGAGGGCCCGGCCGGTGACGACGCCCTCGGGCTGCACTTCGACCTGACCGTGCCGTTCGCCCGGTACGTGCTGGAGAACGCCGGCAAGCTCCAGTTCCCGTTCCGCCGCTACCAGATCCAGAAGGTGTGGCGGGGCGAGCGTCCGCAGGAGGGGCGGTACCGCGAGTTCCTCCAGGCCGACATCGACATCGTCGACCGGGACACCCTGGCCCCGCACCACGAGGCGGAGATGCCGCTGGTCATCGGCGACGCGCTGCGGGCGCTGCCGATCCCGCCGGTACGCATCCAGGTCAACAACCGCAAGATCTGCGAGGGGTTCTACCGGGGCATCGGGCTGACCGACCCGGAGGCGACGCTGCGGGCGGTCGACAAGCTCGACAAGATCGGCCCGGCCGGTGTGACGGAGCTGCTGGCGACCACGGCCGGGGCGAGCGAGGCGCAGGCCAAGGCGTGCCTGGCGCTGGCCGAGATCTCCGCGCCGGACGCCTCGTTCGCCGACGCGGTCCGCGCGCTCGGGGTCAGCGACCCGTTGCTCGACGAGGGCGTCGCCGAGCTGACCGCCGTGGTGGAGACCGCCGCCGCGCACTCGCCCGGCCTCTGCGTGGCCGACCTGCGCATCGCCCGGGGCCTGGACTACTACACCGGCACCGTCTACGAGACGCAGATGATCGGGTACGAGCGGTTCGGCTCGATCTGCTCCGGCGGCCGGTACGACAACCTGGCCAGCGCCGGGACCACCCGCTTCCCCGGGGTGGGCATCTCGATCGGGGTGACCCGGCTGCTCGGGCTGCTCTTCGGCGCCGAGGCGCTGACCGTGTCCCGGTCCGTGCCGACCTGCGTGCTGGTGGCGGTCACCACCGAGGAACTGCGGCCCGCCAGCAACCGGGTCGCCGAGGCGCTGCGGTCGCGGGGCGTACCCACCGAGGTGTCGCCGAGCGCGGCGAAGTTCGGCAAGCAGATCCGGTACGCCCAGCGGCGCGGCATCCCGTACGTCTGGTTCCCGGGCGCGGAGGGTGCCCCCGACGAGGTGAAGGACATCCGCTCTGGTGAGCAGGTCGTCGCGGTGGCCGGGGAGTGGACGCCACCTGCGGCGGACCTGCGGCCGCTGGTGAGCTGAGCTCCGGGCGGCCGTGGTGTAAGGAAGGGCCCCTTATTAACGCCTCGTGCATAGGAAGGGTCCCTTCCTAACCTCACTCCAGGGGGAGCAGCAGACAGCTCGACGTGGCGTGCGCGACGAGACGGGACTGCCCGTCGGTCAGCCGGGCCTCGGCCAGGGCGGTCCGACGACCGCGTTGCAGCACGGTGCCCTCGCAGCGCAGCGTCCCGGAGCGGACGGTCACCGGGCGGAGGAACTTCACGTTCAGGTCCAGCGAGGTGTAGCCCACGCCGATCGGCAGTGTGGTGTGCACGGCGCAGGCGGCGGCGGTGTCCAGCAGCGTGGAGAGCACACCGCCGTGCACGGTGCCGAGCGGGTTGTAGTGGAACTCCTGCGGCTCCAGCTCGACGACGACCCGGCCCTCCTCGGCCTCCATCCGGGACATGTCGATCAGGTGCATCACCGGTGGGGCGGCCAGTTCTCCGGCGATCATCGCGCGGAGCAGTTCCAGTCCGCTGCGCCGGCCGACCTGGGCGGCGTTGAGACCCGGGTCGGACCAGGAGAAGGTGCGGCTGCGCGTCGCACCCTGCGTCTGCGTCATGGACGCAGCCTGTCAGTGCTTGCTGGGTCTGTCAATCAGACCTAGCCTGTCGGGCATGAGACCCGTGGCCCTGGACTGGTCGATCGACAACTGCACGGTCGCCCGCGCCATGGAGATCCTCGGCGAGAAGTGGACCCTGGTGGTGCTCCGCGAGGTGTTCAGCGGGGTCCGCCGCTTCGACGACATGCGGGTACGCACCGGCGTACCCCGGCAGGTGCTGACCAACCGGCTGGCCACACTGGTCGCGCAGGGGGTGCTCCGGCGCGAGCCGTACCGTGAGCCGGGCAGTCGGCTGCGGCACGAGTACCGGCTCACCGCCAAGGGGATGGACCTGTGGCCGGTACTGGTCGCCGTCTTGGCCTGGGGGGACCGGTATCTCGCCGATCCGGAGGGGCCGCCGCTGCGCGTCGGACACCGCGACTGCGGCGCCGACATCCGGGCGGAACTGCGCTGCGCGGACGGGCACCACGTCACCGAGCCGCGTGACGTGATGCCGCGTCCGGGGCCGGGCGCCCGTCGACGATGACGCCCGACCGGTCGCGGTTTGGCTCGGCAGGGGATGGCGCTCTTCTGACGGTGACGCCCGCCCGGATACCCGCGGTGTGGTTCGGCTAAGTCCCGGCGATGAGGTCCGCCCGGGTCCTGACGGTGAGGCTCGGCAGGCTTCTGACGGTGACGCCCGGCCGGGTTCCGGCGGTGAGGCTCGGCCGGGTTCCGGTGCCCGGTCCGGCGCTGCCGCCGGACCGGTCTTCGGTGGCTACCAGGCGAAGCCGGCGGGGTAGGAGACGTTCGCCAGAACCTGCTGGCCGGCGGCGTTCGGGTGGAAGTAGTCCCAGCCGGAGAGCTGGGAGAGGGCGAACGGGTAGCCGAAGACGGCGTTGCCGTCGTACCGGCAGTTCGACCCGTACGCGGCGCAGGCCGCGGCGAGCTGGCCGTTGAAGTCGACCACCCGCTGCCGGACCCGGTTGCGTCGGTCCACGTCGGCCTGCGCCGTGGAGGTCGGGTTGGCTAGCAACGACTGGCAGATCCCGAACACCGACCAGGCGGTACGCGCGCTGCCGCTGTCCTTGCCGACCGTCCAGAGCCGGTGCACGTCCGGAATGCTGATCACGAAGACACGTGCGTTCGGCAGGCCGGTCCTGAGTCGGTTCAGCGCGGAGTCGATGTTGGCCCGGAAGGTGGCCACCGAGGTCATGCCCGACTCCGAGCCGGTGCAGGCGTCGTTCGCGCCGATCAGGATGGTCACGTACCCGGCTCCCTGGCTGACCGCGGTGCCGGCCTGGCCGGTCAGGTCGGCGGACTTCGCGCCGGTGCGGGCGGCGTTGTGGTTGCGGCCGTTGATCGTCGGCTCGACCCGGCGGATCCGCAGGTAGTGGCTGTTGACGGTGGCGTCGTCGCCGGTGCTGAACGACCGGCTAGTGCAGTCGACGTACCACCCGCAGGCGTTGAAGCCCCGGGTGATCGAGTCGCCGAGGCTGGCCATCGAGGTCGGTGGCGGGCCGGGTGCGGCCAGGGCGGGGGCGGTGGTGAGCAGGACGAGGGCGGTGACGCCGGCGAGGGTGGCCAGCGCGCGTCGGACGAGGGTCATGGGTGGCCTCCGGTTCACGGTTGCCGGGTGGCGGCGGTGACCAGAGCGTATAGACGACCGTCTGTGTCCACAATGTTGCGCGGAGATTACTTGGGGATGGTTGGTCGATTCGGCCGGACTCGGGGGTTGTTGACGATCTTAAATGTGTGAATACTTTCCCTCGCTTGGCCATTTCCCCAGGTGGCTGAGTTGCCCCCGCCCCTGTCGACGTGACAGGGCGCGAAATCCCCTACCGGGAGGCTGTTACATGCGACCCACAAGGTCAATGCTTCGCCGCGTCGTCTCCGCCGCCGCCGCCGGAACCCTGGCTGTCGGCGTACTGGCCGGCGCCCCGGCCCAGGCGGCGCCCGCGTCCGCCACACCCGACGCCGCGGCCGCCCTCGCCGACCGTCTCGGCGACCGCGCGGCCGGCGCCTACGCCGACGCCAGCGGCGCCATGGTCGTCGCGGTGACCGACGCCGTCGCGGCCCGCCAGGTGGCCGCCGCCGGCGCCACCCCGAAGCTGGTCACGCGCGGTGCCACCGAGCTGAACCGGGCCACCGCCGTGCTGGAGCGCTCCGCCGCTATCCCGGGCACCGCCTGGTGGACCGACCCGGCCACCAACCAGGTCGTCGTCTCCGTCGACAGCACCGTCACCGGCGCCAAGCTGGAGCGGGTCAAGGCCGCTGCCGCGCGCACCAACGGCGCCGTCCGCATCGAGGCCCAGGCCGGTGTGCTGAGCACCCGCATCTCCGGTGGCGAGGCGATCTACGCACAGGGCGGCGGACGCTGCTCGCTCGGCTTCAACGTGCGCGCCGGCAGCACCTACTACTTCGTGACCGCCGGCCACTGCACCAACATCGCCGCGAACTGGTACAGCAACTCGGCGCAGACCGCGCTGCTCGGTTCGCGTACCGGCAGCGTCTTCCCGGGCAGCGACTACGGCATCGTCCGCTACGCCAACCAGAGCGTCGTGCAGCCGGGCAACGTCTACCTCTACAACGGCACCTACCGGGACATCACCGCCTCCGGCAACGCGTACGTCGGCCAGTCGGCGCAGCGTTCCGGCAGCACCACGGGTGTTCGCAGCGGCTCGGTGACCGCCCTCAACGCCACCGTCAACTACGCCGAGGGCCAGGTGCGCGGCCTGATCCGGACCAACATCTGCGCCCAGCCGGGTGACAGCGGCGGCTCGCTGTTCAGCGGCACCATCGCGCTCGGCCTCACCTCCGGCGGCAGCGGCAACTGCAGCATCGGCGGCACCACCTTCTTCCAGCCCATCGGGCCGGTGCTGAGCCGGTACGGCGTCAGCGTCTACTGATCCTCCTTCCGCAAACCTTCTCCTCCGCCAGCGGGCCGCCGGATTCCTCCTCCGGCGGCCCGCCCGGCTTGTACCGCCGGGTGCGCTGCTGTCAGCACCGGGTGCGCTGCTGTTGGTACCGGGTGCGCTGCTGTTAGCAGGGGACCCCTGCTATGCACGAGGCGTTAGTAGGGGGCCCTTCCTTACACCCGGGGAACGAGGGCGGGTGCGGGCTGACAGAATGCCGGGAGCAACGGACGTAGAGCCAGACGAGGGAGACGCACGTCGTGATCCGTACCCATGACGCCGGCAGCCTGCGCGCGACGGACGCCGGCACCACGGTGACGCTCGCCGGGTGGGTGGCCCGCCGGCGCGACCACGGCGGTGTCATCTTCGTCGACCTGCGCGACGCCTCCGGCGTGGTCCAGGTGGTCTTCCGCGAGGAGGACGCGCACGCGTTGCGCAACGAGTACTGCGTCAAGGTCGTCGGTGAGGTCACCCGCCGCCCGGAGGGCAACGAGAACCCGGAGCTGCCCACCGGCGAGATCGAGGTGACCGCCGCCGAGCTGGACGTGCTCTCCGAGGCCGCCCCGTTGCCGCTGCCGATCGACGACCAGGTGGTGGCCGGCGACGACGTCCGCCTGAAGTACCGCTACCTCGACCTGCGCCGGGGCGGCCCGGCCCACGCGATGCGCCTGCGGTCCCGGGCCAACCAGCTCGCCCGTGGCGTGCTGCACGAGCGGGACTTCCTGGAGATCGAGACGCCGACGCTGACCCGGTCCACCCCGGAGGGCGCCCGCGACTTCCTTGTCCCGGTCCGCCTGCAACCCGGCAGCTGGTACGCGCTGCCGCAGTCCCCGCAGCTGTTCAAGCAACTGCTCATGGTCGGCGGCATGGAGCGGTATTACCAGATCGCCCGCTGCTACCGCGACGAGGACTTCCGGGCCGACCGGCAGCCGGAGTTCACCCAGCTCGACATCGAGATGTCCTTCGTCACCGAGGACGACGTGATCGACCTCGGTGAGGAGATCGCCGCCGCCCTCTGGTCCGACCTGGCCGGGTACGAGATCCCCCGGCCGATCCCGCGGATCACCTGGCACGACGCCATGGCCCGGTACGGCTCGGACAAGCCGGACCTGCGCTACGGCGTGGAGCTGACCGAGCTGACCGACTACCTGCGCGGCACCCAGTTCCGGGTCTTCGCCGGAGCGATCGACGCGGGCGGCTACGTCGGCGCGGTGGTGATGCCCGGCGGCGCCGGCCAGACCCGCAAGGAGCTGGACGGCTGGCAGGACTGGGCCAAGGCGCGCGGCGCCAAGGGACTCGCGTACGTGGTGCTGGACGCCGAGACCGGCGAGCCGCGCGGGCCGGTGGCGAAGAACCTCTCCGCCGAGCACCTGGCCGGGCTGGCCGACGCGGTCGGCGCCAAGCCGGGCGACGCCGTCTTCTTCGCGGCCGGCCCGGAGGCCCGCGAGGCCCAGGAACTGCTCGGCGCGGCCCGGATCGAGATCGCCAAGCGGGCCGGCCTGGTCGACGAGAGCGCCTGGGCGTTCTGCTGGGTGGTGGACGCGCCGATGTTCGAACGGACGTCGGACGAGAGCGGCAAGGCCGGTGGCTGGACGGCCGTGCACCACCCGTTCACCTCGCCGAACGCCGAGTGGATGGACCGCTTCGAGGAGGCGCCGGACCGGGCGCTGGCCTACGCGTACGACATCGTCTGCAACGGCAACGAGATCGGCGGCGGCTCGATCCGTATCCACCGCCGCGACGTGCAGCAGCGGGTCTTCGAGCTGCTCGGCATCACGCCCGAGGAGGCGCAGGACAAGTTCGGCTTCCTGCTGGAGGCGTTCAGCTACGGCCCGCCCCCGCACGGCGGCATCGCGTTCGGCTGGGACCGGGTCTGCATGCTGCTCGCCGGTGTCGACTCGATCCGCGAGGTCATCGCCTTCCCGAAGACGCGGGGCGGTTTCGACCCGCTGACCGGCGCGCCCACCCCGATCACCGGGCAGCAGCGTGCCGAGGCCGGCATCGACGCCAAGCCCAAGCCCGCCCAGGTCCCGCACACCGGCACCGCCGGCCCGGCCGCCCCGGTCGCCGACCCCACCTGACCGACGTCGCGTGAGGTCGGTGGGGCGGCACCCCGCCGACCTCACGACGCGTCGCGGAGCGGTCCAGGGGGTGCAGGTCGGTGCGGTTACTGGTGGTGGGTGGTAGCGGGTTCCTCGGCCGTGAGGTGTGCCGCCGGGCGGTCGCTGCCGGGTGGGACGTGGTCGGCACGTACCACTCGGGGCAGGTCGAGGTCCCCGGTGTGGCGTCACACCGGGTCGACGTGACCGACCGGGCTGCGGTGCGCGAGCTGGTCACCCGGGTACGCCCGGACGCGGTGGTCGGCACCCCCTACCGGTACGCCGACTGGGCGGTCACCGCCGACGGGGCGGCCCATGTCGCCTGCGCGGCCGTCGAGGTGGGTGCGCGACTGGTGCACCTGTCCAGCGACGCGCTGCACGCCGGCCGCCCCGAGGCGTACGCCGATGACGACCCGCCGAGCCCGGTCTACCCGTACGGTGCGGCGAAGGCGGCCGCCGAGACGGCGGTGCGGGCCGTCGACCCGGACGCGGTGCTGGTGCGTACCTCGCTGATCCTGGGGGAGGGGAGTCCGCAGATCCGGCTCTGCCGGGACGCGCTGGCCGGGCGGGCCGCCCTGTTCAGTGACGAACTCCGCTGCCCGGTGGACGTCGGCGACCTGGCGGCGGCCGTGCTCGAACTGGTCGAGTCCGACTACGCCGGTCCGTTGAACGTGGCGGGTGCCGACGCGGTCAGCCGGGCCGAGCTGGGTCTGCTGGTGGCCCGGCGGGACGGGCTGGACCCGAGCGCCCTGCGGACCACCACCGGGGCTGCGGTCGGAGTGCGTCGCCCCACCGAGGTGCGCCTGGACTCCGCCCGCGCCGCCGCGCTCCTGCGGACGCGGCTGCGTGGTGTCACCGAGCTTCTCGCCGCCTGAGCCCGAACTCGATCGACAGTGCTTTGGCAACATGCACAGTTTCTATGCACAGAACTTGTGCATAGAAACTGTGCACGGCTATCGTGCGGTCATGGGAGACGTGCAGAAGCCGGCACCGCGACGGGTACGGATCGACCATCGGCAGGTCCGGGCGTTGGCGCACCCGCTACGTAACCGGCTGCTCGGTGCGCTGCGGGTGACGGGGGCGGCGACCGCCACCACCCTCGCCGAGCTGCTGGACACCAACACCGGTGCGACCAGCTACCACCTGCGCCAGTTGGCCGAGGTCGGGCTGGTCGTCGAGGAGACCGACCGCAGCGCCGGGCGGCAACGCTGGTGGCGGGCCGCGCACGACGTCACGAGCTTCGAGAGCACCGACTTCGACGACGACCCGGACGCGCGGGCCGCGATCGAGTGGATCCAGGCCGACCAGGTACGCCTCTTCGTCGAGCACGCGGAGCGATGGTTCGCCGTACGCGACCAGTGGTCGCCGCAGTGGCGCGAAGCCTTCGGCATGAGCGACGTCTTCCTGACCATCCCGGCGGCCCGGCTCAAGGAACTCCAGGCGGAGCTGTTGCAGATCCTCCAGCGCTACCACGCCGAGGCGGACCCCGACGTGCCCGGCGCCGAGCAGGTGCAGGTCGTCCTGGCCAGCCACCCGCTGCTGATGGGGGAGAAGCGGTGACGAGCGACCTGTCCGCACTCCAGATCCGCCGTCGGTTCCTGGTCCTGCACGGGCTCCGGTGGTTACCGGTCGGTCTGATGATCCCGGTGACCATCCTGCTGATGCAGGAGCGGGGCCTGACCCTGACCCAGATCGGCCTGGCCGTCGCCGCCCAGGGGGTGGTGGTGCTCGCCCTGGAACTGCCGACCGGAGGGTTCGCCGACGCGCTGGGCAGCAGGCCGGTGCTGGTGGTGGCGAACGTGGTCGGGCTGGTGTCGCTGGTCCTGCTGGTGGTCGCCGACTCCTTCGTCCTGCTGGCCGCCGTCTGGGCGTTGCAGGGCGTGTTCCGTGCCCTGGACAGCGGCCCGCTGGAGTCCTGGTACGTCAACAGCACGCTCGCCGTCGACCCGGACGCCGCGTACGAGAAGGGGCTCGGTCAGGGTGGCACGGTCCTCGGTCTGTCCATGGCGGCCGGCGCCCTGCTCAGCGGTGGGCTGGTGGCCCTGGGCCCGGTGGGTCCGGTCAGCGCGCTCACCACGCCGATCGTGGTCGCGGTCCTGTTGCAGGCGGTCGTCCTGGTGGTGTTGCTGGCGCTGCTGGTGGAACAGCGGCCGGCGGCCGGCGCGGGCGCGCTGCGGTCCTCGGTCCGCGCGGCGCCGCGCATGGTGGGCGAGGCGTTCGGCCTGCTGCGCCGGTCCCGGGTGCTGCTCGCGTTGGTCGCGGTCGAGCTGTTCTGGGGCTTCGGCATGATGACCTTCGAGGGGCTGCTGCCGGTGCGGCTGGCCGAGGTGGTGGGTGACCCCGACCGGGCCGCCGCCCTGCTCGGCCCGGCCAACACCGTGGCCTGGCTGGCCTCGGCCGGTGGTGCGGCGCTCACCCCGCTGCTGATCCGCTGGCTGGGGGCCGCACCCGGTGCCGCCCTGCTGCGGATCGTGCAGGGCGGCACGGTCGTCGGCATGGCTCTGTTCGCCGGTCCGGTCGGCGTGCTGATCGCCTTCTTCGCCTGCTACGCCGTGCACGGCGCGTCCAATCCGCTGCACATGGGACTGCTGCACCGGCAGGTGGACGGTCCCTACCGCAACAGCGTGATCTCGGTGAACTCGATGGTGGCCATGCCGGCGGGGGCGCTGGGCGGGGTCGTGCTCGGCTTCGTCGGCGACCGGGCCGGGGTGGACACGGCGATGCTGGTCGGCGCGGTGGTGCTGGCCGTGGCCGCGCCGCTCTACCTGCCGGCCTGGCGGGCCACCCAGGCGTCCGGCGGGGAGTCCGCCCCGCCCGCGAGGCGGACCGAGGTGAGCGGGAAGGCGCCGGTGTAGCCGAGCCGCCGGTACAGCCGGATCGCGCCGACGTTGTCCGGATAGACGCCCAGCGCCACCGTGTCGTACCGGGACGACAACGCCCGCGTCATGCCGGCGGTCAACGCCGCACCCAGCCCCCGGTTGCGGTGCCTCGGGGAGACCACCAGCCCGGCCAGGAAACCGACCTCCTCGCGGGTCCGGTCGGCCCCGACGGCGACCAGCCGGTCGCCGTCGCGGACGCCGTACCAGTCGACGATCCCGGTGCCGCCGGGCCGCGCCGTACTGGTGGGGAACGCCTCGTCGATCAGCTCGGCCACTGCCGGGTGGTCCGCCGCGCGCAGGCGGACCACCCGCTCCTCGCCGGGCTGCGGCGGCGGCGCGCCGGCCGTCCAGAGGAAATCCCAGTCCCGGTACGCTACGGCCGCACCGGCGCGGTCGGTGGCCGGATCCAGCCGGGGCAGGTGCACCCACTGGCCCGGGTCGAGCGTCCGCTCCGCGGCGAGCGCGCCGACCAACTCGACGGCCGCGCCCGGCGTCCCGACGGCGGCGCAGATCGTCACCTGAGCCGACGACAGCAGCCAGCACACCGCCCCGTCGTGTCGCCAACCGCGCACCGGGGCGCGGCGCGGCACCGTGTGCCGAAAGAAGGGGTGGTGGTCCACGGCGGCCAGGATCGCCTCCCGGCCGACCAGCGCCTCGGCAGCGATGAGCACGGGAACAGCCTAGGTGGGGACGCTGCGGGGCGGCCCGCATCCACGGTGGAGATTGGCGAGCCGACCGATCGGGTACATCCCGCGCCGAACCTACTGGAACCCCCACCGGAGGAACGACATGCTCGCCATCGCCGCCGCCGCGGTCTTCGGCTTCGCCCTGTTGCTCGACCTGCTGGACAGCAAACTGGGAGCACCGGATCTGTTCAACTGGAACACCCTCGTGCTGATCGGCCTGCTGCTGCTCGCGCTCCACCTGGCCGGCTTCGGCAGCCGGGGCGGCGGCGGTGGCCGCTGGTACCGGGGTCGCCGGCCCGGGCGCGGCTGACCGAGAACGATCATCCCGGGCTCGGCCGGCAGCGCGATTCCGGCGTTGTCGGCCGAGCCCGGTACTGTTCGGGTGATGGAGTCCGACGCCCTGTTCACCCTCAGTGAACCCACGGCAGCACCCGGTGCGCCGACGGGTCCCGACGGCGTCGGCGGCTTCACCCCGGTCGGTCCGGACGCGCCGCTTCCGGTCCGGATGCGCCCGGCCACCCTGGACGAACTCGTCGGGCAGGACCACCTGCTCGCCCCGGGAGCGCCCCTGCGGCAACTCGTCGCCGGCAGCGCGCCGATGTCGGTCATCCTGTGGGGGCCGCCGGGCAGCGGCAAGACGACCATCGCCCACCTCGTGGCCGCCGCCACCGACCGGCGGTTCGTGGCCATGTCGGCGCTCTCGGCCGGGGTCAAGGACGTCCGGGCCGTGATCGACACCGCCCGGCGTCAGCGACGTACCGGCGGCCCGCCGACCGTCCTCTTCATCGACGAGGTGCACCGGTTCAGCAAGACCCAGCAGGACTCCCTGCTCGCCGCCGTCGAGGACCGTACGGTCACGCTGCTCGCCGCCACCACGGAGAACCCGTACTTCTCGGTGATCTCCCCGCTGCTGTCCCGGTGCGTGCTGCTCACCCTCCAGCCCCTCGACGACGCGGCGGTCCGCGCACTGCTGCGTCGCGCCCTGACCGACGAGCGTGGCCTCGGCGGCGCGCTCGACTGCGAACCGGAGGCGGAGGACCACCTGGTCCGGCTGGCCGGTGGGGACGTCCGCAAGGCGCTCACCGCGCTGGAGGCGGCGGCCGGGTCGGCGACCGCACTGGGCACCGGCCGGATCGACCTGGCCACCGCCGAGCGGGCGGTGGACACCGCGGCCGTGCGCTACGACCGGGCCGGTGACGCCCACTACGACGTGACCAGCGCGTTCATCAAGAGCATGCGGGGGTCGGACGTGGACGCCGCGCTGCACTGGCTGGCCCGGATGCTGGTCGCCGGTGAGGACGCCCGGTTCATCGCCCGTCGCCTGGTCATCTTCGCCAGCGAGGACGTCGGCATGGCCGATCCGAGTGCCCTCGGCGTCGCCACCGCCGCCGCGCACGCCGTCGAGTACGTCGGGCTGCCCGAGGTCCAGCTCAACCTCGCCCAGGCGGTGATCCACCTGGCCACCGCCCCCAAGTCGAACTCGGCCACCACCGCGATCGGCGCGGCGATCGCCGACGTGCGGGCCGGTCGGGGCGGCCCGGTCCCGCGCGGTCTGCGCGACGGCCACTACGCCGGTGCCCGAGGGCTCGGCCACGGCATCGGATACCGCTACCCGCACGACGACCAGCGGGGCGTGCTCACCCAGCAGTACGCGCCGGACGACCTGGTCGGTGCCGACTACTACCAGCCGAGCCAACACGGTGCGGAACGATCGGTGGCCACCCGGCTGCCACTGCTGCGCCGGATCGTCCGCGGGCTGCCCGCGCCCGCCCGCGTACCGGCGGAGACCACGGGCGACCGGGCGGCGACGACGGGCCGGGCCGAGACCCCGCCGTCCGGAGTCGACGGCGGCCCGTCCACGGTCACGGACGCCCACGCGGCGGATGAGGTCGGCCGCAGCGCCGACGGGAAGGGTCAACAGTGAAATCGTCGGAGCGACCGGAGGACGGCCCGGACGAACGGCGTCCCAAGGCCCGCCGCTGGGGCCGGAGCAAACCCGAGGCCGCTCCGGAGGAACCGGGCGCCGGTGAGGACTTCGGCTGGATCGACGACCTACGCTCGGCCAAGCAGCAGCGCGGCGAACTGGGCCCGGACGGGGTCGCCCCGGTTCCGGACGGCCCCGGCGCCCGCCCCGGCCCGTCCGCGCCGCCGGTCACCGACCGGCCCGGCCAGGTGCCTCCGGTCCGTCCGGGCCAGCCGCCCGCCGGGCGCCCGGTGCCACCGTCCGGGTCGGTCCCGCCGCCGCCGTCCGGGTCCGTCCCGCCGCCGGCTCCCGGTGGCCGGGCCCCGATGCCGTCCGGCCCCGGTGGGCCGGATCCGGCGGTCGGACCCCCGGCCGCGCCGCCCCGCCGGCTGCCGACCGAATCACCACGCTCCCGCCCGGCCGACGGGCCGTGGCCGGGCGCACCGGCCCCCCGGCCGCCCGCCGGTCCGCCGCCCCACGCTGCTCCGCCCGCCGGTCCGCCGCCTCACGCTGGCCCGCCCGCCGGTCCGCCCGCTGCCGGGCACCGGCCGCCCGCCGCCGCACCCCCGGCCCCCGGCCCCCGGCCGCCCGCTGGACCGGGCGACCGTGCGCCGGGTGGGCCGCCCTTCGCGGGCGGTCCGCCCGGCTGGCGAGGACGTCCCGGGCCCGCCGAGCCGGTCTCGGGAGCGCCGTCCGGCCCGGTCTCCGGTGCGCCGACCGGCCAGGTCCCGGGTGTGCCGACCGGCCAGGTCCCGGGTGTGCCGACCGGCCAGGTCCCGGGTGTGCCGACCGGCCAGGTCCCGGGTGTGCCGACCGGCCAGGTCGCGGGTGGGCCCGGCGGGACCGGTGGACCGGTCGGCCCCGCGCCGAACCAGCCCACGCCACGGCGGAACCCCTCCGGTCGGCCCGGCGGGATTCCGGCCAGCGCGCGCCGGACCGTTCCGCGCGGTCCCCAACGGGGCACGACGCCGCCGGAGTCGGGCGCCGGTCCGCGTACCGCTGACCGCACCGACCCCGATCTGACCGCCGGGGGCCGGGCGGGACGCTTCGGTGGCCCCGCCGGGCCCCGCCCGACCGCGCCGCACGCGACCGACGGTCCCACCCACCCGGCCGTGCCGCATCAGGTCGGCGCGCCTGCGCCCGACACCACCGGCCCGGTGCCCCGTCGGGGCCGCCGAGCGGCGGACGAGAACGGGCCGGACACCGACGCCGGTACTCGCCCGCCGTCCGGCGTGGCGGGGCCGACCGGTGGTCCCGCCGTCCCCGGTGGGCCCTCCACCGAGCCTGCGGGCGGCCGCCGGGGCGGACGGCGCCGCGCCGCCGAGCCCGAGCAAGACCAAGCGATCGTCCCGCTGTCCGGCAACGCGCCGGCCATCCCCGGAGTGCCCTCGGGCGACCCGTCGGCGATGCCGGTCACCCCGCCGGAGGCTCGCACCGCGACGCCCGAGCGTGCCGACGGCTCGTTCCGGGCGCGCCGCGCCGCGCCGGAGGAACCGGCGACGCCACCGGCCGGCCGCCGGTCCGCCGATCCGACCGAGACGCCGGTACGCAGCCGCCGCGCGGCCGACACCGAAGAGGCGCCGCCCCAGGGCCGGCGGGCCGCCGACGAATCCGGACGCGCTCCCGCGACCGGCGACACCGGCGAGCGACCGTTCGCGGCCCGGCCCGGCGACACCGGTGAACGACCGTTCGCGGCCCGGTCCGGTGACACCGGTGAGCGGCCGTTCGCCGCACGGTCGGGTGACACCGGTGAGCGGCCCTTGGCGTCGCGGCCCGGCGACACGGGTGAGCGGCCGTTCGCGGCCCGGCCCGGTGACGGTCGGGCCGGACGTCCGGAACGGCCGGCCGACTGGCTGCGGCAGGCCGGGCGCGGACACCACACCGATCCGGCACTACCGACGGTCAAGCGGCGGCCCGGCACCCCGCCCGGTGGTCCGGCCGGGCACACGGGCGGCACCCCGTCCGGCGGTACGGCGATGCTCGGTGGTCGTCGTGACGCGGACGGCTCCGCCCGCGCGATGCCGGACGACCAGACCGAACCGGGCGGGATCCCCGGCTGGCCCGCCGCGGCCATCCCCGGAGCCGGCAACGCCGCGCCGGTACGCCCCGGTGCCGGCCGTCCCGACGCACCGCCGACCGACCGTGGTCGACCTGACGGTGTGCCCACCGATCGCGGTCGCCCCGACGGGCCACCTGCCGAACGTGGTCGCCCCGACGGACCGCAGGCCGAACGTGGTCGACCCGACGGGCCACCGACCGATCGCGGTCGCCCCGACGGGCCACCTGCCGATCGCGGTCGGCCCGATGGACCGCCGGCCGGACGGGGCCGGGCCGAACCGCCCGGCGGGCCCGGCCCTGCTGGCCCAGGCGCGGCAACCGGCCGACCCGGACCCGAGGCGCCCACCGGCCGTTCCCGGCCGATCGGTCACCCGGACGGTGGTCCGGCCGGGCCGCCGCGCGGCACCGCGCCGACGGACGGCATGCCGTCCGGTCCGCCGCGTGGGACCGCCCGTCCCGAGGTCGGTCCTCCGTCGCGTGGACCGCTGCCCCCGGACGCCGGTGCACCGCGTGGTCCGGTCCCTCCGGACGGCGCGCCACCGCGTGGTGCCGTACCCCCCGACGTCGGTCCTCGGCCGCGCGGACCGGTGCCTCCGGACGGCGCGCCACCACGTGGTGCGGCGGGCCCTGACACGATGGCGACAGGTCCCGGCGCGGGACCGGTCCGTCCCGGCGGCATGCCGGCGGGACCCGCTCGCGGTGCCGCCCGACCCGCTGGCCCGACCCACCCGGAGGGGGGACCGCGCCGTCCCGACGGCGGCCCGGCACGCCCCGACGCGGGCCCTCGTCGCCCCGACGGTGGTCCGGCACGGCCCGATGGTGGTCCGGGGCGGCCTGACGCTGGTCCGGGACGGCCCGAGGGCGGTCCGGGACGACCTGACGGTGGACACGGGCGGCCGGACGCCGGCCCGGCGGGCGGTGCTGTTTCCGGCCACCCGTCGCCGCCGGCCGCAGGTCCCGGCGAACCGCCGGCTGCGGTGGCCCGTGCCGCCGCGTCGGCCCCACGCCCCGACGACCGGCCGGCCGGTCGGGCCGCCCCGCCCCAACGGGACCCGGCCCGCCCGGAACCGTCCGGTGCCGCACCGGTGCCCCCGCCACCCCGCGCCGGGGAGGCGCCGGCGGTGGCCCGAGCCGCCGCCGTGGTGCCGTCCGCCGACCCGACCGGGCCCCGGCCCGGACCCGAGGCGGCGGTACGGCGACCCACCGACCCGGACGACTCCGACGGTGACCGTCCCGACGACGAGGCAGCGGACGCCGACCCGGAGACGCGTCGGCAGATCGGTGCCGGTCAGCGTCGCCGTACGCTGCTGCTGGCCCTGGTCAGCGTGCTCCTGCTGGCTGGCGTACCGGCCTTCTTCGGCGTGCAGGCGATCAACAAGGATCCGGTCTTCGTCTCGCTCGACGAACTGGAGGTGCCGGAGTGGGCCGCAGTACAGCCGGAGGACTACGCCAGCGGCAGCCGCTGGTGCCTGCTCGACTGCCGGCTGCGCGAGCGGACCGTCACCTCCGAGCGGTCGCCGGATGAGACCGCCCAGGTGTACGAGGCCGCGCTGAGCCGCGACGGCTGGCAGCCCTGGCGGCCCGCGTACTGCCCGGAGCAGGAGGAGAAGGGCAGCTACACCTGTTGGCGGCGGGACGAGTTGACGCTGGACCTGTGGGTCCGGGAGCCGACCTGCGTACCGCCGCCGGTGGACGGTGAGCCGGCGGTCGTACCCTCGCTCGACCCGTCGACCGCAGCCGAAGAGTGCTCCGGTTCGTTGGTGTCGGTGAAGGTCCGCAATGCGATCGACGACGAGCGGACCAGGCCACAGCCGGAAACCGATCCGTCACTGACCGGTGAGGATCCCTACCCGACGCTGACCGAGGATCCGCTGGGCGAGTTGACGCCGTCACCACCGTCCTGAGCCGATTGTCATCACGGACGGTAGGGTCTGCATCTGGCGGCCCGCCCGCTGCCGAAGGCGCGGGGCGGGCCACCGGTGACGGCGTTGGGCGAGAAGGTCGTACGTCTCGTGGGCCGTGATGTCCCGGGACCGTGTTGAGGAGGACAGGCGTGGGCTTTTTGGAGGTCGCGGCATTGATCGCGGCTATCGCGTTCGCGATGCTGGTGCTGATCCTGACGCTGCCCATCCTGCGGCTGCGGCACACCGTGGACGCGACCACCCAGATGATCAACGACCTCAACGACCGGACCGGCCCGTTGCTCGGTGACGTCAACACCACCGTGCGGAACGTCAACGTCACCCTCGAACAGGTGCAGACGTCGCTCGACGGCGTGAACCTCCAGCTCGCCAAGGTCGACACCATGACCAGTCACGCGCAGAACATCAGCGCCAACGTCGCCAACCTGGTCACCGTCGTCTCGGCCGCCGCGGCCAACCCGCTGGTCAAGGTGGCCGCCTTCGGCTACGGCGTGCGCAAGGCCGCCTCGGCCCGGCGCAGCGCCGAGACCGAGCGCGAGGTCCGCGACACCATCAAGTCCCAGCGGCGCGCCGCCCGGCGCGGCAACCGCTGACCGACGGCGGAGGTACGAGCATGAAGCGGCTGTTCTGGCTGGGCATCGGTCTGGCCGTCGGCGTGGTGGTGGTGCGCCAGGCGACCCGTGCCGCGCACGCCTACACTCCGGCGGGCATCGCCGACAACCTGTCACAATCCGCTGGCGGTCTGGTCGAGGAACTGCGTAGCTTCGTGGCGGACGTACGCGCCGGGATGGCCGAGCGGGAACACGAGATCCACGAGGCGTTCGCCCAGGGCGAGGCGTTCGACGACCAGTTCGCCGACGTGCGCGACGAGCCGCGTATCGGTGACAGAGACATCTTTCCGGAGGAACCCCAGCGATGAAGACGGCGGAGATCAAGCGGCGGTATCTCGCCCACTTCGAGGCGAACGGCCATGCCGTGGTGCCGTCCGCTCCGCTGCCCGCCATCAACGACCCGAACCTGCTGTTCGTCAACGCCGGCATGGTGCAGTTCGTCCCGTACTTCCTGGGCCAGCAGACGCCGCCGTTCTCCCGTGCGGTGAGCGTGCAGAAGTGCATCCGTACGCCGGACATCGACGAGGTCGGCAAGACCAGCCGGCACGGCACGTTCTTCCAGATGAACGGCAACTTCTCCTTCGGCGACTACTTCAAGGACGGGGCGATCCCGTTCGCCTGGGAGCTGGCGACCACGTCGGTCGAGGCCGGTGGCTTCGGGCTGGATCCGGAGCGGATCTGGGCGACGGTCTACCTCGACGACGACGAGGCGCGGGACATCTGGCTGCGCACCGGGGTGCCGGCGGAGCGGATCGTGCGCCGGGGCAAGAAGGACAACTTCTGGTCGATGGGCATTCCCGGCCCGGCCGGCCCCTGCTCCGAGCTGTACTACGACCGGGGGCCGGAGTATGGCGCCGAGGGCGGCCCGGAGGTCGACGAGGACCGGTACCTGGAGTTCTGGAACCTCGTCTTCATGCAGTACGAGATCGCGGACGTGCTCAGCAAGGAGCAGTTCCGGATCGTCGGTGAGCTGCCGAAGAAGAACATCGACACCGGCATGGGCCTGGAGCGGATGGCCTCCATCCTGCAGGGCGTCGACAACCTGTACGAGATCGACGAGGTCCGGCCGATCCTGGACCGCGCCGCCGAGCTGACCGGCAAGCGGTACGGCGCGCACTCCGGGCACGCGGCGAACCAGTCGCACCCCGACGACGTCCGGCTGCGGGTGGTCGCCGACCACGTGCGGACCGCGTTGATGCTGATCGGTGACGGGGTGACCCCGTCCAACGAGGGCCGTGGCTACGTGCTGCGGCGGATCATGCGTCGGGCGATCCGCGCGGTGCGGCTGCTCGGCTGGCAGGAGCGGGCGCTGCCCGAGCTGCTGCCGGTGGCCCGGGACTGCATGGCCCCGTCCTACCCGGAGCTGGCCGCCGACTTCGACCGGATCTCCGCGTACGCGTACGCCGAGGAGGACGCCTTCCTGGCGACCCTGCGGGCGGGCACCACGATCCTGGACACCGCGATCACCGAGACGAAGTCGGCGGGCAAGCCGGCGCTCACCGGTGACAAGGCGTTCCAACTGCACGACACGTACGGCTTCCCGATCGACCTGACCCTGGAGATCGCGGCCGAGCAGGGCCTCAGCGTCGACCAGGAGGGCTTCCGGCGGCTGATGGCCGACCAGCGGTCCCGGGCCAAGGCCGACGCGCTGGCGCGCAAGACCGGGCACACCGACCTGTCGGCGTACCGGTCGGTGCTCGACGCCGGTGGACCGGTGACCTTCACCGGGTACACCGAGGTCTCCCGCGAGTCGACGGTGCGGGCGGTGCTCGGCACCGACGGGCCGCGCGCGGCGGCGGTCGAGGGCGACCTGGTCGAACTGGTCCTGGACACCACGCCGTTCTACGCCGAGGGCGGCGGGCAGCAGCCCGACGTCGGCATGATCACCGTCGGTGGCGGGCAGGTCGAGGTCCTCGACGTGCAGCAGCCGGTGCCGGGGTTGATCGTGCACCGGGCCCGGGTGGTCCGGGGCGAGGTGCGGGCCGGGGAGACCGGGTACGCCGAGATCGACACCAGTCGTCGGCGGGCCATCTCCCGGTCGCACACCGCCACCCACCTGGTGCACCAGACCATGCGGAACTTCCTCGGCGAGTCCGCCACCCAGGCCGGTTCGCTGAACGCCCCGGGTCGGCTGCGGTTCGACTTCAACACCGCCACCGGGGTGGCGCCGAGCGTGCTGCGCGACGTGGAGCAGCAGGTCAACGAGGTGCTCCTGGCGGACCTGGAGGTGCACGCCTTCGTCACCTCGCTGGAGGAGGCGCGCCGGATCGGCGCCATGGCGTTGTTCGGCGAGAAGTACGGCGACCAGGTCCGGGTGGTCGAGGTCGGCGACTACGCCCGGGAGCTGTGCGGCGGCACCCACGTGGCCCGCTCCGGCCAGCTCGGCCTGGTCAAGATCCTCTCGGAGTCGTCCATCGGTTCCGGCGTACGCCGGGTCGAGGCGCTGGTCGGCATGGACGCGTTCAACTTCCTGGCCCGTGAGCACCTGCTGGTGTCCCGGCTCGCCGAGCTGTACCGAGTCCCCTCCGAGCAGGTGGCGGACCGGGTCGAGCAGACGGTGACCCAGCTCCGCGACGCGGAGAAGGAGTTGGAGAAGCTGCGCGCCCAGCTCGTACTCGGCGGTGCGGCGGCGTTCGCCGCGCAGGCCCGGGACGTGCGCGGGGTGGCCTACGTCGGCATCGAGGCGCCCGAGGGGGCGGCCGGCAACGACGTCCGCACGCTGGCCCAGGAGATCCGGGGCCGGATCGACGCGGCCCGGCCGGGCGTGGTCGCGGTGGCGGCCCGCGCGAACGGGAAGGCGTCCCTGGTGGTGGCGGTCAACTCGGCCGCCCGTAACCGGGGCCTCGCCGCGAACGACCTGGTCAAGGCGGCGTTCTCCGGGCGCGGTGGTGGCAGTCCGGACCTGGCCCAGGGCGGTGGGCAGCCGGCCTCGGAGGTCCCCACACTGTTGCTCACGGTGGAGAAGGCGGTCGCCGAGGCGTGAGTCCTCAGAACCTCAGGGCAGGGCGGGCCGCGCAGGTCCGCCCTGCCGTGTATATCGGGCGAGGTGACGAAGCGTGACCGGGTTGTCCCGGGGTGTGCGGTTGGGCGTGGACGTCGGACAGGTGCGGATCGGGGTCTCCCGGTCGGATCCGCACGGTGTTCTCGCCACCCCTCTGGTCACCCTCTCGCGGGAGCAGAATCCCAGGCCAGACGCGGTGCCGACGGACCTCGCGGAGGTGGCCGCACTGGTCGCCGAGCACGAGGCGGTCGAGGTGGTCGTGGGCCTACCGGTGAACCTGGCGGGTAAACACGGCCCCGCAGCGGAACACGTGAAGGCGTACTCTCGACAACTGGCCGATGTGATAGCGCCTGTTCCGGTGACGCTGACTGACGAGAGGATGTCCACGGTCGTGGCGAGTCGTAGGCTTGCCGAGCGCGGTGTCCGGGGGAAGAGACAACGGGCGGTGGTCGACCAGGCCGCCGCGGTGGAGATTCTGCAGAGCTGGCTGGACGCGCAGCGGAGGCGGACCGAATGATGGACGATCTGGACCTCGGGTTCGACGAGCAGGACCGGGGGGAGAAGGGCAAGCACCGTCGGGGACGGCGGCGCGGTGGCCGTTCCGGTGGCGGTAAGGGCAAGACAGTCCTCGCCCTGATGCTGGCGCTGGTGCTGCTCGGCGGCATCGGCGGTGGTGCCTTCTACGGCTTCGACCGGATCCAGAGCTACTTCGTCACACCGGACTTCGACGGCGACGGCACCGAGGACGTGACGGTCCAGATCCCGCAGGGCGCGTTCCTGGCCGACATGGCCGTGGTGCTCCGCGACGCCGGCGTGATCAAGAGCACCAAGGCGTTCGTCGAGGCGGCGCAGGACAACTCCCGCAGCCGCAACATCCAGCCCGGCACGTACAAGCTGCGCAAGGAGATGAGCGGCGCGAACGCCCTGGCCGCGATGCTCGACCCGCAGAACCGGATCGTCAACGGGCTCACCATCCCCGAGGGGCGCACCGCCAAGAGCATCTTCAAGCTGCTCAGCGACCAGACCGACATCCCGGTCAAGGAGTTCGAGGCCGCCGCCAAGGACCCGGAGAAGCTCGGCGTACCGGACTGGTGGTTCAAGCGGGAGGACGGCAAGAAGGTCACCAAGTCCATCGAGGGCTTCCTCTTCCCGGACACCTACGAGATCCCGCCGAACGCCACCGCCGAGGTGATCCTGGGGCAGATGGTCGACCACTTCCTCTCCGTCACCGGGCAGATGGACTTCGCCGACCGGGTGCAGAAGGAACGCGGCGGGATCAGCCCGTACGAGGCGTTGATCGTGGCGTCGCTGGCTCAGGCCGAGGCCGGCACCAAGAAGGACCTGGGTCGGGTCGCCCGGGTCGCCTACAACCGGGTCTACTCGGGCACGTTCGACTGCAGTTGCCTGGAGATGGACGTCACGGTCAACTACTACTTCGAGTCGATCGGGCAGGAGGGCAAGACCTCCGGCCAGATGACGCGCAGCGACCTCGACAACCCGGACAACCCGTACAACCGCAAGTTGCCGGGCATGATCCCGACGCCGATCAACAACCCGGGCAAGGAAGCGCTGGAAGGCGCGATGGACCCGCCGGCCGGCGACTGGCTCTTCTTCGTGGCGATCGACAAGCAGGGCAACTCCGCCTTCACCAAGGACTACAGCCAGCACGAGCGCAACATCGAGAAGGCCAAGGAGAACGGCGTCCTGTGACGGTGGCGCCACGGCGGGCGGCAGTGCTGGGCAAGCCGATCGCCCACTCGCTCTCCCCGGTGATCCACAACGCCGGGTACGCCGCCGCCGGGCTCACCGGGTGGTCGTACACCCGGATCGAGTGCGCGGCGGCGGAGTTGCCGGACCTGGTCGCCGGGCTGGGCCCGGAGTGGGCCGGGCTGTCGGTGACCATGCCCGGCAAGGAGGCGGCGCTGACCGTCGCCGCCGAGGTCTCGCCGGTCGCCGCCGCCGTCGGCGCGGCCAACACGCTGGTACGCCGTCCCGACGGCACCTGGTACGCGGACAACACCGACGTCACCGGCATGGTCGACGTGCTGACGTCCGCAGGCGTGCGCGCGACTGCCCCTCGCGAGGTGTCGGGCTCGGATGGTCCTGGCACGGCGTCGGGTGAGGCCGGCGCCGCTGCGCCGTCGGGTGCGGGTGGCCTTGGCGGGTTGTCGGGCCTGGGTGATTCTGGCGTGGGCGTGGGCGCGGGTGCGGCCGTCCCGGTGCTGGGCGCGGGGGCGACCGTCACGGTGCTGGGTGCGGGTGGCACGGCGCGGGCGGCGCTGGCGGCGGCGGCCCGGCTGGGCGCGACCGGGGTGACCGTGGTGGCCCGTCGCACGGCAGCGGTCGACGAACTGGCGCCGGTGGCGAGCGCGCTGGGGCTGGCCCTCACCGCCGCGCCCTGGGCGGACGCGGTCGCGCTGGCCGACGTCGACCTGCTGATCTCCACGGTGCCGAAGGGCGCTGCCGACGAGCTTGCCGGTGTGGTGCGCTGGCGTCCCAGCACCGTGCTCTTCGACGCCATCTACGATCCGTGGCCGACTCCGGTGGCCGCCTCGGCCGCTGCCGCCGGCTGCCCGGTCGTCTCCGGCCTGGACCTGTTGTTGGCCCAGGCCGTCGGCCAGTTCGAGCAGTTCACCGGCGTTCCCGCACCCCGAGCCGCGATGGCCGCCGCCCTGGCCGCATCTCGGGTCGCCTGACCGCCGCGCTGACCGCTGCTCGGGTCGCCTGACCGCCGCGCTGACCGCTGCTCGGGTCGGCTGACCGCCGTGCGGTCCGCTTGACGGTCGCCCGGTCCGCCTGGCCGTCGCGCGGTCGGCTTGGCCGTCGCGCGCTTACCGCATCTCGGGTCGCCTGGCCGCCGCGCTGGCCGCTGCTCGGGTCGCTGTTCGGTCCGCATGACCGCCGCGCTGGCCGCCGCCCGGGTCGCTGCTCGGGTCGACTGACCGCCGTGCGGTCCGCTTGACGGTCGCCCGGTCCGCCTGGCCGTCGCGCGGTGGGCTTGGCCGTCGCGCGCTTACCGCATCTCGGGTCGCCTGACCGCCGCGCTGACCGCTGCTCGGGTCGCTGCTCGGGTCGACTGACCGCTCGATCCAGGATCGAGTGGCCTTCCTTCCCGCGCGAAGCCACTAAATCCTGGATCGAGTGCCTTCGCCGCCTGAGGTCGGGGCGTCTGGGGTCGGGGCGTCTGGGGGCGGGGCGTCGGGGGTGGGGGGATCGGGGTGGCGGCGTGGGGCTGCCCAGCCGAGGAACCGAGTGAAGAGGGCGGCCGGGTCGGGGCCGTCGTGCGGGTTGAGGTGGTAGAGGTCGCGCATCGCCTCGTACATCAGGCCGGCGAGGTAGATCGACAGGCCGGTGGCGTTGCCGTCGTACTCGACGCGGAGCAGGAGTCGGGCCTCGCCGCAGGGCCAGGGTTGCCCGTCGGCGCGGCAGCACCACATCGGCCGTAGCGGGGTGTGCGGGACGTCGGCGGCGCGGGCGTGCGGTCGCACCGGAGGTGGGCCACCCCCGGGCGCGAAGAGTCGCGTGGCGAAGGGGCGCGCGGCAGAGGGGCGCGCGGCAGAGGGGCGCGTGGCAGAGGGGCGCGTGGCGAAGGGGCGCGTGGCGATCACGGGCGGCCCCCGTTCGCCCGCCACTGTTGCCCTGGCGTCAGCCAGCCGGGGCGGCCCGGGCGTTGCCGGGGCAGTGGCCGGGTGGGCTGATGCATCCACTCGGGCAGGTGCGTGCCGCGTCGGCGTCGTGGCAGCGACAGCGTCGGCAGAACTGTCGTCGGGCATTGGTACCAAGTGACCGGCGTACGCATGTCGTCCTCCATTTCCTGCGGTGGACGGGGCCGCCCGGGTGTGGGGGATCCACGGGCGGCCCCGGTATGCGAAACCACCCCGTCCCTTCCTGGATGGGAGCGGCTCCGCCAGGTGACAGTCTGGATAGGAGCGCACTAGCGTCGATACGTGCGCGGGGCATCCGCGCACGTCATCGGTGCAAGCGGGTGGGTATGGCGAATCCGCGAGCGAGATCGGGCAGAGATGGGGAATTGATGGGGACCGCTATCGACTACGTCCGTGAGGAACTGCGACTGCTGCGTGTCCAGGTCAAGCTGAGTCAGGATGACTTCGGGCGGGGCATCGGCTATTCCGGCTCGCATGTCAGCTCGGTGGAAACCGGTGGTCGACCGCCGACGAAGGAGTACATGTTCGCGGTCGACCGGGCGCACGATCCGGCCTTCGACCCGCAGGCGGGGGAGGGCAGGTTCACCCGCATGCTGCGGGAGTTGTCGAAGCTGGAGCAGACGCCGTCCTGGCTGCGGGAGTGGATCGAGCTGGAGCGCGACGCGACGTTATTACGCTGGTACGAGCCCGCGTTCCTGCCCGGCCTTCTCCAGACGGAGGCATACGCGCGAGGCATGATGAACAACGGCCTGCTCCTGCCCGACGAGATCGACCACCGGGTGGCCTCCCGCCTCGACCGGCAGTCGGTCCTCACCCGCGACGCGCCGGTGCCGTTGGTGGCGGTGATCGACGTGATGGTGCTCCGGCGGCAGGTCGACGGACGGCCCGAGATCATGCGGGAACAGCTCGACCACCTGGTCAAGATGTCCGAGCTGCCGCACGTGCAAATCCTCGTGGTGCCCGAGGACGCGGCAATTTACCCTGGCCTACAGGGTGGGTTCATCCTGGCGACCATCAGCGACGGCTCGGTGGTGGGACATCTCGATCATCAGGTGCGTGCGCAGGTGGTCAGCCAGACCGAGGACCTTGTTACGCTCCAACGGACGTGGGAGGCGGTCCGGGATGAGGCGCTCCCGCGCAGGCAGTCACTCGAACTGATCAAGGAAGTGGCGCAGACATGGACATGACCGGTGCCAGGTGGCGCACGTCGAGCTATTCGGGAACCAACGGCGGGTCGTGCGTGGAGGTCGCCGACAACCTCTCCGGCGTCGTGCTGGTCCGCGACACCAAGGACCGGGACGGCGGCACCCTGCGCTTCGCGCCGGCCGCCTGGCAGTCGTTCGTCGCGCTGGCGAAGCAGGCCGCCTCGAACTGAGCCGCACGTGCGGCACCGAAGGCCCCCGACCACGTCGGGGGCCTTCGTCGTGCTCGTGCCGCTGGGTCGGTGCTCGTGCCGCTGGATCGTGCTCGTGCCGCTGGATCGCGGCGTTGATCGGCGCGGACTTGCGCATTGGTCGTCACTGGGGTAGATCATCGATATCCGCTGCGGTGCGGCACCGGTCCGGCGCGCAGATGGGGCACCCGATGCGGCGCTGACCTGCGGCTCGGTCGGCGCTGAGCCGCAGCACCGCCGACAGCCGGTGGCCGCTCCGGCCGGGTGCCGTGTCGCAGCATCCGCTTAGGTGAACTTTAAGACCCGCTTAGGTCCCCCGGTCATTCGCACGCTCTGTTGTGTACGCCGCTACGCTCCACAGCGTTATCGCCGAATTCACAAGGAGTCTGAGTGACCAGGCGCGGACTGCACCGCCTCATCCGGCACCGTGGCCCCCGGCGTAAGGCCGTGGTCCTCGGTGTCCTCGGTTCCACGGTCGTGCTGGGTCTCGGCGCGACCATGGTGCCCCTGATCGCCGACGACGACCTCTCCATTCCGGTGGTGTTCGACACCACCGCCACGTCCGTCCCCCAGGACGGCGACAACAGCGTCAAGACGACGCTGGCCACCTGCGCCGCCCCGTGCGACGGCAACCCCCGTGGGGCCCGGGACGCGGTCCTCGCCTTCTCGGTGTCCTCGCTGCCCGCCAACGCGGTGAACGTCCGCGCGACGCTGCGGGTACACGCCTGGCAGGCGTTCGAGGCGACGGTGACCGCGCACGAGTCCGGGCTCGACGCCCGGGCCGCCCGGCCGGCTCTCGGCCAGGTCGGCAGCGCCCTGGACGTGGTGGCCGGGGTCGGTAAGGGCTTCAACGAGTGGGACGTCTCCAAGCTGGTCACCGGCAACGGCACCTGGACGGTGTCGCTGGCGCAGACCGGCCTCGGCAGCCGGATCTACTGGGCGTCGGGGGAGAACCGCAACCCGGACGTCCGTCCCCGGCTGGTGTTGAGCTACGACACGGGTACGCGTCCGACGCCCGCGCCGTCCAGCGCCTCGCCGACCCCGTCGGCCGCGTTGCCAACCCGTCCACCCGTCTCGCCGAGCGCGTCACCCAGCCCGACCCCGACCCGGCCCAGCCCGACGCCGACGAAGCCACCGACGGACCCGGGTGCGTGTGGTCAGGTGTCGGCGAAGCTGGTGCCCTCCTGCGGTGCCTGGTGGGGGATGTACTCACCCTCGGGCGCGGGCAGCGGATGGGATCACGGCAAGGCGATCACCGACGTCGAGAAGCAGGTCGGGCGGACCTTCGACATCGTGCACCGCTACCACGACTTCTCCAACACCGGCAGTAACGGCGCCTTCCCTGACGCTTACCAGCAGCAGCAGATGCGCGAGGGCCGGCTGATGTTCTTCGCCTGGGAGAGTCGGGTCTTCTCGTCCGGGACGGTGCTCACCTGGCGGGACGTCTACAGCGGCCGGTACGACCAGACGATCGACGAGGTGGCCGGCCGGATCAAGGCGACCGGGGTGCCGGTGTTCATGGGCTTCGACCACGAGCCGGAGGACGAGCCGGAGAAGGGCAGCGACGCGGAGTTCGTCCGCGCCTGGCGGTACGTGTACGACCGGTTCGCCGCGGCGGACGTCCGCAACGCGGTGTGGGTCTGGACGATGATGGGCTGGTCCGGCCACTACGACCGGTACGCGGGCCTGTACCCGGGTGACGACTACGTCGACTGGGTGGCCTGGGACCCGTACAACTTCCATGTCTGCAACGGCAGCACGACCTGGAAGAGCCCGAGCACCACCATCGGTTCGTTCTACCGCTGGCTGGACGACACCGGCATCGGCAAGGGCAAGCCCCGGATGCTGGCCGAGTTCGGCACGAACTTCGACACCGCCGACCCGAACGCGAAACGGCGGTGGTTCGAGGAGTTCCCGGCGGCGTTGAAGGCCCATCCGAAAATCAAGGCCGCGATCTACTTCAACTCGCCGGGCATGACGAAGACGACGAACGTCTGCAACATGACAATGAACCAGGACGCCTCGGCGGTGGCCGGCTTCGCCGCCGCCGGTCGGGACAGCTACCTTCGGCAACCCACCGGAGGGAGCCG
This sequence comes from Micromonospora sp. NPDC003241, assembly GCF_053589795.1. Classification (NCBI taxonomy): domain Bacteria; kingdom Bacillati; phylum Actinomycetota; class Actinomycetes; order Micromonosporales; family Micromonosporaceae; genus Micromonospora; species Micromonospora sp. NPDC003241. Next base: position 31,419 of record NZ_JBSFSO010000034.1, on the reverse strand, counting down.
CTGACCTCAGGTAACCCGCGGGCGGTCGGATGCCGCACAGGTGCTGTCCGACATACGACCGCCCGCGGTGATGTCCGCAACTGGATGAACTGACCGCCCAATCGGCGGATATCGCCTCTGGGGCGAACGGGAGAAGCTACGCAACGCACATTCCCGTCCACCCTGGAGGCGCAGCGTGCCCATAATCTCCTTCCCGTGGCGGAACACCCGCCGAAAGCGCGTACGGGCAGGGGCTGTCGCATTAGCAACCGTCGCGGCCGTCCTGGCCGTGCCCAGCGCGACATCCGCCGCCGTGGTGCCGGTTCCCGAACCGGCGACTCTGGTGTCCGCGAACCCCGCCGACGAGACCCCGCACGCGCGGGACGGTGAGGCCCGTGCCTTCGCACAGGTCGGCAACACGGTGTTCGTGGGAGGCAGTTTCACCCAGATCCGGCAGACCGTCAGTACGCCGTGGATCACCCAGCGCTACCTCTTCGCCTACAACCGCACCACCGGCACGATCTCCACCACCTTCCTGCCGGTGCTCGACGGGGCGGTCAACTCGCTCATCGCCGGTCCCGGCGGGACGCTGATCGTCGGCGGCGTCTTCAAGAACGTCAACGGGGTGGCCCGCCGCAACCTGGTGGCGCTCGACCCCTCCACCGGCATGATCATCGACAGCTGGGTGGGCCGGTCCGACGGCGGCACCGTGCGCGACATGGTGCTGCACGGCAACTGGCTGTACGTGGCCGGGGCGTTCAACTGGCTCAACGGCACGGCGCACGCCGGGCTCGGGCGGCTGAACGCGACCACCGGTGCGATCGACCCGACCTTCAACATCAACACCTCGGTCGGTCGGCACGACACCAGCATGTACGCGTGGACCATCGACGTGTCGCCGGACGGCAGCACGCTCGTGGTCGGTGGCAACTTCATGTTCGTCAACGACCTGCCGCGCAACCAGATCGCGCTGATCGACCTGACCGGTACGCCGAGCGTGATCGACTGGAGCAGCGAGCGGTTCGTGGCGCCGTGTGCGGCACCCACCACCTTCGTGCACTACGTGCAGGACGTGCGGTTCGGTGCGGACGGAAGCTGGTTCGTCGTCGGCACCAACGGCGGCTCGGGCTGGCCGGCGGCGTACTGCGACGTGCTGGTGCGCTTCGAGACCGCCGCCCGGGGCAGCGGCCAGAACGCCACCTGGGCCAACTTCACCGGCAACGACACCATCACCTCGGTCGAGGTGGCCGACAACGTCATCTACCTCGGCGGGCACTTCCGCTGGTTGAACAACCCGAACGCCAGTGACAGCGCCGGCAACGGGGCGATCGACCGGCTCGGTATCGGTGCGGTCAACTCGGCCACCGGCATGCCGGTGAACTGGAACCCGCGTCGCAGCGGCGGTTCGGCCCTGCCCTCGGGCGCCAGCTCGTGGGGCTCGACCGTGCCGGTGCTCTGGCGGGGCCCGGACGGCCTGTACTTCGGACACAACTCCGACGGCATGGGCAACGAGTACCACGGCCGGCTGGGCATGTTCCCGGTCAGCGGTGGCCGTACCATCACTCCCCGCAACCCTCCGACGGCCGCCAGCGGCCACCTGTACCTGAACGTCGGTAGCGGTGAGCTGGCGAAGGTGCCGTTCGACGGCAGCACCCTCGGCGCCGCCGCCACGGTGAGCCAGGCCAACTACACCGGTGCCGGGGCGACCTGGCGGGTGGACGACCGGATCTACTGGTCGCGGTTGGTCTCCGGATCGCGTACGGGTAGCCGGATCGACATCTCGATGTTCAACGGCACCACCATCGGTGCGCCGTGGGAGGCATCCGGCTACAACGACTGGTTCAACCCGGCGCAGTTGACCGGGGCCTTCTTCCTCGACGGGCGGCTCTACTACACCCGGACCGGGCAGAACAACCTGTACTACCGGTTCTTCGAGATCGACGGCAACTACCTGGGTGCCACCGAGTTCACCGTGCCGACCACGGGCGTCAGCTGGTCGACCGTGCGCGGCATGGCGTGGGTGAACGGGAAGATCGTCTTCGGCGCGACGAACGGATCGCTGCGCAGCGTGCCGTTCGATCCGACCCTGGCCCCCGCTGCGGCGGTCACCGGTGCCGAGGCTACGGTGATCGCCACTGCTACCGCGGAGCTGACCTGGTCAACTCCGTCGATGTTCTTCTCCGTACAGTAGCGTTCACTGTTCGTAATGTAATCTCGGTAAATTGTTCACGTTGGGCCGGCGGCGGATCCACCGTCGCCGGCCCACGGAACGTGGGGAGGACCGTTGACCGGCATCCGGCGTGGCTTCGTGGTGCGCATGGTCTTCGCGATCAAGCGTCGCTGGTACGCCCTGCGCTATCCGCGCCTGACGCTCGGGCGGGATGTCGAGATCCGTGGCCGGATCCGCCTGCGGCGCGGGGTGCGGGTGACCATCGGTGACCGGACCAGGGTGAACAAGTTGGTCCGCTTCGCCGGGCCCGGTGAGGTGCGCGTCGGGGCCGACTGTCTGCTCAACGCGACATGGGTGGGCACGTGGACGTCGGTGACGATCGGGAATCGGTGCCTGTTGTCCGACTGCGAGTTGCTGGACAATGACTTCCACAACCTGCCACCGGCTCAGCGGCACGATCCGCCCACTCCGGCCACGCGTGCGCCGATCACGGTCGAGGACAACGTCTGGATCGGCGCACACGCGCTGGTCATGAAGGGCGTACGGATCGGCCGGGACAGCGTGGTGGGGGCTGCGACAGTGGTGCGGACGGACGTGCCGCCCGGGGTCGTGGTCATCGGCAACCCACAACAAACGGTGAAGAAGTTCAATGACTGATGCCGCTCCCAGCCCCTGGGCCAATGACGGTGCGAACGCCGAGACGTCGCCTCGGTCCGTCACCATCACCGACGTGCTGCGCGTGCCGCTGCACCGGATCCGGCAGGTCGCCGCAGTAGCGGTGTTCGGGCTGGTGGCCGCCGCGGGCTACGCGTTCCTGGCACCGTCGGCGGTGACCGCCAACGCGGTCGTGGCGGTCCGTCCGGTGGTCACCGACGCGTTCACGCCCAGCGGCGCCAACGCCGACCGCGCGGTGAACATGAACGTGGAGAGCCGCATCGCCACCGGCACCGAGGTGGTCGGCAAGCTGGCCGACGAGTTCAGCTCGGACCAGCGTTCGGTCCGCGACGCGCTCGAGGTCGAGGTGCCCACCGGTGGGCAGATCCTGCGCTTCGTCTACCAGGCCCGCGACGCCGACGAGGCGGTGCTCGGCGCCAACCTCGCCGCGGAGAGCTACCTCAACGTCCGGCGTGCCATGTACGAGCGGCAGCGCGAGGAGATGCTCCGCTCGTACGACGAGAGCATCGAGAAGGTCGCCACCCAGCAGGCGGCGGCGCAGCGACGGGTGAACAACTCCCGGGACACCGCCGCCAGCAACGTGGCGGTCGCCGAGCTGAGCGCGATCAACAACCAGCTCACCCAGCTCAACTCCGCCCGCACCGAGATCGCCGCCGTCGACGTGAACCCGGGGTGGGTCACCCAGTCCGCCGAGCGGGCGCTGACCTCGGCGGCCGGCAACGCACCCATGCTGATGGCCGCCGGGCTGCTCGGTGGCGCCCTGATCGGTCTGGTGCTCGCCTTCGCCTGGGAGTCCTTCGACCGGCGGGTGCGTACCGTCGTCGACGCCAAGGACAACACCGGCCTGCCGTTGCTCGGCACCATCCGGTACACCGGTCTGCGCGGTCGGGCCGTCGACGCGGACGTGCGCTACGTCGCGATGGCCATCGCCGAGCGGGTACGCCATCCCGCCCGGGTCGCCGTGGTCACCGCCCGGGAGGACGCCAGCGCGATCACCGCCGGCCTGGCCGTGGCGCTGGCGGTAGCCGGTCGCGAGGTGTTCGTCGCCGACGACAGCGGCCGCATCGACCGGCTGCGCGCCGCCGTGCAGGCCGACCGGGACCGGCTGCCGCCCAGCATCGACCCGAGCCGGCCCACCGTGCCCAAGCCGCGGACCGCGCCGGCCCGGCCGGTCAGCATGGAGGGGCCGGACGACTCGCCCACCGAGGTCATCCGCCGTCCCTCGCCGCACCCGCCGGGCGCGCGCCCCTCCACCGACCCGGAGGCGACGATCACGATTCCCCGGGTCACCTCGGCCAAGGCGAGCGTCAGCCCGACCGCGAACGGCCAGGTGAACGGTGGCGACAAGGTGACCGTGGGCGCCGGCAGCGTCCGGTTCGGCACCTGGCGGCAGGGTGCCGACCAGCGCCTGGTGCTCTACAACGCCCCGCCGGCCGAGGCCGACGAGCGGGGTGTCGCGGTGGCCCGGCAGGGCACCGCGGTGGTGGTGGTCGAGCGTGACCGGACCCGGCAGACCGACCTGCGTCGGCTCGCCGAGCGACTGCGGGCGGCCGGGGTGAATCCGCTCGGCTTCGTGCTCTCGCGCAGCGGCCGAGGCTGAGGCGGTGCCGGTGATCCAGGCTCCGCCGGCCACCGAGCCGGCGCCGCCGGCAGCCGGCGGCGCCCCGTCGGTGATCGCCCCGCCACCACGGCTGCCGCTGTGGCCGCTGATCGCCATGTTCGGACTGGTGCCGATCTGGTGGCTGGCCGGCTTCTTCTATCTCGGCTGGCCGCTGCTGGGCGCGTTGCTGTTCGTGCTGCTGGTCACCCGGGGTCGGGTGCCACTGCCGCCCGCGACCGGGATCTGGCTGCTGTTCCTGGCCATCGTGCTGGTCAGCGTCACCCAGTTGCAGTCGCCGGTGTCGCTGCTGACCTTCGCCCTACGACTGGGCTTCTACCTCACCGCGGTGGTGGTCGGCGTCTACGTCTACGCGGTCGCCCGGGAACGCCCCGACCAGACCGCCGTGCTGGTGCCGCTCTGCGCGTTCTGGTTCGCGCTGGTCGTGCTGGGCTGGCTGGGCGTGGTGATCCCGCGGTTCGAGATGACCACGCCGGTCGAGGTGCTGCTGCCGGGCGGGGTCTCCGGCACCCCGTTCATCAACGACATGGTGCACCTGTCCACCGCCGAGTACAGCATCCGGTCGCTCAACCCGATCTTCCGGCCGGCGGCACCCTTCGCGTACACCAACAACTACGGCAGCGCGTACGCGATCACGCTGCCCTGCGTGCTCGCCTTCACCATGCTGCGCCGACGGGGGCTGCTGCGCTGGGCGCTGCTCGCGTCGCTGCCGCTGTCGCTGGTGCCGGCCTTCCTCACGCTCAACCGCGCGATGTTCCTCAGCCTCGGCGCCGGCCTGGCCGTGCTCGGCCTGCGTGCCGCGTTGCGCGGCAACGTCCGGGTGGCGGCCTCGATCGTCGGTGTGGTGCTGGTCGGTGGTCTGGTCACGCTCTTCATCCCGGTCACCGAGTTGATCGGGAACCGGGTCGAGTCCAGCGACACCAACACCGACCGGTTCTCGCTCTACTCGGAGGTGCTGCGCCGGGTGGGCGACTCACCGTGGCTGGGCTACGGCGCCCCGGTGAACGTCGACACCGTCTCCGCCGACGCGCCGATCGGCACCCAGGGCCAGCTCTGGATGGTGCTGTTCAGTCACGGCATACCCGCGTTGCTCTGCTTCCTCGCCTGGTTCGTCGTCGCCGCGGTGGTCTGTGCCCGGGCGACCTCGGCGGCCGGGCAGTGGCTCTCCATCGTGCCGGTGATCTGCCTGGTGCAGGTGCCGTTCTACGGGATGGCCAACCAGAACCTCGCCGTCGCCTTCTTCGCGGTCGGCTTCGCGATGGCGCTCACCGAGCGGGAAGTGCACCGCGCGGGTGGGCGGTCCCGACCACGACCGGCGGTGCAGCCGACATGACCGTCACCACCAGTTCCCCGGCCGGGGACCGGCCCGCCGGGGCGGACCCGGGCCGGGACGACGGCGCGACCGAGACCCGGCGCAGCGTCCGCAGTGGCGTCGCCGGGCTGGTCGGCGCCGCCACCAGCGGGCTGTTCGGCTTCGTGCTGGCGGTCGTCATCACCCGGGGGTACGGCACGACCGGGTCGGGCGCGTTCTTCGCCGCGATCGGCGTGGTGACCGTGGCCGCCGCGGTCTGCACCCTGGGTGCGGAGACCGGGCTGATGTGGGCGCTGCCCCGGCGGCGGGCCGGAGCGAGCGGCGACGCCGCCCGGGTGCTGCCGGTGGCCCTGGTGCCGCCGCTGCTGTTCGCGGTGCTGGTCGCGATCGGTGGTGCGGTACTCGCCGGCCCGCTGGCCGGGCGGTTGCTCGGCCCGGCGGGGGAGCCCCTGCTGGTGGTCACGTTCGTCGCGGTGCCGGTGGTGGTCGCGATGAACCTGCTGCTGGCCGTGGTGCGGTGCGTCCGCCCGATCCGCTCGTACGTGGCGGTGCAGTTCCTGCTGCTGCCGGTGGCCCGTCCGGCGCTGGTCGGCGCGGCGCTGCTGGTCGGCGGCGGGTTGGTCGCCGGCATGACCGGGTGGTTGGTGCCGGCCGCCGTCGGGTTGCTGGTCTGCCTGATGATGGTCGCCCGGCCGTTGGGCGTGGGTCGCGGCGTCCGGCTGCGCCCGGAACGGACCGACTGGACGACGTTCTGGCGGTTCGCGTTACCCCGGGCCGCCTCCGCCGCGATCGACGCCGGCAGCATGTGGGTCGGCGTCCTGCTCACCTCGGCCCTGGCCACCCAGGCAGACGCCGGGGTCTTCGGCGCGGTCGGCCGGTACGTGCTCGCCGGGCAGTTGGCGATGCAGGGCCTACGGGTGGCGGTCTCGCCACAACTGTCGCGGTTGCTCGGGCGGGGCGACCGGGTCGCCGCGGCGGCCGTGCACCGGCAGTTGACCACCTGGGGGCTGGTGCTGTCCTGGCCGGTCTATCTGCTGCTGGCCGTGTTCGGGCCGGCCTTCCTGGCGCTGTTCGGTCCCGAGTTCACCGCCGGTGCCGCCGCGTTGACCGTGCTCGGCCTGGCGATGCTGATCAACACCGGCGTCGGCAACGTGCAGAGCCTGCTGCTGATGGGCGGGCGCAGCGGTCTGCACCTGGCCGGCGCGCTGGCCGGACTGGTGGTCACCGTCGGTCTCGGCCTGGTGCTGATCCCGGCGTACGGCGCCACCGGCGCGGCTCTGGCCTGGGCGGCCGGTATCGCCACCGAGAACCTCACGGCGGTCACCTGCGCCCGGCTGGTGGTGGGCCAGCCGTTGGTCGACGCGGGGATGCTGCGCGCGGCGGCGGCCACCGTCGGCGGCGTCGGGCTGGCCTCGGTCGCCGGCCTGGTGGTGGGCGGGCGGGGCATCCCCGGCCTGCTGGTGGCGGTGGCCGTGCTGGCAGCCGGCTGCGTCGGCTTGTTGACGTTACCCCGGGTGCGACGTGGCATCCGGGCGACCATGGTGCAGATTCGGGGCGGGTCGCCGCAGGGCACCCCGCCCCCGCCGTCGAAGGGCAGGTGAGGTCGTCGTGTCGTCCATCCGGGACCGGGTGAAGCAACTGGTGCCGACCCAGGTGACGAACCGGGTACGGGAGAGCCTCGTCGACTACGGGGTCCGCACCAGCGACCGGCGTCCGTTGCCGGACTTCCTCATCATCGGCACCAAGCGGGGCGGGACCACCTCGCTGTGGAACTACCTCATCCAGCATCCGCTGGTGCCCCGGCTCTTCCCGGCCTGGAACACGAAGTCCTCGCACTACTTCGAGGAGCACTGGGGTCGCGGTGAGGCGTGGTACCGCTCGCACTTCCCGACGCTGCGCCAGCGGGAGGCGCTGGAGAGTCGGCACGGCGGCCCGGTCCGTGTCGGTGAGGCGGCACCGCTGTACATGTTCCACCCGCTGGCCGCCGAGCGGGTCGCCGCGCTGATGCCCGCGGTGAAGCTGATCGTGCTGCTGCGGGACCCGGTCGAGCGGGCGTACTCGCACTGGAAGGAGCGGCGGACCAACGGCGTGGAGCCGCTGGACTTCGCCGCCGCGCTGGCCGCCGAGCCGGAGCGTACGGCGGGGGAGCGGGAGCGGCTGATCGCCGAACCGGAGTACTTCAGCGAGGCGTACGACTGGCACACCTATCGGGCCCGGGGCCGCTACCTGGAGCACCTGGAGCCGTGGCTGGAGCGGTTCGACCGCTCGCAGCTGCTCTTCCTGCCCAGCGAGGACCTTTACGGCGACGCGCGGGCCACCTACCGCCGGACCCTGGACTTCCTCGGCCTGCCCGCGTTCGACCTGCCCGACTTCAAGGTCTACAACGACCGGCGGTCGGCACCGCTGGAGGCGGACCTGCGCGCCGAGCTGACCGAGTACTACCGCCCGCACAACGAGGCGCTGCGGCAACGGCTGGGGCTGTCGCTCGACTGGCCGGACCGGGTCGCGTGACCACGGCCGCCACCGCGACCGCCGACCCCCGTTCGCGCGGCGACGGGCTGGGCTGGGTCACCCGGGCGGTCTTCGGTGACGAGCGGATCGCCCTCTCGGTGGACGCCGAGCCGCCCGCCGGGCACACCGTGGTGGCCCGGTACGCGGTCGTCCCGTCGATCGCCCGGGCCCGGTTCCTGCTGCCGCTGGGCGCGCCCCGGGTCACCGCGGCGGCGCTGCTGGCGTACAACGCGTTGCGGCCGGCGAAGGTGCGGGCGGTGCGGGCCGCGCTGGGTGCAGCGGCCCGGGTCGGCATCGTCGACCGGGCGTCGTTCCCGGTGCTCACCGTTGCGGTGCCCACCGGGCTGGACCCGGCCGAGGCGCTGCTGGCCGCCCGGGTCGCCGCCGCGCTCGGCGACGAGCCGTTGTACGCGGCGTGCGGGGTACGCCCACCGGATCCGAACCACAAGCCGACCCTGCAACTGTTCGACCGCACCGGCGCCCCGCGCGGCTACGCGAAGATCGGCTGGAACGACGCCACCCGGGCCCTGGTCACCACCGAGGCGGCGGCGCTGCGGGAGGTGGCCGAGTCGGGCGGGGTCGGCGGGCACCCGGGTACTCCTCGGCTGCTCACCGAGCTGAGCTTCGCCGGGCAGGTGGTGGCGGTGGTCGAGCCGCTGCCGGCACGGATCCGGGGCGTACCGGTCGACGGGCCGCCGGAGGTCGGCGCGCTGCTCGCGGTGGCCCGCCGAGGCGGGCCGGCGACCGCGTCGCGGCCGCTGGCCGGTTCGGCGTTCCTGGCCCGGCTGACCGAGCAGGCACAGCGGTCCGCCGCGACCGAGGGAGTCGGCGAGCGGGCGGTGACCGCCGTCGCCGCGCTGGCCCGTCGGCACGGCGACGTGGACGTGGAGTTCGGCCACTGGCACGGCGACTGGGTGCCGTGGAACCTCGGTCGGCACGACGGTGAGCTGATCGCCTGGGACTGGGAGCACAGCGGGCCGGAGGTGCCCGTCGGGTTCGACCTGGCCCACGACGCGTTCCAGCGCTCGGTGGTGCTGCGCGGCGAGCCGGCCGCCCAGGGTGCCGGGCAGGTCGACGCAGGGTTGGCCCGGCACGGTGCCGCCCTCGGGCTGGACCAGGCCCGGCAGCGGTTGGTCGCCGACGCCTACCTGGTGGAGATGTGGCTGCGTACCTGGCGGCTGGCGGACGCCGGGGCCGGGTGGAATCCGGCGCTGCATCCCGCGCTGCTGGACACCATCGAGAAACGACATAGCGGCTGATCCATCCGCAGTGCCACACTGTCGACGTCGGACAGTGATGAGATAACTTCAGTTAGTGACGGTGGTTGATGGCCGGTCGGCCACTCGGCCTACCGCAACCGCCACGTACGGAGATCACGTAACACCCGGTCACATCTTTCACCGCCGGGTGACGTGTGGTCTGCTGCTGCGTGGCGCCGACAGGAATTCCAAGCGAACTTGTGGGGAGTCGCGTGGACGCGAAGATCGACGAACCCGGGTCCGACCAGCAGCCGGTGATACTGCTGGTCGGTTCGAGCGGCGGGCACCTCGCCCAGTTGCTGGCCCTGCGGCCCTGGTACGAGACATGGCGACGGTGCTGGGTCACCTTCGACACCCCGGAGGCGGTGTCGCTGCTCGCCGGTGAGGACGTGGTGCCCGCTCACCACCCGACCACCCGCAACGTGCGCAACCTGCTGCGCAACGCGGTGCTGGCGGCCCGGGTGCTGCGGCGACGCAACGTGGCGGCGGTGGTCACCACCGGCGCGGGCGTGGCCGTCCCGTTCGTGGTGCTCGCCCGGCTGCGCCGTATCCCGACCGTCTACATCGAGGTCTACGACCGGATCGACACGCCGACGCTGACCGCCCGGCTGTGCCGCCCGTTCCTGTCGGCGATGCTCGTGCAGTGGGAGGAGCAGCGCCGCCAGTACCCGGAGGCCACCGTCGTCGGGACGCTGCTGTGAACGCGGCCGGCGACGCGCACCGGGTCGCGCCGGTACGCCCACGCCCCACCCGGGTCGAGCCGGGCCGGATACCCGCGCCGCGCGGGCCGCACCCGGACGGCCGCACCCGCATCCTGGTCGCGGTCGGCACCGACAAGCACCCCTTCGACCGGCTGGTCGACTGGCTGCGGGACTGGCACGGCGAGGTCGCCGGCGAGGTGGTGCTGACCGTGCAGCACGGGCACACCCGCGCCGACGGGCTGCCCGACGCGGTGCCGTTCCTCGGCCACGCCGAGTTGCAGACCGCGATGGCCGAGGCCGACCTGGTGGTCTGCCACGGCGGGCCGGCCACCATCCTGGAGGCGCGCCGGCACGGGCACCTGCCGATCGTGGTGCCCCGCGACCCGACCCGGGGCGAGCACGTCGACGACCACCAGTTGCTGTTCGCCCGTCGGCTCGGCACGGCCGGGCTGGTGGCGCTCTGCGAGTCCCGGCAGGAGTTGCTCGACGCGCTCGCCGCCGGCCGGGCCGACCGGTCCCGGTTCGCCGTGACGGTCGACGCCGAGGCCGTCGAGGGGCAGCGGGCCGCGGTCCGCCGGGTGGGAACCATCGTCGAGGAGTTGGTGGCCGAGGCCGCGCAGCGGCGTCACCGGCCGTGGTGGCGGCCGTGGCGTGGGCCCGGTCCGAACGGAAGGCGGAACCGATGACCTCCTACCCGAGCGTGAGCGCCGTGGTGCCCACCCGGGACCGCCCCGAGCTGCTGCGGGCCGCGGTCCGCGCGATCGTGGCGCAGGACTATCCCGGCCAGGTCGAGGTGGTCGTGGTGTACGACCAGTCCGAGCCGGACCCGTCGCTGGTCAACCTGTCCGGCCCGGACCGGACCGTCCGCGTGGTGACCAACACCCGTACGCCGGGACTGGCCGGAGCCCGCAACTCGGGCACGCTGGCGGCCGTCGGCGAGCTGATCGCCTTCTGCGACGACGACGACGAGTGGCTGCCCGGGAAACTGCTGGCACAGGTCGACGCACTGCACGCGGTGCCCGGCGCCGAGTTCGTGAGCTGCGGAATCCGGGTCACCTACGACGGGCGCACCGTCGAGCGGGTGCTGGACCGCGACTCGATCAGCCTGGCCGACCTGCTGCGGGACCGGATGACCGAGCTGCACCCGTCGACCTTCGTGATCCGCGCGGCGGCGTTGCGCGACGGATTCGGTCTGGTCGACGAGGAGATCCCGGGCAGCTACGCGGAGGACTACGAGTTCCTGCTCCGGGCCGCCCGCAGCGCGCCGCTGGTCAACCTGCGCACCCCGTACGTGACGGTGCGCTGGCACAAACGGTCGTACTTCGCCCAGCGCTGGGACACCATCTCCGAGGCGTTGCAGTGGCTGCTGGAGCGCTATCCCGAGTTCGCCACCCAGCCGGCGGGGGAGGCCCGGGTCGCCGGGCAGATCGCCTTCGCCCAGGCCGCCTCGGGAGACCGTCGCGGTGCCATGCGCTGGGCCCGGCGCACCATCCGCCGCAACCCGCGCGAACCCCGGGCGTACCTGGCCCTGGCCGTGGCCGGGCGGGTGGTCCGCGCCGACGCCGTGCTGCGCACGCTGCACAAGCGCGGCCGGGGCATCTGACCGACCGGCACCCACCGCACCGTTCGCCGCGTCCGCAGGGCGGGACGCGGCGGGCGGTGCGCGTCGGCGGGCACCCGGCGTGACAGACTGGCCGCTGTGTTGCGCTGGTTGACCGCAGGGGAATCACACGGGCCCGCTCTCGTCGCGTTGCTGGAGGGGGTGCCGGCCGGGATCGAGGTGACCTCCACCGAGATCGCCGGAGAGTTGGCGCGCCGCCGGCTCGGCTACGGCCGAGGTGCGCGGATGGCCTTCGAGCAGGACGAGATCGAGATCATCGGCGGTCTACGGCACGGCGTGACGCTGGGCAGCCCGGTCGCGATGCGGGTCGGCAACTCCGAGTGGCCCAAGTGGCGCACCGTGATGGCCGCCGACCCGGTCGACCCGGAGGAGCTGGCCCGGCAGGCCCGCAACGCGCCGCTGACCCGGCCCCGGCCCGGTCACGCCGACCTGGCCGGCATGCAGAAGTACGGCCACACCGACGCCCGGCCGATCCTGGAGCGGGCCAGCGCGCGGGAGACCGCCGCCCGGGTGGCCGTCGGCACGGTGGCCAAGGCGCTGCTCCGCCAGGCGATCGACGTCGAGATCGTCTCGCACGTGGTCGAGCTGGGTCCGGTCGCCGTCAAGCCGGGGCTGCGCCCCCGCCCCGAGGACGCCGAGCGCATCGACGCCGACCCGCTGCGCTGCCTCGACCCCGAGGCCAGCGCCCGGATGGTCGCCGAGGTCGACGCCGCGAAGAAGGCCGCCGACACCCTCGGCGGCGTGGTCGAGGTGCTGGCGTACGGCGTACCGCCGGGCTTGGGCAGTCACGTGCAGTGGGACCGCAAGCTCGACGCCCGACTGGCCACCGCGCTGATGTCGATCCAGGCGATCAAGGGTGTGGAGATCGGCGACGGCTGGCAGCAGGCCCGGTCCCGGGGCTCCGAGGCGCACGACGAGATCATGCCCACCGCCACCGGCGTCCGCCGGGTCACCGACCGGGCCGGTGGTCTGGAAGGCGGCATCACCACCGGCGAGCCGCTGCGGGTGAAGGCCGCGATGAAGCCGATCTCCTCGCTGAACCGTGCCCTGGCCACGGTGGACGTGACCACCGGCGAGCCGGCCACCGCGATCAACCAGCGCTCCGACGTCTGCGCGGTGCCCGCCGCCGCCGTCGTCGCCGAGGCGATGGTGGCGCTGGTGCTGGCCGAGGCGGCCGTGGAGAAGTTCGGTGGCGACTCGGTCGCCGAGATGCGGCGCAACCTGGCCGGTTACCTCGACGCACTGGTGATCCGGTGACCGCTCCGACCCGCCCGGTCTGCGTCCTGGTCGGCGCGCCCGGCTCGGGCAAGACCACCATCGGGCAGGGGCTGGCGGAGGTGCTCGGGGTCGAGTTCCGCGACACCGACGCCGACATCGAACGCCTGGCCGGCAAGCCGATCCCGGAGATCTTCGTCGACGAGGGCGAGCCGCACTTCCGCGCCCTGGAACGCGCGGCGGTGGCGGCGGCGCTTACCTCCTGCCCCGGCGTGCTGGCCCTGGGCGGTGGCGCGGTGCTGGCCGAGGAGAACCGGGCCGCACTGGTCGGGCACCACGTGGTGCACCTCTCCGTCGAGCTGCCCGACGCGGTCAAGCGGGTCGGTCTGGGCGCCGGGCGGCCGCTGCTGGCGATCAACCCCCGCGCCACCCTGAAACACCTGATGGACCAGCGCCGGCCGCTCTACACCGAGGTGGCCACCCACACGGTGGTGACCGACGGCCGCACGCCGGAGGAGATCGTCGCCGAGATCGCGCAGCTACTGCGCACGGATGGTTAGGTTCCCGCGATGGACGAGGTGACCCGGATCCCGGTCGGCGGCGAACGGCCGTACGACGTGCTCGTCGGGCGGGACCTGCTCGACACGCTGCCGGGCCTGCTGCCCGACGCCACCCGGGTGGCGGTGCTGCACACCGCGCCGCTCAAGGAGTCGGCCGACGCGATCGGCGCCCGGCTGGCCGCGTCCGGCGTCACGCCGCTCGCGATCGAGGTGCCGGACGCCGAGGCCGGCAAGCACGTCGACGTGGCGGCACACTGCTGGGACCGGCTCGGCGAGGCCGGCTTCACGCGTACCGACGCGGTGGTCGGGCTGGGCGGCGGCGCCGTCACCGACCTGGCCGGTTTCGTGGCCGCCTGCTGGCTGCGCGGGGTTCGCTGGGTGCCGGTGGCCACCTCGCTGCTCGGCATGGTCGACGCGGCGGTCGGCGGCAAGACGGGCATCAACACCGCCGCCGGCAAGAACCTGGTGGGCGCCTTCCACCCGCCGGTCGGGGTGCTCGCGGACCTGACCACGCTGGACAGCCTGCCCCAGGTCGAGCTGGCCGCCGGCATGGCCGAGGTGGTCAAGTGCGGCTTCATCGCCGACCCCGCCATCCTCGACCTGGTCGAGCGGGCACCGGCGGCGGCCACCGACCCGACCGGCCCGGTCGTCCGGGAACTCATCGAACGCGCGATCCGCGTGAAGGCCGACGTGGTCGCCGGAGACCTGCGCGAGTCGGGCGTACGCGAGGTGCTCAACTACGGGCACACCCTCGCCCACGCGATCGAGAAGGTCGAGGAGTACCGCTGGCGGCACGGTCACGCGGTCGCGGTCGGCCTGGTGTACGCCGCCGAACTGGCCCGGCTCGCCGGCCGCCTGGACGAGTCCACCGCCCGCCGGCACCGTGACGTGGTGACCGCACTCGGCCTGCCCACCGACTACCCGGCCGACGCCTGGCCCCGGCTGTTGGCCACCATGCGGGTGGACAAGAAGGCGCGGGGCAGCCGACTGCGTTTCGTGGTCCTGGACGGGTTGGCCCGCCCGGCCATCCTCGAAGGCCCCGACGACGAGTTGCTCTTCGAGGCCTACCGCGCGGTGTCCTCATGAAGGTCTACGTGCTCAACGGGCCGAACCTGGGCCGGCTGGGCACCCGCCAGGTCGACGTCTACGGCGTGACCAGCTACGCCGACCTGGTCGAACTCTGCGAGTCGACCGGACGGGAACTCGGACTCAGCGTCACCGTCCGGCAGACCGACGCCGAGCACGAACTGCTCGGCTGGCTGCACGACGCGGCGGACGAGGGCGCCGCCGTGGTGCTCAACCCGGCTGCGTGGTCGCACTACTCGATCGCGGTCCGGGACGCCTGCGCGCTGCTGCGCGCCCCGCTGGTCGAGGTGCACATCTCCAACATCCACGCCCGGGAGGAGTTCCGGCACCACTCAGTGGTCTCCGCGGTGGCCACCGGAGTCATCTGTGGGCTGGGCGTGGACGGCTACCGCCTGGCTCTGCACCACCTGGCCACCCACCTCGACCAGGACGGCTGACCCACCAGGGTGTGGGCAGCGGTGACGACACTTTCCGTAACCGTCGAGGGGTGG
The DNA here is from genome assembly GCF_053589795.1 of Micromonospora sp. NPDC003241. NCBI lineage: Bacteria > Bacillati > Actinomycetota > Actinomycetes > Micromonosporales > Micromonosporaceae > Micromonospora > Micromonospora sp. NPDC003241. The sequence continues at coordinate 16,221 of NZ_JBSFSO010000034.1, read as the reverse complement.
AGTGGTCCCTGACCTCGCCCGATCGGCGGGTCCTGAAGGCCGCCGGATCGGGGTCGCGGGGTGGGCGGGACGGCGGCGGACAGCGGATCGGCGGGCGGCTAGTAGACTTGCCAGGTCTGTCCGCCAGCTGATGATCAAGGCAGGAAATGGCCACCACCAACGACCTGAAGAACGGCCTGGTACTCAACCTCGACGGGGAGCTCTGGGCCGTCGTCGAGTTCCAGCACGTCAAGCCCGGTAAGGGTGGTGCGTTCGTGCGTACCACGCTGAAGAACGTGCTCTCCGGCAAGGTCGTCGACAAGACCTTCAACGCGGGCACCAAGGTCGAGACCGCGACCGTGGACAAGCGCACCATGCAGTATCTCTATGCCGACGGCGAGGACTTCGTCTTCATGGACATGGAGACGTTCGACCAGATCACGGTGCCCGGCGGGACGGTCGGCGAGGCCGCCAACTACCTGCTCCCCGAGGCCGAGGCGATCGTGGCCACGCACGAGGGCGTCCCGCTGTACATCGAGCTGTCGACCTCGGTCGTGCTCGAGGTCACCTACACCGAGCCCGGCCTGCAGGGCGACCGTTCGACCGGTGGCAACAAGCCGGCGACCGTGGAGACCGGCGCGACCGTGAACGTGCCGCTCTTCATCACCACCGGTGAGAAGATCAAGGTCGACACCCGCGACGGTCGTTACCTCGGCCGCGCCTCCTGATGGCCGAGGGTCCCAAACAGCAGATGCCGGCGCGCCGCAAGGCGCGCAAGCGGGCGCTGGACGTGCTCTTCGAGGCCGACCTGCGTGATCGTCCGCCGGTGGAGGTGCTCGCCGGTTACATCGAGCGGCTCGACAAGCCGCATCCCGAGCATCTCGGGTACGCGGTCGGTCTGGTCGAGGGCGTGGCCGGGAACCTGGACCGGATCGACGAGTTGATCGCCAGCTACGCCGAGGGCTGGACGCTGGACCGGATGCCGACGGTCGACCGGAACCTGGCCCGGATCGCGGTCTACGAGTTGCTCTACATCGACGAGATCGACGACGCGGTGGCGATCAGCGAGGCGGTGGAGTTGGCCCGGCAGATGTCGACGGACGACTCGCCGCGCTTCCTCAACGGCCTGCTCGGCCGGATCGCCGAGTACGCGACGCGCTGAGCGTCCCGGCCGGGCGGCGGCGAAGCCGAGTCGGCCTGCCGGACTACGACAAAGGGGCCCATGCCGGATGGCAGGGCCCCTTTGTCGTCAGGGGTCAGGAGGCGAAGAACGCCCGCGGGTCGGCGACCAGCACGCCGTGCTCGGTCAGGCGCTCGATCAGGCCCGACGGGGAGGCGTCGTAGACGATGGCGAGGGCGCGCAGGTCGTCGGCGCGGATCGACAGCACCCGACCGTTGTAGTCGCCCCGCTGCTGCTGGATGGCGCGGGCGTACCGGGCTACGTAGGCGAGCTCCTCGCTGGCCTCGTCGTAGAGCCGCTCCAGGTCCAGCACGATCTTGCTGGTGGGCTCGTGCCGCACTCCGCTGCCGTCGGGCAGCAACTCCGAGACGGGAACGCGGTAGAACTCGGCCAGCTCGGCCAGGCGGGACACGGTGACGGCACGGTCGCCGCGCTCGTACGAGCCGACCACCACCGCCTTCCAGCGCCCGTTCGACTTCTCCTCCACGCCCTGCAGGGACAGGCCCTGCTGCTGGCGGATGGAGCGCAGGCGGGCGCCCAGAGACTTGGCGTATTCAGAGGGCATTCGGACACTCCCAGTGCTGCTCGGGGTTCTCCCAGCGATCGCTACGGAGCGTGACGGTACGGGGATTCGTACACCCGGTCAAGTGGTCGAGTCCTACCGGTTGGACGCTCGGGGCGAGTTGTCCCGTTCTGCCCGCTGAACCGATACTCGTGCCGTCACGCCGTGCGTGGCCGGGACCACTCGCTCCCGAGGGTGGTCGCGGCGGCGACCACTGGTAACGTGGCCGAAGCCCCTCCGCCGGCCGATCTTGACCGGTCCGGAGTACCCGACGTCCTTTAACGACCCGTCCCGTGAGGCGGGGAAGGAGGTCCGCCGTGGCCTACCCATCGGCCGCCCAATCGTCGCCGCCGCGACAACCCTCGGTGAAGGTGATCCTGACCAGCGCCGACGTGCAACGCGTCGTCGACCGGATCGCACACCAGATCCTCGAGAAGACCCAGGGCGCCGCCGACACCGTGTTGTTGGGCATCCCGACCCGTGGCGCACCGCTCGCCCGGCGCCTCGCCGCACGGATCAGCGCCTTCGAGGACGTCTCCGTCCCGGTCGGCGTACTGGACATCACGCTCTACCGCGACGACCTGCGCCGCAACGCGACCCGGGCGGTCGGCCCGACCCAGCTCCCCGCCGGTGGCATCGACGGCATGCGGGTGGTCCTCGTCGACGACGTGCTCTTCTCCGGCCGGACGGTCCGCGCCGCGCTGGACGCGCTCGGCGATCTCGGTCGGCCGTCGTCGGTGCAGCTCGCCGTGCTGGTCGACCGGGGTCACCGGCAGTTGCCGATCCGCGCCGACTACGTGGGCAAGAACATCCCGACGGCCCTCGCCGAGAGCGTCAAGGTCACCCTCGCCGAGACCGACGGCACCGACGAGGTCCGCCTCTACGGGGAGGTGACCCTCTCGTGAGCGCGAGGAGTGCAGCGAAGCGGAGCCCCGCAGTCGCGAACGGAAGGCGGGCAAAGTGATCAGGCACCTGCTCTCCGGCGCCGACCTGGACGCCGAGACCGCGACCCAGATCCTGGACACCGCCGAGGAGATGGCCGCGGTGGCCGGGCGTGAGGTGAAGAAGCTGCCCGCGCTGCGCGGCCGGACGGTGGTGAACCTCTTCTACGAGGACTCCACCCGGACCCGGATCTCCTTCGAGGCGGCGGCGAAGCGGCTCAGCGCCGATGTGATCAACTTTTCCGCGAAGGGTTCCAGCGTCGCCAAGGGCGAGAGCCTGAAGGACACCGCGCTGACCCTCCAGGCGATGGGGGCCGACGCGGTGGTGGTCCGCCACCCCGCCTCCGGCGCCCCGCACCGGCTCGCCGACTGGGTCGACGGTTCGGTGGTCAACGCCGGTGACGGCACCCACGAGCACCCCACCCAGGCGCTGCTCGACGCGTACACGATGCGCTCCCGGCTGGGCCGGCTGGCCGGCCTGTCGGTCGCGGTGGTGGGCGACGTGCTGCACTCCCGGGTGGCCCGCTCGAACGTGCTGCTGCTCTCCACGCTCGGCGCGAAGGTGACCCTGGTCGGGCCGCCGACGCTCATCCCGCGCGACATCGCCGCCGCCCTCGCCCCCGGCACCGGCGTCTGCTACGACCTGGACGCGGTGCTGCCGTCGTCGGACGTGGTGATGATGCTGCGGGTGCAGCGGGAGCGGATGGGCGACTCCTACTTCCCGTCCGCCCGCGAGTACGCGCGCCGATACGGCCTGGACGGCCCACGGATGCGCCGGCTTCCGGAGCACGCGATCGTCATGCACCCCGGTCCGATGAACCGGGGCATGGAGATCACGCCCGAGGTCGCCGACTCGCCCCGCTCCACCATCGTCGAACAGGTCGCCAACGGGGTCTCCGTCCGGATGGCCGTCCTCTATCTGCTGCTCGGGGGGAACAACCGGTGAACTCGTACCTGATCAGGAACGTCAGCGTGCTCGGTGCCGCACCGACCGACCTGCTGATCCGCGACGGCGTGGTCGCCGAGACCGGCGCGGGGCTCTCCGCGCCGGACGCGACCGTGGTCGAAGCCGCCGGGCTGGTCGCCCTGCCCGGCCTGGTCGACCTGCACACCCACCTGCGCGAGCCCGGCCGGGAGGACGCCGAGACCGTCGAGACCGGGTCGCGGTCGGCGGCGCTGGGCGGGTACACGGCGGTCTGCGCGATGGCGAACACCTCGCCGGTGGCGGACACCGCCGGGGTGGTCGAGCAGGTGTGGCGGCTCGGTCGGGAGGCCGGGCTGGTCGACGTGCAGCCGATCGGCGCGGTCACCGTCGGGCTGGCCGGTGAGCGCCTGGCCGAGCTGGGCGCGATGGCCGACTCCGCCGCCCGGGTGCGGATCTTCTCCGACGACGGGCACTGCGTCGCCGACCCCCGGCTGATGCGCCGCGCCCTGGAGTACGTCAAGGCGTTCGACGGGATTATCGCCCAGCACGCCGAGGAGCCCCGGCTCACCGAGGGCGCGCAGATGCACGAGGGCGAGGTCTCCACCCGACTGGGCCTGACCGGCTGGCCGGCGGTGGCCGAGGAGGCCATCATCGCCCGGGACGTGCTGCTGGCCGAGCACGTCGGCAGCCGGCTGCACGTCTGCCACGTCTCCACCGCCGGCAGCGTCGAGGTGCTGCGCCAGGCCAAGGCCCGGGGGGTACGGGTCACCGCCGAGGTGACCCCGCACCACCTGCTGCTCACCGATGTTCGGGCCGAGACGTACGACCCGGTCTTCAAGGTGAACCCGCCGCTGCGGACTGCCACCGACATCGCCGCCCTGCGGGCCGCCCTGGTCGACGGGGTGATCGACATCGTGGCCACCGACCACGCCCCGCACGCGGTGGAGGACAAGGAGTGCGAGTGGGCGTACGCCCGGCCCGGGATGCTCGGGCTGGAGACGGCGCTGTCGATCGCGCTCGACGTGCTCGGCCCCGAGTGGGACCTGATCGCCGAGCGGATGTCCCGCACTCCGGCGCGGATCGCCGGTCTGACCGAGCACGGGCACGACCCGGCGCCGGGCGTGCCGGCCAACCTGACCCTGGTCGACCCGGCGGTCCGCCGGGTGATCGAGCCGGCCGAGATGGCCAGTCGTAGCCGCAACACCCCGTACGCCCGGATGACGCTGCCGGGTCGCATCGTGGCGACCTTCCTGCGTGGCGAGGCGACGGTCCTGGACGGAAAGGCAATCAAGTGAGTCGTAGGCGTCCCGCGATTCTCGTCCTGGAGGACGGTCGCACGTTCCACGGCGAGGCGTACGGCAGCGTCGGGGAGACCTTCGGCGAGGCGGTCTTCAACACCGGGATGACCGGTTACCAGGAGACGCTGACCGACCCGTCGTACCACCGTCAGGTCGTCGTGCAGACCGCCCCGCACATCGGCAACACCGGCGTCAACGGGGAGGACGACGAGTCGCGACGCATCTGGGTGGCCGGGTACGTGGTGCGTGACCCGGCCCGGGCCAGCTCGAACTGGCGGGCCACCGGTGGCCTGGAGGACCGGCTGGCGACCGAGGGCATCGTCGGCATCAGCGGGGTGGACACCCGGGCGCTGACCCGGCACCTGCGCGAGCGCGGCGCGATGCGGGTCGGTATCTCCAGCGTCGACGACGACCCGCGTGCGCTGCTGGCCCGGGTACGCGAGGCGCCGCAGATGCTCGGCGCGGACCTCTCCGCCGAGGTGACCACGGCGGAGCCGTACGTGGTCGAGGCCGAGGGCGAGCACCGGTTCACGGTGGCCGCGCTCGACCTGGGCATCAAACGCAACGTGCCGCGTCGGCTCGCCGCGCGCGGGGTGACCACGCACGTCATGCCGGCGCACTCGACCATCGAGGACCTGCTGGCCACCGGGGCGGACGCGGTCTTCTTCTCGCCGGGTCCGGGTGACCCGGCCACCGCCGACGGGCCGGTCGGGCTGGCCCGCGAGGTGCTGGGGCGGCGGATTCCGCTGTTCGGCATCTGCTTCGGCAGCCAGATCCTCGGCCGGGCGCTCGGTTTCGGCACCTACAAGCTCGGCTACGGCCACCGGGGCATCAACCAGCCGGTCCTCGACCGGGTCACCGGCAAGGTGGAGGTGACCAGCCACAACCACGGCTTCGCGGTGGAGGTGCCCGGCGTGACGCCGGGTGCGGTGGTGCCGGACCAGGTGATCGAGACCGAGTTCGGCGGCGTGCAGGTCAGCCACCTCTGCCTCAACGACAACGTGGTCGAGGGGCTGCGGGCCAAGGACGTGCCCGCCTTCACCGTCCAGTACCACCCGGAGGCGGCAGCCGGTCCGCACGACGCGGACTACCTCTTCGACCGCTTCGCCGAGTTGATCGAGGGCCGTACCCACAGCGAGGGGCGTACGAATGCCTAAGCGGACCGATCTCAAGCACATCCTGGTGATCGGCTCCGGGCCGATCATCATCGGGCAGGCCTGCGAGTTCGACTACTCCGGCACCCAGGCCTGCCGGGTGCTGCGCAGCGAGGGGATCCGGGTCAGCCTGGTCAACTCGAACCCGGCCACGATCATGACCGACCCGGAGTTCGCCGACGCCACCTACGTCGAGCCGATCACTCCGGAGTTCGTGGAGCTGGTCATCGCCAAGGAGCGGCCGGACGCCGTGCTGCCCACGCTGGGCGGGCAGACCGCGCTGAACACCGCCGTGGCGCTGCACGAGGCCGGTGTGCTCGACAAGTACGGCGTCGAGCTGATCGGCGCGGACGTCGACGCGATCCGGCGCGGCGAGGACCGGCAGCTCTTCAAGGACATCGTGGCCAAGGCCGGCGTCCGCATCGGGATCGAGGACCCGGCGGGCCTGGTGCCGCGCTCGCGGGTCTGCCACTCGATGGACGAGGTCCGCGAGACGGTCGGTGAGTTGGGTCTGCCGGTGGTGATCCGGCCGTCGTTCACCATGGGCGGCCTCGGCTCGGGCATGGCGCACACCGACGCGGACCTGGAGCGCATCGCCGGTGCCGGGCTGGACGCCAGCCCGGTGCACGAGGTGCTGATCGAGGAGAGCGTGCTCGGCTGGAAGGAGTACGAGCTCGAACTGATGCGGGACCGCCACGACAACGTGGTGGTGGTCTGCTCGATCGAGAACCTCGACCCGATGGGCGTGCACACCGGCGACAGCGTGACCGTGGCACCGGCCATGACGCTGACCGACCGGGAGTACCAGGACCTGCGTGACCTGGGCATCGCGGTGCTGCGTGAGGTCGGCGTGGACACCGGCGGCTGCAACATCCAGTTCGCGATCAACCCGGCCGACGGCCGGATCGTGGTCATCGAGATGAACCCCCGGGTGTCGCGTTCCTCGGCGCTGGCCTCGAAGGCGACCGGGTTCCCGATCGCGAAGATCGCCGCGAAGCTGGCCATCGGCTACACGCTGGACGAGATCCCCAACGACATCACCCTCAAGACGCCGGCCGCGTTCGAGCCGACGCTCGACTACGTGGTGGTGAAGATCCCCCGGTTCGCGTTCGAAAAGTTCCCCGGCGCGGATCCGGAGCTGACCACCACGATGAAGTCGGTCGGCGAGGCGATGAGCCTCGGGCGCAACTTCAGCGAGGCGCTGAACAAGGCGATGCGTTCGCTGGAGACCAAGGCGGCGGGTTTCTGGACCCTGCCCGACCCGGCGGACGCGACCAGGGAGAACACGCTCGCGGCGCTGGGAGTGCCGCACGACGGCCGCCTCTACACGGTGGAGCGCGCGCTGCGGCTGGGCGCCTCGATCGCCGAGGTCAGCGCCGCCTCCGGCGGAATCGACCCGTGGTTCCTGGACCAGATCGCCGGGCTGGTCGAGCTGCGTGCCGAGATCGTGGCCGCGCCGGTGCTCGACGTCGGGCTGCTGCGCCGGGCCAAGCGGGCCGGGCTGTCCGACCGGCAGTTGGCCGCGCTGCGTCCGGAGCTGGCCGCAGAGGACGGGGTACGCCGGCTGCGGCACCGGCTGGACGTGCGGCCGGTCTACAAGACGGTGGACACCTGCGCCGCCGAGTTCGAGGCGAGCACCCCGTACCACTACTCCTCGTACGACTCCGAGACCGAGGTGGTCGGCTCGGTGCGGCCGAAGGTGCTGATCCTCGGCTCCGGACCGAACCGGATCGGGCAGGGCATCGAGTTCGACTACTCCTGCGTGCACGCGGTCCAGGCGTTGCGGGAGGCGCCGGCCGGCCCGGCCGGTGGCGGCGGGTTCGAGACCGTCATGGTCAACTGCAACCCGGAGACGGTCTCCACCGACTACGACACCGCCGACCGGCTCTACTTCGAGCCGCTCACCTTCGAGGACGTGCTGGAGGTCTGGCACGCCGAGGACACCTCCGGTCGGGAGGCCGGCGGACCGGGCGTGATCGGCGTGATCGTGCAGCTCGGCGGGCAGACCCCGCTCGGGCTGGCGCAGCGGCTCAAGGACGCCGGGGTGCCGGTGGTGGGCACCTCCCCGGAGTCGATCCACCTGGCCGAGGAGCGTGGCGCGTTCGGGTCGTTGCTGGCCCGGGCCGGTCTGCGGGCGCCCGAGCACGGCACCGCCACCTCGTACGAGGAGGCGAAGGGAATCGCCGACGAGATCGGCTACCCGGTACTGGTCCGCCCCTCGTACGTGCTGGGCGGCCGGGGCATGGAGATCGTCTACGACGACGTGACGTTGCGTGACTACATCGGGCGGGCCACCGACATCTCGCCGGACCATCCGGTGCTGGTGGACCGGTTCCTCGACGACGCCATCGAGATCGACGTGGACGCGCTCTGCGACGCCGACGGCGAGGTCTACCTCGGCGGGATCATGGAGCACATCGAGGAGGCCGGCATCCACTCCGGCGACTCGTCGTGCGCGCTGCCGCCGATCACCCTGGCCAGCTCGCACGTGGCCCAGGTCCGCCGGTACACCGAGGCGATCGCCCGGGACATCGGCGTACGCGGCCTGCTCAACGTGCAGTACGCGCTCAAGGACGACGCACTGTACGTCCTGGAGGCCAACCCGCGTGCCTCGCGGACGGTGCCGTTCGTCTCCAAGGCCACGGCGGTGCCGCTGGCCAAGGCGGCGGCCCGGATCGCGCTCGGCGCCACCGTCGCGGAGCTGCGCGCCGAGGGGATGCTGCCGGCGACCGGGGACGGTGGCACGCTGCCGCCGGACGCCCCGATCGCGGTGAAGGAGGCGGTGCTGCCGTTCAAGCGGTTCCGCACCCCGGCCGGCAAGGGAGTGGACTCGCTGCTCGGCCCGGAGATGAAGTCGACCGGCGAGGTGATGGGCATCGACACCGCCTTCGGGCACGCCTTCGCCAAGTCCCAGTCGGCCGCGTACGGCTCGCTGCCCACCCAGGGCAAGATCTTCGTGTCGGTGGCGAACCGCGACAAGCGCGGCATGATCTTCCCGGTGAAGCGCCTGGCCGACCTGGGCTTCGAGATCGTCGCGACCAGCGGCACCGCCGAGGTGCTGCGCCGTCACGGCATCGACTGCGAGCTGGCCGCCAAGCACTACGAGGCCGGTGCCGACGACGACGCGGTCTCGCTGATCCGCAGCGGCCGGGTGGCCCTGGTGATCAACACCCCGCAGGGCTCCGGAGCCAGCGCCCGCTCCGACGGGTACGAGATCCGCAGCGCGGCGGTCACCGCGGACATCCCGTGCATCACCACCGTGCCGGGTGCCGCCGCGGCGGTGATGGGCATCGAGGCCCTGATCCGGGGTGACATGCAGGTGCGCCCGTTGCAGGATCTGCACGCCACCCTGCGGGCCAGCCGGTGATCTTCGAGCGGACGCTTCGACGCGGGCTGTTCCGCATCGGCGGCGGTGACGCCGAGGCGGCACACGAGTGGACGCTGCGCCGACTGGCCGCCCTGTCCGGGCGGCCGGTCGCGCTGGCGGCCCTGCGGGCCCGGTACGCCGTGGCCGCGCCCCGCACGGTCTTCGGGGTGCGGTTCCCCAATCCGGTCGGCCTGGCCGCCGGGATGGACAAGGACGGCGCCGCGCTGCCGGCGTGGCCGGCGCTCGGCTTCGGCTTCGTCGAGGTCGGCACGGTCACCGCGCACCCGCAGCCGGGTAACCCCCGACCGAGGCTGTTCCGGCTGCCGGACAGCGAAGCCGTGATCAACCGGATGGGCTTCAACAACGCCGGGGCCGAGGCGCTGGCCGCCCGGCTCGCGGCGCTGGCCCGTCCGCTCGGCGTACCGCTGGGGATCTCGCTGGGCAAGTCGAAGGTGACGCCGCTCGACGAGGCGGTGGAGGACTACCGGGCGTCGTACCGCGCGCTGCGCGGGCACGGCGACTACTTCGCGGTCAACGTCTCCTCGCCCAACACCCCCGGACTGCGCGAGTTGCAGGACCGCACTCACCTGGACGCGCTGCTGGCCGCGCTGGTGGGGGAGAAGCCGGTGCTGGTGAAGATCGCCCCGGACCTGACCGACGCGGCCATCGCCGAGCTGCTGGAGGTCTGCCTGGCCCGGGGCGCGGCCGGGGTGATCGCCACGAACACCACCCTCGGCCGCGCCGGGCTCGCCCCGGCCGACCAGGCCCGGTCCGCCGAGGCCGGGGGGCTCTCCGGCCGCCCGCTGGCCGACCGGGCCCGGCAGGTGGTCTCCTTCGTGCACGCCGAGACCGGTGGCCGGCTGCCGATCATCGGCGTGGGTGGCATCGTCGACCCCGACGACGCCGCCCGAATGTTCGACGCGGGCGCCAGCCTGGTCCAGCTCTACACCGGTTTCATCTACCGGGGGCCGGCCCTGCCCCGCGCGGTCGCCCGCGCGGCGGCGGCCGCCCCGGCTCCGGTCACGACCGGGTCGTGAACCGGATGAGGCGGCGGCGCCACCCCCGCTCCCGCTCCCGCCGGAGCGGACGGCCACGAACACCGGGCGCCGCCGCCCCCGACCGGTGATGGAGCGGAGCCGTCCAGTGGTGCTGCACGCCCCGTCCAAGCGGTGGACCAAGCACGGGCAGCGTGGACAGGGAGGGCGGATGACGCCGGAGGAGATTCTCGCCGCCGACGCGGCGCACGTCTGGCACCCGTACGCGACACTGCCGCCGGCGGTGCCGCCGTACGTGGTGGCGGAGGCCGAGGGCGTACGGCTGCGACTGGCCGACGGGCGCTCGCTCGTCGACGGCATGTCGTCCTGGTGGTCGGCGATCCACGGTTACCGGCACCCGGTGCTGGACGCGGCGGTGACCGACCAGCTCGGCCGGATGAGCCACGTGATGTTCGGCGGGCTGACCCACGAGCCCGCCGTGCGGTTGGCCCGGACGCTGGTCGAGCTGGCCCCGGAGGGGCTGGAACACGTGTTCCTGGCCGACTCCGGCTCGGTCAGCGTCGAGGTCGCGGTGAAGATGTGCCTGCAGTACCAACGGGCCGTCGGTCGGCCGGAGCGCCACCGGCTGGGCACCTGGCGTGGCGGGTACCACGGCGACACGTTCCACCCGATGAGCGTCTGTGACCCCGAGGGCGGCATGCACCACCTCTGGGGCGACGTGCTGCCCCGGCAGGTGTTCGCGCCGGTGCCGCCCGGTGGCTTCGCGTCCGGGCCCGACCCGGCGTACGAGGCGGCGTTGGTGGAGGCGGTCGAGCGGCACGCCCACGAACTGGCGGCGGTGATCGTGGAGCCGGTGGTCCAGGGGGCCGGCGGGATGCGCTTCCACCACCCGCACTATCTGCGAGTGTTGCGCGAGGTGACCCGGGCGCACGGGGTGCTGCTGATCTTCGACGAGATCGCCACCGGCTTCGGCCGGACCGGGACGATGTTCGCCGCCGAGCACGCCGGGGTCAGTCCGGACGTGATGTGTGTCGGCAAGGCGCTCACCGGCGGCTACCTGACGCTGGCCGCCGCGCTCTGTACGCCGGAGGTGGCGCGGGGCATCCGGAGCGGCGGGGTTCTGGCGCACGGCCCGACGTTCATGGGCAATCCGCTCGCCTGCGCGGTCGCCAACGCCTCGCTGGGTCTGCTGCGGGCCGGGGACTGGGCCGGTGAGGTGGCGCGGCTCCAGCGGGGCCTGCGTGCCGGCCTGGGGCCGCTGCGTGGCGCGCCGGGCGTGGTGGACGTGCGGGTGCTCGGCGGGATCGGCGTGGTGCAGCTCGACCACGAGGTGGACATCGGTGCCGCCACGGCCGCCGCGGTGGCCGAGGGGGTGTGGCTGCGGCCGTTCCGGGACCTGGTCTACACGATGCCGCCGTACGTCACCTCGGACGCCGATCTGGCACTGGTCGCGACCGGTGTCGCGGCAGCTATCAGGGCGGGCTGAGTAGATCGGCGCGGATCAGGGACACAGGTTGAGTAGACGAGCGCGACAGGTTGAGGACGAGAGGAAAGCTGGCTGATGGAGAGCTTCGGCGCGCGGTTGCACCGGGCGGTCGACGAGCGGGGTCCGCTCTGCGTCGGGATCGACCCCCATCCGGAACTGCTGGCCAGATGGGGGCTGGACGACGACGTCGACGGGCTGCGGCGCTTCGCCCGGACCGTGGTGGACGCCCTCGGTGACCGGGTTGCGGTGGTCAAGCCCCAGTCGGCCTTCTTCGAGCGATTCGGGTCTCAAGGGGTGGCAGTACTTGAGTCAACTATCCGACAGTTACGAGATTCCGGATCGCTCGTTCTGCTGGACGTCAAGCGCGGCGACATCGGCTCGACCGTCCGCGCGTACGCCTCGGCGTACCTGGACCCATCCAGTTCCATGTATGTCGACGCGGTGACCGCGAGCCCCTTCCTGGGCGTCGGCTCGCTCGCCCCGATGTTCGAGCTGGCCGCCGAGCACGGCGGCGGAGTCTTCGTCCTGGCGCTCACCTCCAACCCCGAGGGCGCCTCGGTCCAGCGTGCGCGCGGTGCCGACGGGCGTACCGTCGCGCAGACGGTGATCGACGAGATTTCCCAGCTCAACGCGGGTGCGGAGCCGCTCGGGAGCATCGGCTTGGTGGTCGGTGCGACGGTCGGCGAGACCGGCTGCGACCTCTCCGCGGTGAACGGTCCGCTGCTCGCACCCGGGCTCGGCGCGCAGGGCGCCACGGCCGACGATCTACGGGTCGTCTTCGGTTCGGCCCTTACCTCCGTGCTGCCCTCGTACTCCCGGGAGGTGTTGGGAGCGGGCCCACGCCCGGAGGCGCTGCGGGCCGCGGCGGAGCGCGCCGTGGCGGACTGCCGGGCGGCCCTGGCGATGTCATGACTGACTGACGGCTCGGTCACTTTGCGGTGATCATCGCGTGCCCACGTTGCCGAAAGCTCCGTTGACCGCTAGTTTTCCCCGCGCTGGGAACCCCTTGGTTCACAGCGACACCACGTTTCACAGATGCGGCGGTGCGTCCCGCCCGTCGCGATAGGGACCTGAGGAGAACTGGTGCCGCTCCCGTCACTGACCCCTGAGCAGCGCGCAGCCGCGCTGGAGAAGGCCGCGGAGATCCGCAAAGCCCGTGCCGAGCTGAAGGAGCAGCTCAAGCAGGGCAAGACCACCCTCGGAGCCGTTCTTGCGCGCGCCGAGTCCGACGATGTCGTCGGCAAGCTGAAGGTGTCGGCCGTGCTGCAGGCGATGCCCGGTATCGGCAAGATCCGAGCCACCCAGATCATGGAGAAGCTCAAGATCGCCGACAGCCGTCGCCTGCGTGGCCTCGGCGAACAGCAGCGCAAGGCCCTGCTTGGGGAGTTCGCCGCCAACTGAGCACGGCTGCGTGTAGAAACAAGCAGTGAGCTTGGATGACGAGACGCGCCCGGCGGCTCGGCTCACTGTCCTGGCCGGCCCATCCGGCGCCGGTAGGGAGAGTGTCGTCGAGCTGGTCCGGGCGCGTTCTCCGTCTGTGTGGACGCCGCTCGCGGTCACCACCCGGCCCCGCCGGGAGGGCGAGCTGGAGGGCGTCCACCGGCACTTCCTCGCCCCGCGGGAGTTCGACCGCCGGGTGGCCCGGGGCGAGCTGCTGGAATGGAGCCGTTGCGGGGCGTACCGGCGTGGCACGGAGCTGGCGCCGGTCCGGGACCGGCTCGCCGCCGGATCGCCGGTCCTGCTCCCGCTCGACCTCGACGGGGCGCTGCTGGTCCGCGCGGTGGTACCCGATGCGCGACTCGTCCTACTCCATCCGCCCGGCCGTCGTCCGGGTACGGCCACCGTGACGGCTTTCGACCGGAGCGTGTCGCACGACCGCACCGAGCGCGTAGTGGACGAGCTGGTAGGGTTGATCGGTTCTTCATTCCTGGCTCCGGCCCGGCCGCGTCCGCGCGGTTGAGCGCCGGCACCGCGTGACACGCGGTCCGTGCGAAAGACGCAGAGGTTAATCCGTGGGATCCATCGCCAACCCCGAAGGCATCACCAACCCGCCGATCGACGAGCTCCTGGAGAAGACGACGTCGAAGTACGCGCTGGTCATCTTCGCGGCCAAGCGCGCGCGTCAGGTCAACGCCTACTACAGCCAGCTCGGCGAGGGCCTGCTGGAGTACGTCGGCCCGCTGGTCGAGACGACCCCGCAGGAGAAGCCGCTCTCGATCGCGATGCGCGAGATCAACGCCGGCCTACTCACCGCCGAGCCGACCGACCAGCCGTAGGCTCCGCGCGTCGATGAGCGCCCGGATCATCCTCGGTGTCGGCGGCGGCATCGCCGCCTACAAGGCGTGCGAGGTGTTGCGCCGGCTCACCGAGTCGGGCCACCAGGTCCGGGTCGTGCCGACCGCCGCCGCGCTGCGGTTCGTCGGCGCGCCGACCTGGGCGGCGCTCTCCGGTCAGCCGGTCGCCGAGGACGTCTGGTCCGACGTGCACGAGGTGCCGCACGTCCGCCTCGGCCAGCAGGCCGACCTGGTGGTGGTCGCACCCGCCACCGCCGACCTGCTGGCCAAGGCCGCGCACGGCCTCGCCGACGACCTGCTCACCAACACCCTGCTCACCGCCCGCTGCCCGGTGGTGCTGGCGCCGGCCATGCACACCGAGATGTGGGAGCACCCGGCCACCGTCGCCAACGTGGCGACCCTACGGGCCCGGGGCGTACGCGTCATCGAACCGGCGGTGGGACGATTGACCGGTGCCGACACCGGCAAGGGTCGGCTGCCCGACCCGGCCGAGATCTTCGCGGTCGCCCGCCGTGCGCTCCGCCGGGGCGTCGACGCTCCCGCGGACCTGGCCGGCCGGCACGTCCTCGTCACCGCCGGCGGCACCCGCGAGCCGTTGGACCCGGTCCGGTTCCTCGGCAACCGATCCTCCGGCAAGCAGGGCTACGCGTTCGCCCGCTCGGCGGTCGCCCGGGGTGCCCGGGTCACGCTGATCTCGGCGAACGTCGAACTGCCCGACCCGGCCGGGGCGGACATCGTCCGCGTCGGCACCACCGGCGAACTGCGCGACGCCACGCTCGCGGCGGCCGTCGACGCCGATGCGGTGGTGATGGCGGCGGCTCCGGCCGATTTCCGTCCCGCGACGTACGCGCCTGGCAAAATCAAGAAGTCGGACGACGGCACCGCGCCCAGCATCGCGCTCGTGACCAACCCGGACATCGCCGCCGAACTGGGCCGAGGCCGCCGACCGGAGCAACTGCTGGTGGTGTTCGCCGCGGAGACCGGCGACGCCGAAGCCAACGGACGGGCCAAACTCGCCCGAAAGCGGGCCGACCTCATCGTCATCAACGAGGTCGGGCCGGACAAGGTCTTCGGCGCCGAGACCAACGCGGCCACCGTCATCGGCGCGGACGGTTCGGTTACCCGGATGCCCGAACAGTCCAAGGAAGATCTCGCCGACGGGGTGTGGGACCTGGTGGTCGCCCGGCTCGCCGACGGCTCCTCCTGACCACGATCCACCTGCTGACCATCGACCCGGCGCTCGGCGGTGAGTGACTAGACTGCCGCGGAACGACGTCCACAACTTAGGAGTGCCGTGACACGCCGCCTCTTCACGTCCGAATCGGTCACGGAAGGCCACCCGGACAAGATCGCTGACCAGATCAGTGACGGCATCCTCGATGCCCTGCTCGGCCAGGACCCGCACAGCCGCGTCGCGGTGGAGACCCTGATCACGACTGGTCAGGTGCACGTGGCGGGCGAGGTGACGACGAAGGCGTACGCCGACATCCCGACGATCGTCCGCGAGACCATCCTCGGCATCGGCTACGACTCGTCCAAGAAGGGCTTCGACGGGGCCTCCTGTGGCGTCAGCATCTCCATCGGGGCGCAGTCGCCGGATATCGCGCAGGGTGTGGATAACGCCTTCGAGTTGCGGACGGGTTCGTCGGAGTCGGCGTTGGATGCGCAGGGCGCCGGTGATCAGGGGATGATGTTTGGTTTTGCGTGTTCGGAGACGCCGGAGTTGATGCCGTTGCCGATCGCGTTGGCGCATCGGTTGGCGCGTAGGTTGTCGGCGGTGCGTAAGGACGGGACGGTGCCGTACCTGCGTCCGGACGGTAAGACGCAGGTCACCATCGAGTACGAGGGTCTGCGTCCGGTGCGGTTGAACACGGTGGTGGTGTCGAGTCAGCACGCCGCCGACATCTCGCTGGAGTCGTTGCTCACTCCGGATGTGCGCGAGCACGTGATCGGGCCGGAGTTGGAGAGTCTGGGGTTGGATGTCGAGGGGTATCGGTTGTTGGTGAATCCGACGGGCCGGTTTGAGATCGGTGGTCCGAT
>NZ_JBSFSO010000033.1:0-76309 GCF_053589795.1 Micromonospora sp. NPDC003241 | reverse complement strand
CATGTAAGGAAGGGTCCCCTCCTAACGCCTCGTGCATAGGAGGGGACCCTTCCTAACGTTCGGCCGGTCGCCGGGGCGGGGAGGGTCGGAACGGTGCAGGTGGGGGCGGCTTTGGGGGACCGTCGTGCGCCGACAGTGCACATAGGAAACCCCAATGGGTGGCGAAACGGTGAAATCCTGGACGCCGGCTCAGCAAAGTGGCAGCGTAAGCGGCATGGCGGAATCCGGAGTCAACCCCACGGCGGCGGCCCTACTCGGGCTGCTCCACGAGGGCCCCATGACAGGTGGCCAGTTGATGGCCGCCGCCGAGCGCCGACTGGCGCCGTACTGGTCGATGACCCGCAGCCAGGTCTACCGGGAGTTGCCGGTGCTGGCCGAGCGAGGTTTCGTCCGGCTGGGCAAACCCGGGCCGCGGATGAGTCAACCGTACGCGATCACGGCCTCCGGCAAGCGGACATTCTCCCGCTGGCTCGCGGAGGACCCCGGGCGGGACACCATCCGCAACCCGATCGCCCTGCGCATCGCCTTCGGGCAGTTGCACTCGTCGAGCCAGCTCAAGAACCTCCAGGTGGCGGCCAACGAGTACCACACCGAGGCCCTGGCCCGGGTTCGTGAGCAGGTCAAGAGCGCCAAGAAGGAAGGCGACAACTTCGACGCCAGCGCGTTGGAGTTCGCCGTGGCCTACCACAAGGCCGCTCTGAGCTGGCTCAAGAGCGCCCCCGTCGGCTGACCGCACGCCACGCACCGGCGTCCGGTCTCCTCGCCCGAGCGGCAGGTATTTGGCTCGGGACTGCGGGGCTCGCAAGCTCACTCCTCGCCCGAGCGGGAGGTATTTGGCCCGGGACTGCGGGGCTCGCAAGCTCACTCCTCGCCCGAGCAGTAGTCTTGTCTGTCGTGACCGCTGCCGACTACGCCGAACAGCTCAAGGACCTCGACGCCACCCTGCGCAACATCGAGGCGGTGCTCGACCTCGATCGCCTGCGTGCGGACAAGGCCCGCCTGGAGCAGGAGGCGTCCGCCCCGGACCTGTGGGACGACCAGGCCCGGGCGCAGCAGGTGACCTCCCAGCTCTCCTACGTCAACGGGGAGATCGAGAAGCTCGGCAGCCTGCGCGCGCGGATCGACGACGCGAACGTGCTGCTGGAGCTCGCCGAGGCCGAGTCCGACTCCGGTGTGCTCACCGAGGTCGAGACGGAGGTCGCCGGGCTGGGCAAGGCCATCCAGGAGATGGAGGTCCGCACCCTGCTCTCCGGCGAGTACGACTCCCGGGAGGCGCTGGTGGCGATCCGGGCCGGCGCCGGTGGTGTGGACGCGGCGGACTTCGCCGAGATGCTGCTGCGGATGTACCTGCGCTGGGCCGAGCGGCACGGCTACCCGACGGAGGTCTACGAGACCTCCTACGCCGAGGAGGCGGGCCTCAAGTCGGCCACCTTTACGGTGAAGGTGCCCTACGCGTACGGCACGCTCAGCGTGGAGTCCGGCACCCACCGGCTGGTGCGGATCAGCCCGTTCGACAACCAGGGCCGGCGGCAGACGAGCTTCGCCGGGGTCGAGGTGCTGCCGGTGGTGGAGCAGACCGACCACATCGACATCCCCGAGAACGAGATGCGGATCGACGTCTACCGGTCGTCCGGACCGGGTGGACAGAGCGTCAACACCACCGACTCCGCGGTGCGGATCACGCACATTCCGACCGGCATCGTGGTGACCTGTCAGAACGAGAAGTCGCAGCTACAGAACAAGGCCTCGGCGTTGCGGGTGCTCCAGGCCCGACTGTTGGAGCGCAAGCGCCAGGAGGAGCAGGCCAAGCTCCAGGGCCTGAAGACCGACGCGGCGGGGTCGTGGGGCGACCAGATGCGCTCGTACGTTCTGCACCCTTATCAGATGGTGAAGGATCTGCGTACCGAGCAGGAGACCGGCAACCCGAGCTCGGTCTTCGACGGTGAGCTGGACTCCTTCATCGAGGCGGGCATCCGCTGGCGCAAGCAGCAGCAACTGGCCGGCGACAGTGCGTGACCGATCGTGGGCGGACTGCAGCATCGATCTCCACCTGACGTGCTGATTAGATGACATGGCCCGCAACGGCGGGGCGTGGGACTTGGCACGACAGTTACACCGCGTAGACTCACCACCCGTGATTCAGCTTGAGCAAGTGACGAAGACGTACCCGAAGGCGTCGCGGCCTTCGCTCGACAACGTGTCCGTGTCGATCGACAAGGGCGAGTTCGTCTTCTTCATCGGCCCATCCGGCTCCGGCAAGTCCACGATCATCAAGATGCTGCTGCACGAGGTGGCCCCCAACAAGGGCCGTGTCGTGGTGAACGGCAAGGACGTCACGTCGATGCGGTCCTGGAAGCGCCCGCACTTCCGCCGCTCGATCGGCTGCGTCTTCCAGGACTTCCGACTGCTGCCGAACCGCACCGCGTACGAGAACGTGGCCTTCGCGCTCGAGGTGATCGGCAAGACCAAGGCGGTGGCCCGCCGGGTCGTGCCGGAGGTTCTGGAGCTGGTCGGCCTCGGCGGCAAGGAGCACCGCTACCCGCACGAGCTCTCCGGTGGTGAGCAGCAGCGTGTGGCGGTGGCGCGGGCGTTCGTGAACCGCCCGCTGATCCTGCTGGCGGACGAGCCGACCGGAAACCTGGACCCGGACACCTCCATCGAGATCATGCGCCTGCTGGACCGGATCAACCGCACCGGCACGACCGTCGTGATGGTCACGCACGACTCCAACATCGTGAACCAGATGCGGCGCCGCGTCATCGAGATCGAGAGTGGGCGCATCGTTCGCGACCAGGCCCGCGGCGTCTACGGGTGACGAGCGCAACCCACCGCACCCCGATCTGACGACGAACACCTCACGCCGGAGAGCCGGAGGAAATCCCGATGCGGATGAAATACGTCCTGTCCGAGGTACTGGTCGGACTGTGGCGCAACGTGACCATGACCATCGCGATGATCATCACGATGGGGGTCTCGCTGACCATGCTCGGCGCCAGCGGCCTGATCTACACCAAGGTCGCCGACATGAAGCAGTTGTACTTCGAGAACATCGAGGTCTCGATCTTCCTCGAGGCCGACGTCACCGAGGAGCAGCGGACCGCGATCGCCGGCCAGCTGGACGCCGACCCGCTGATCTCGCAGGTCACCTACGTCAACAAGGACGAGGCGTTCCAGCGTTTCCAGGAGATGTTCCGCGACTCGCCGGACCTGCTCAGCGCGGTCAAGGCCGACCAGCTTCCCGAGTCGTACCGGCTGAGGCTGGTGGACCCGGAGCAGTACCGGACCATCGCCGACCAGTACACCGGGACCGCGGGCGTCGACCAGGTCGTCGACCAGAGTCAGGTGCTCGACAAGATCTTCAACCTCTTCACCGCCGGGCAGAACATCGCACTCGTCGCGGCCGTCGCGATGGCTGTCGCGGCGCTGCTGCTGGTGGCCAACACGATCCAGGTGGCGGCGTACAGCAAGCGGCGTGAGGTCGCGGTCATGAAGCTGGTCGGTGCCTCCAACTGGTTCATCCAGGCACCGTTCGTGCTGGAGGCGGTGGTCGCGGGTCTGATCGGCTCGGTCCTGGGCCTCGGAGCGCTGGTCGCCTTGAAGGTGTTCCTCTTCGACGGTGCGCTCAGCGCTCTCCAGGGGCTGTTCGCGCCGGTGAGCTGGGGCGAGATCCTGCTGACCTTCCCGATCATGGCCGGTGTCGGCGGCCTGATCAGCGCGGTCACCGCCTGGGTCACCCTCCGGTTCTACCTGCGGGTCTAAGGCCAGCCTCGGCAGGGCCCGTCGGCGTCGGAATAAACGGCGCGGGCGGGCCCTTGTCGTTCGGGTAGCATGATCTCCGCTCTGCGGCGGGCCGCGTCGCCGGCCGGGAGCGTTCACGAGAGAGGGGGTCGGCGATGCCACGGGAAAAGGGACGCAAGGTCGTCGCCTCCAACAAGAAGGCCCGGCACGACTACGCCATCCTCGACACGTACGAGGCGGGCATGGCGTTGACCGGGACCGAGGTGAAGTCGCTGCGGGCCGGGCGGGCGTCGCTGGTCGACGCGTTCGCCCAGGAACGCGACGGCGAGATGTACCTGCACGGCATGCACATCCCCGAGTACGCCCAGGGCACCTGGACCAACCACGAGCCCCGGCGGACCCGCAAGCTGCTGCTCAAGCGGCTGGAGATCGACCGGCTGATCGGCAAGATCCGGGAGAGCGGTCTGACCCTGGTGCCGTTGCAGGTCTACTTCTCGGACGGCTGGGCCAAGGTGGAGATCGGCCTCGCCAAGGGCAAGAAGGCGTACGACAAGCGCCAGGACCTCGCCAAGCGGGACGCGGACCGGGAGATCGCGCGGGTCGTCGGTCGGCGCGGTAAGGGAATGGATAGCTGATTTGTCCGGATCATCCGGTTCCTGGTCGGTCGACCCGGGCTCGGGATGAATCCGGTTGCGGCAGGCGTTAGGCTTGTCGGAGTCGCCGGAGTCCGGCGGCACGTCGAGGGGGTGACTGGTTTCGACTTCGTGTGTTGCGGCAGGGGAAGCGAGCCGAGGAAGCCGACGTCGTCTCGAGAATCGTTCGTCGGAAACCAATAAGCGCCAAGAACAATCGCGCTGACTTCGCTCTCGCCGCCTGAGGCGAGTAGTGAGTCTGTCGGCCTGGGAGCGCCTTCGACCCAGATAGCCGGCATCAGCTAGAAGGCTGGCCAACCGGACCCGGTCGCGGGGTCCGTGCGGCGAGATCAATCAGCGACTGGGCCCGTCACACCGACTCGCTCGCGTGATCGGAGGGGCCGAGTAGAGGCACAGCGAGCTGCGCTCGGAGAAGCCCTGACAAGGCAGCGAAGGACCCGGGTTCGATTCCCGGCACCTCCACCCCCGTACTGCGCGCCCCGGTCATCACGACCGGGGCGCGCAGTCGTTCCCGCCCCGGTTGCGGAACCCCGTCGGGCGTTCACCCGTCGAACCGGTATGCGCCGATCAGTCGCCCTGTTGGGCCTGCCCCTGATGATGATCGTGGCCGGGTGCGCCCCGGTGGGCACCGAGCCGGACGAGTCCGGTGCCGCCTCCGGCCCCTCGGGCGGCCCGGAGGACCGACAGGGGGCGTTCACGCAGCGGGCGGCGGCGGTGGCGCAGGCGTGGCAGCCCGACGACGCCTGGACCACGCGCTACGTACCCCTGCAGGAACCCACCGTGCTCGTCGGCGAACCCGACTTCACCCCGCAGACCAAGACCGCCTTTCAGGCCGGGTGGTACCGCGCCACTGTGGACCTGCCCGACCGCAAGCCGGCCGAGGGGACCGTA
The DNA here is from genome assembly GCF_053589795.1 of Micromonospora sp. NPDC003241. Taxonomy (NCBI): domain Bacteria; kingdom Bacillati; phylum Actinomycetota; class Actinomycetes; order Micromonosporales; family Micromonosporaceae; genus Micromonospora; species Micromonospora sp. NPDC003241. The sequence continues at coordinate 71,027 of NZ_JBSFSO010000033.1, read as the reverse complement.
CGCTTCCCGGACGGGACGGCGCGGGTGCCGCTGGTCAGCGCGGCGCAGGCGTACCGCGACCTGCGCCAGGGTGACCCCGGCGCCTGCCCCGGGCCGACGGAGCCCGCCATCCCACCGGCGCCCGCACCGGGTGGTGGACCGGACGGCGCGGTCGGCAGCCGGCCGCAGGGTGACTGCGTCGCGCTCACCGTGACCAAGGTCGAGCTGGGCACCGCGCCGGTGCACACCACCCGGGGAGCGGCGCAGGTGCCGGCCTGGCTGTTCACCGTGCCGGAGATCGGCGCGGTGGTGGCCCGGGTCGCGGTCGCGCCCGAGGTGGTCGCCACCCCGCCCGCGCCGGTGCCGCCGTCCGAGACGCCCGAACCGGGCCTGGTGGGCGCGCAGGACATCGAGGCGGTCGAGGGGACGACGCTGCGCTACCGGCTCGGGGTGGGCAGCTGCGACACCGAGATCACTCCGCTGGTCTGGGAACAGGACCACGTGATCGTGGTCGGCGGCACGGTCGTGCCGCCGACCGGCGGCTGCGACGAGATGCTCAACCTGCACCCGGCCGAGGTGACGCTGAAGGCGCCGGTGGGCGCGCGCCCCGTCCTGGACGTGCTCAGCGGTTCCCCGCTTCGCGTCGCCGCCGGCTGAGATGTAAGGAGGGGACCCTTCCTATACACGAGGCGTTAGTAGGGGACCCCTCCTTACACCCCACGTCAGAGGATCGGGGGGATGTCGGTGCGGATGGGGACGGGCAGCACGGTCGGGCCGTCGGCGCTCAGCGCGGTGCCGAGGGCCTCGCCGAGGCCGTCCGGGGTGTCGACCACGGCGGCGGCGCAGCCGTAGCCCCGCGCGATCGCGGCGATGTCCAACCCGGGCAGGTCCAGTCCGGGTACGCCGGGCGTCTGCTTGAGGTCGGCGAACGCCTTGAGGATTGCGTACTGCTGGTTCACCGGCACCACGACGGCCAGCGGCAGCCGCAGTTGGGCGGCGGTCCACAGTGCCTGCACCGAGTAGTGGAACGAGCCGTCGCCGATCACCGCGACCACCGGTCGGTGTCGGCCGGTGTCGCGTTGCGCCAGCGCGATGCCGACCGCCGCCGGCAGCCCGTAGCCGAGCCCGCCGCTGGCCATGGTGAAGTACGACCCGGGTCGGGTGAATCGCAGCCGCCTCCGCAGCGCGGCCAGGTTCGACGGGGACTCCTGCACCAGCACCCCGTCCTCGGGCCAGTGCGCGGCCAGCGCGGCGAAGAGGGCGTCGGCGCTGAGCGGGACGCCGTCCGCCACCGCCGGGGACTCGGCGCGGGCCGGCGGCGCGGGGCGGTCGGCGGGCGGCACCCGGTCGGCCAGCGCGGCGAGGGCGAGCCCGGCGTCGCCGAGCAGGCTGTCACCGACCGGGGCCCGGGCCGCCTCCTCCGGGTCGTCGGTGACGTGCAGCAGGCGTACGCCGTCGGGCAGCGTCTCGCCCGGCACGTGCGGGTAGTAGCGGAACACCGGGGCACCGACCACCAGCACCGTGTCGTGGCCGCGTAGGCGCTCGGCCAGCGGGGCGATCGCGAAGGGCAGCACACCCTGGAAGTACGGGTGGTCCTCGGGGAAGGCGGTCCGTTCCGGTGCGGGCGCGGTCCAGACCGGGGCGGCCAGCCGCTCGGCCAGGGCGACCGCGTGCTCCCACGCCCCGGCGCGGTCCACCGCCGCGCCGAGCACGATCGCCGGTGACCGGCTGCCGGCCAACGCCGTGGCGAACTCGGCGAGCCGGTACGGGTCGGGAGCGAACCGGGTGGCCACCGTGCGGGCCTGCGGGGGCGGGTCCGCGGGCTGGGCCCAGTCGTCCAGCGGCAGGGAGAGGAAGACCGGCCCGGCGGGCGGCTGGACGGCGGTGGCGTACGCGCGCATCAGCGCCGCCGGTACGTCCTGCGCGCGGACCGGTTCGTGGGCCCACTTGACGTACGGCTGGGGCAGCTCGGTGGGGTGCCGGGCGGCGAGCCGGGGTTCGAGCAGCAGCATCTCGCGGGTCTGCTGGCCGGCGGTGACGATCAGCGGGGTGCGGTTGTGCCAGGCGGTGACGATGTTGCCCATGGCGTTGCCGGTGCCCGGCGCGGTGTGCAGGTTGACGTGGGCGGCGCCGCCGGTGGCCTGTGCGTACCCGTCGGCCATGCCCACCGCCGACGCCTCCTGCAGGGCCAGCACGTAGTGGAAGTCGTCGGGGAAGTCCTGGAGGAAGGGTTCCTCGGTGGAACCGGGGTTGCCGAAGACGGTGGTCATGCCGAGGGCACGGAGCAGCTCGTAGGTGGTGTCCCGGACCGTTGCCATCGCCTTCGAATCTATCCGTACGACCAGGTTGTCCAGGGCTTTTCGCATCTGCTCGGCGGCCCGTTCCGCTCGCCGCCCCGGCGCTCGGCCCGGTTTCGCCGCAACCGGTCGGCACCGGTGTCGATCACCCGACGATCAGACCTTCGCGACCGCCGTGGACGCAGGCTATGGTGCCAGGCATGGCAAAGACAGCGGGGATGGTGCCGATCGGGACCGCCGTCCCGATGTGTGATCGCTTCCGCCGTCCGGTACACGGTTGACGGGTGCGGTGATGCAGGGAGAGGGGCAGGCGATCGGCGGACGGGCGACGGAGTCGATGGCGGGCAAGCTGATGGTGGCGACGCCGGCGCTGAAGGACCCGAACTTCGACCGCACAGTCGTGTTGCTGGTCGCGCACGAACCCGGCGGCGCGCTCGGCGTGGTGCTCAACCGGGCGACCGAGGTGGCGGTGGCCGACGTGCTGCGCGACTGGGGCGACCTGGCCCGCCATCCGGCGGTGTTGTTCGAGGGTGGCCCGGTGCAGCCAGACTCGGCGATCTGCCTCGCCCGGATGCGGCAGCCGGTCCGTCGGCTCAAGGGCTTCCACCAGGTCTCCGGAGCGGTCGGCACCCTCGACCTCTCGGTCGACCCGCAGCGGCTGCGGGAGAGCGTGGAGAGCATCCGGGTCTTCGCCGGGTACGCGGGCTGGGGCGCGGGCCAGTTGGAGCAGGAGATCGAGGACGGCTCCTGGTTCGTGCTGGACGCGCTGCCCGGTGACGCATTCGTCGACCGCCCGGACGACCTGTGGCCGATGGTGCTGCGCCGGCAGGGCGGCATGATGGCCGCGGTCGCGCACTTCCCGCCGGACGTGGCACTGAACTGAGGGCCCGCGACGCCCCTCGCGGGGGACCCCCGCGAGATGACCATGCCGGCGAGCGTGTGTATAGTTCTCCCAGTGCCCGGGCGACCGGGTGCTACAGCAAGGGGCCGTGGCGCAGCTGGTAGCGCACCACACTGGCAGTGTGGGGGTCAGGGGTTCGAGTCCCCTCGGCTCCACCGAACGCACCATGTGCGAACCGGTGGTTTTTCTCGTGAATGCCCCCGTCCGGTTGGGCGGGGGCATCAGTGTGTCAGCCGGAGCACGCCGGCATCGGGCTGCGGGGACTGGAGCCGGCCTGGGTCACGCCTGGCGGTAGGCGTCCTGGTATTCCCCCCGGGGCGGGATCGGTTGGATCACGTCCAGCAGCACCCCGTCGGGTGCGGCGACGATGAAGTGCCGCTGCCCGAAGTCCTCGTCGCGGAGCGCGAGCACCGGCGTCAATCCGACCTCGTCGGTCAACCGGGCATGGACCGCGTCGACGTCGTCGACCTCGAGGTTGACGATCACCCCGCGCGGCAGCTTCCGGTATCCGTCGGGGATGGTGGGGTGGTCGTGGGCGAGGATCGCCAGCTCGAACGTGCCCAGGCGCAGGCTGACGTACCAGTCGGACTCGTAGGTCGGCTGGAAGCCGAGCGCGCGCCGGTAGAAGTCGGCTGCGGCGGCCACGTCCTGTGACGTCAGGACCGGGTAGAAACTGGTGACGGTCATCGAGTGCTCCTTTACGTACACTGCGCATGTATCGCTGAACACGATACATACTCTGCGTACGTAAAGGAAGATCCATGCCTCGCGCCACTGCGGCTGCCGCCGCCCGGACCGCCCAGCAGGTCCTCGATTCGGCGATCGACCTCTTCGCCGCCAAGGGGTTCGCCGACGTCACGCTCGATGACGTCGCGCGATCCGCAGGAGTGACGCGGGGCGCGGTCTATCACCACTACCGGAACAAGCCGGGGCTGTTCCGCGCCGCCGTGGCGCAGCTCCAGGCGCACGTGGCCGCCGGGGTGGTGGAGGCGGCCGGTCGGGCCGGTGGCGATCCCGGTGAGCGGCTGCGGGCGGGCTCGCATGCGTTCCTCGACGCGATCACCGCCCCGCCCGTCGTCCGCATCCTGCTCGTCGACGGCCCGGCCGTGCTGGGGTGGGAGCACTGGCGCCTGCTCGACGCGGAGCACTCCGCCGCCCACCTGAGTGAGGCTCTGGGCGCGGTGGGCGTGCCGGACGGACTCCTCGACGCGTTGACGGCGCAGTTGTCCGGTGCGATGAACGAGGCCGCGCTCTGGATCGCGCGACACGACGACGCCTCGGCGGCGCGCGAACAGGCGCACTCGGCCCTCGACCGACTCCTGGCCGCCGTGCTCGCCTGAGGGTGCACGACAGCCTGGGTTGCCAGGGGGGTCGAGAAGCAGACCTTTCGGAAGTGTGGCCAGATAGATCTCTCAGCTGTTGGGTTGATGGTCCATGTGCGTCGTTGACACTCTCGCTCTGCTTAAGTCAGACTTTTTGCGGGAGGTCGACATGAGTGAGCCTCGACGGCTGGCGGTCATCAACTCCGACGCGAAACGAGCCCCGGTGCTGCCCGATCCACCCGGTCTCGTCACCGACCTGGTGGACCCGCGACTGCGCCGGTTCGCCCGTACCAAATACGATCATCTGCTCACCGAGCTGGGCACAGTGGACGCCGCCGAGGCGGCCATCGCCGCCGGATGCGATGCGGTCTACATCGACACCTTCGCCGACTACGGGATGGCGCAACTGCGCGCTGCCGCACCCGTACCGGTCGTCGGGGCGGGTGAGGCCGTACTGGCCTGGGCGGCGGAGTCCGGTCGCCGGTTCAGCATCGTCACCGTCTGGCCGGCGTCGATGGACTACATCTACGCCGACCGGCTCGCCGCCTGCCCGGGTGGCGAACTCGCCGCCGGGGTGCACTACCTCTCCGACGAGTCGGAGCTGGACCGGGTCGGCACCGACGCCGGGGTCAAGGCGCGGATGGGCCGGGGCGAGGACGACGTCGTCGCCGCCATCACCCGGGCCTGTCTGGACGCCGCGCAGCGCGACCGGACCGACCTGATCCTGTTCGGCTGCACCTGTATGACGCCGGTGTCGGCGGAGGTGGCCCGGCGTGCCGGCATCGAGATCGTCGACCCGTCGGTGATCGGGTTGCGCGCGGGGCACGCAGCGGCACTCGGCCCACGCCCGGAGCCGCCGGTCGCCGCGCAGCGACTCGGGGCGGTGACGCAACTGGTCGACGCCTACCTCGGTGTCGGCGACGGGTCCGCCGGGGCGAGCTGCGGCGTCGACGCCGACGGCTGTGAGGTGTGCGCGGTGACCGCCGGGCCGTCGTCGTGACCCCGCTGTGCCGCCGGCTCGGGGTCGACCTGCCGGTGCTGGCGTTCAGCCATTGCCGGGACGTGGTCGCGGCGGTCAGCCGGGCGGGTGGGTTGGGTGTGCTCGGGGCCGCCTCGATGACCCCGGAGGACCTCGATCGGGACCTCAGCTGGCTGGACCGGGAGTGCGCCGGGCGGCCGTACGGCGTGGATCTGCTCTTTCCGGCGAAGTCGGCCGGCGACGACCCGGCGGAGCTGGCCGGTCGGATCCCGGCCGACCACCGGGCGTTCGTGGACGCGCTGCGGACCCGGTGGGGCGTGCCGGTGCGCCGCAGCGAGCCCGGCCACAACCGGCTCGGCGGCATGCCGACCGAGATCGACCACCTGATGACCCACGCCAACGCCCATGCCCTGTGGGAGGTCGCCCGGGCGCATCCGATCCGCCTGGTGGCCAGCGCTCTCGGCCCGCCGCCGGCCGAGGTGCGTGCCGAGACGACCCGACGCGGCATGCTGCTCGCCGGGCTGGTCGGCGATCCGCGGCACGTGCGCCACCAACTGGCCGCCGGGGTGGACGTGCTGGTGGCGCAGGGCTACGAGGCGGCCGGGCACACCGGGGACATCACCACGATGGTGCTGGTGCCGCAGGTGGTGGCCGCCGCCGGTGACGTACCGGTCGTCGCCGCCGGTGGGATCGCCACCGGTCGGCAGGTGGTCGCGGCCCTCGCGTTGGGCGCGCAGGCGGTCTGGACCGGATCGGTCTGGCTGGCCACCGCCGAGAGCGACCTCGACCCGGTGGTCAAGGAGAAGATCGTCGCGGCGGCGGCGACCGACACCGAGAAGACCACCTCGTACACCGGCAAGCCGACCCGGCAGCTCACCACCGTGTGGACCGAGGCGTGGCGGACGCCGGAGGCACCGCCGTCGTTGCCGTCGCCGGTGCAGCAGGTGTTGGCGCGGGACACCGTGGTCAGCGCGTTCGAGCACCAGGTGACCCCGGTGATGGGTTCGGCGGCCGGGCAGGCCGTCGGCCTGGTGACCGGGACCCGCTCGGTCGCCGCCGTCCTGGACGACCTGCGGATGCAGATGGCCGACGCGGTCGAGGCGGTGACGAGGCTGGCCGACGACGCGGGCTGACCGACGAGGCCGTCCGGCCGACAGGTCGGGCGGCCCGGTCGGGAACGCCGTGGTCACCGTGCCGACCGTCGGTCGCGGCGCGCCTGCACGGCCACCGCGACCAGGGTGTACGCCGCCAGTGTCGTGATGCCGCCGGTCGCCACCGTCATCACCGTGGTCAGCGCGACACCGCCCAGCGCGAGCCCACCGAGCAGCGAGGTGCCGCCCAGGGTGGCGAACGCGGCGACCATCCAGGCGGCGAAGACCTCGGCGCGGCGGTGCGTCGGCGCCCAGTCGCCGATCAGCCGGGTCGCGCCGAGCAGCACCAGTCCGCCGCCGGTGCCGACCAGCACCGTGCCGGCGATCGTCACCACGCCGCTGGCCAGGTGCAGGGCTGCGGTGGTGGTGCCGGCACCGGCGGCGATGACCAGGACGCCGAGGCCGACCGAGCGGGCCGCCGGCACCCGGTTCGCCGCGAGCTGGGCGAGCAGGGTCATGGTGACCAGCAGGGTGAGCAGCCCGCCGGTGCCGCCGGCGGTGCTGATGCCGGCCCCCTCGGTGAGGATGCGCGCGCCGAACGTGCCGAACAGGGCCATGCAGCTGTTGAGCGTCATCAGCGAGCAGGTCGCGATGCTGAACGGCAGCAGGATCGCCCGGGGGACGCGGACCGTGCGGATCAGCCGGACCCGGCCCGCCGTCCGGCGGTCGGCCGGTGCCCGGAGCAGCAGCACCAACGGCACCAGCGCGACCGCGCCGATCACGACGTACGGCAGCACCAGCGGGTACGCGGTGTGGTCGGCGAGGAGTCCGGCGACCAACGGTCCGAAGCCCATGCCGAGGGTGGTGCAGACCGCGTGGGTGAGGCTGCCGGCCCGGGTGCCCCGAGGGTGGAAGTCCAGCAGTGCGGCGGCGGTGGTGGCACTGACCATGCCGGTCGCCATGCCCTGCACGAACCGCCCGGCGACCAGCATCGGCAGGGTGGTGGCGGCAGCGGTCACCAGGCAGGCGAGCAGCACCAGCGCGACACCGAGCAGCATGGTGACGCGTCGGCCGATCAGGTCGGAGAGCCCGCCGAGCAGCGTGACCACGACGATCACGCCGACCGGGTACCCGGCGAAGGCCAGGCTGACCTGCGCCGGGTCGAGGTCCCACCGTTGCGCGTAGACCGCGAACAGCGGGGAAGCGGCGAAACTGCCGAGCACCGCCACCAGGACCAGCGCGCCGGAGGCGGCGGCCATCACCACCGAGGGGCGGTACGCCGGGACGTCGGGCGTGCCGGCGGTGGTGCCGTCGCGCACCTCAGTGGCTCCGGGGCAGAGAGGTAGACACTAGGACACCGCCTTCCGTCAAAAGTCTGAGGAATCAACAGCGGCAGTGTCAAGGTCTTGCCAGACCCGGCCCTCGGCCTGCACAGTGTGCACCTGAGCTGCTCAGGTGGACGTTGCGAGGCGGAACAGACGGGGCACTTCGCGACGCGCCATCGTCATCTTCTCGGTTAACACCTGACATATGCGTTTTGGAACCTGGAGAGCACCCCACACCCGGCGAGAGGTGGAGGAACGCAGGTGACAGTGACGATCGTCGACTCCACGACGCTGCCGTGGGTCAACGGCCAGGACGTGTACGACTCGATGGAACCTGCCTTCCGGGACAACTTCGGAGGCGACCCGGAGCAGGTGCGTGACCTGCTGTCCCGGTACTGGATGCGCTCGTTGTGGCTGGACCGTGAGAGCACCCGACGCATCGACCACGTACGGGCCACGCCCGGATACCGCGACCTCAGCGAGGCTTACCACGACAGCGTCGAGGAGTCGTACTTCCTGGGCGGGGTCGCCGAGCTGAGCGCCGAGGGGCGGCTGGTCGAGGGCGACTACTTCTGGCGTCCGCCCGGCTGGGTGCACAAGGCGTGGAGCGACGAGGGCTTCGAGAACATCCTCTGCATGGAGGGGGAGGTCGCCAGCGAGCACAGTGGTCGGGTCTCCCGGGTGGTCTGCCCGGACGACCGGGCGGGCGCACAGGCGCGCGACGGCGGGGACGGCGGAGTCGGGCCACGGGGTTACCAGCGCCGGGTCGAGTCCCGGTTCGTGCCCTGGACGCCGCTGGACGCGCCGTGGTCGGGGGTGGACGCCATCGTGCTCGGCCTGCCGGCCGCGTCCGGCGGGGCCCGGTCCACCACCGGCGAGGCGGTGCCGCTCGGCAAGTCGCTGAGCCACAACGTCGACACCGGCGCCTGTAGCGCCCTGGTCCGCCTGCCGGCCGGCTACGCCGGGGCACCCACCCCGGTGCCCCGGGAACGTTTCCTGGTCACCACCCGGGGCGACCTCGTGGTGGACGGGGTGACGCTCACCCCCTGCTCGTTGCTGCACGTACCCGCCGGTGCCCCGGCGCCGACGCTGACCGCGACGACCGACGTCGAGCTGTTCGTCAAGGTGGGGGAGCGGGCATGACGCGGGTGCGGCACACCACCGACGACCAGGTGATGACGGTCGTACTGGACGGCCCGGACTCGATGAACAGCCTCACCCCGGCGGTGATCGCCGGGCTGGACGACGCGCTCGACCAGGCCGAGCAGGACCACAGCCTGCGGGCGGTGGTGGTCACCGGAGCCGGGGAGCGGGCCTTCAGCGTCGGCATGGACATCGACTTCCTGGAGTCGTGCTTCGCCGATCCACAGCGGACGTTCCTGCCGTTCCTGCGGTCGTACCACGCGGTGCTGCGCCGGATCGAGCAGCTCGGCGTACCGGTGATCGCGCGGGTCAACGGCCTGGCGCGGGCCGGTGGGTTCGAACTGATCCTCGCCTGTGACTTCGTGATCGCCGCCGACGAGGCCCGGGTCGGCGACATCCACCTGGAGTTCGGGATGCCGCCGGGCGCCGGGTCGAGCCAGCGGGCCCCGCGCAAGCTCGGCGACCAGCGGGCCAAGGCGCTGATGCTCACCCCGACGTGGTTGCGCGGCCCGGAGTTGGTGCAGTGGGGGGTCGCGCTGGCCAGCGCACCCCTGGCCGAGCTGGACGACGAGGTCGGCAAGCTGCTGGCGATGCTGCGCGGGCGCTCCCGGCCCGGGTTGGCGATCACCAAGCGGCTGCTCAACTCGGTGCACACGATGACCCTGGAGGAGGGCCTGCGCTACGAGCGCGAGATGTTCTCCCGGCTGCACGAGGAGGTCGACGAGGTGGCCGAGGGCTATCGCGCGTTCGTGGAGAAGCGCCGACCGGTCTGGGGGGACGTCGATGTCCGCACCCTCGCCTGAGCCGTCCGCGATTCCGCAGGTGGTCGTCGACGCGGACCTGGTCGACACGCTGATCGGCCGGGGCGGGTACACCCACCCGCTGTTCCAGCGGGTCGACGGTGACGCCGACGGCCCGCCGCTGCCGGGGCAGGCGGTCGTGCTGCTGCTCGGCGGGCTGGTCGAACAGTCCGGCCTGCTCGACGACGCGATCGCGCTGCTGGAACTGCGTCGGGCGCGGTTCCACCGGATGGTCAAGGCCGGCACGACGCTGCGGGTCCGGATCGAACGCGTCGCCAGCCGGGTGACCTCCCGAGGCACGTACGTCGTGGACTTCCGCTGGACCGGGATCGACGCGGACGACGAGCCGGTCGCCGAGGTCGAGGCCGTGATGCTGATGAACGGGGCAGGAAGGGAGGACACCACGTGAGGGGTGTGCAGCTCAACATGGCGGCCGGGATCCGGGAGTTCGGCCGGGCCACGCCGCACCGGGTGGCGGTGGTCGACGGTGACCGCCAGATCTCCTTCGGCACCCTGGACGAGCGGTCCAGCCGCCTCGCCTCGGCCACTCTGGACCGTGGGCTGCGCCCCGGTGAGCGGATCGCGGTCCTGGCGAACAACCGATACGAGTACTTCGAGATCTCGGCGGCGATGGCCAAGGCCGGGATCCCGACGGTGCCGCTGAACCCCCGCAACAACGTCGGCGACAACGCGTACGTGCTGGACCACGCCTCGGTCCGGGGGATCATCGTGGCGGACGAGCTGGCCGACCGGGTCGACGGGCTCGTCGACGACCTGCACCTGGTGCTCAGCTTCGACGGCGGGGTGGGTGAGCACTACGACACCTTCGTCGCCGCCGGCCGCGCGGTGGACCCGGCGGTGCCGGTGGACGAGATGGACCCGTTCTGCATCACCTACACCTCGGGGACCACCGGGCGGCCCAAGGGCGTGCTGTTGACCCACCGGGGGCGGGTGCTGACCGCCTTCGGCGTCGGGCTCGACTACGGGCTGGGGCCGAACAAGAGCACGATCGCGGTGGCGCCGATGTACCACGGCGCCGGTTTCGAGTTCGCGTACGCGGCGCCGATGCTCGGCGGCTCGTGCACGGTGCTGCCGAGCTGGGACCCGGAACGACTGCTCGACATGATGGTGAGCAGCCGAGCGGAGACGGTCTTCCTGGTGCCCACGCACGCCCAGCAACTCCGCCGGTTCTGCGAGGACCCGGCGGCCCGCTACGACCTGTCGGCGCTCAAGACGCTCTACTTCAACGCCGCCGCGCTGCCGGTGGCGCTCAAGGAGTGGGTGATCGCGGCGTTCCCGGGGGTCGCGGTGCACGAGTTGTATGGGTCGACCGAGTGCTCCATCGTGACCAACCTGCGGCCGGAGTTCGCCCTGGCCCGGGCCGGCAGCGTCGGTCATCCGTGGTTCTGGAACGAGGTGCGCCTGGTCGGCGAGGACGGTGCCGAGGTGGGGCCGGGCGAGCCGGGTGAGCTGTACGCCCGCTCGCCGTTGCTGCTCACCGGCTACCTCGACGACGAGGAAGCCACGCGGGCCGGGTACGACGCCGACGGGTTCTTCTCGGTGGGTGACGTGGCGGTCCGCGACGAGGAGGGCTTCATCTCCATCGTGGACCGCAAGAAGGACATGATCATCGCGGGTGGGGTGAACATCTTCCCGCGCGAGATCGAAGAGGTCATCGCCCGGCACGAGCCGGTCGACGACGTCGCGGTGATCGGGGTGCCGGACGAGGTGTACGGCGAGCGCGTCGCCGCGTTCGTGGTCGGCCGTCCGGGCCGGCAGGTGGACGTGACCGTGCTGGACGGGTACGTGCGGGAGCACGTCGCCCGGTACAAGGTCCCCCGGGAATGGCATCTGGTGGACCGGTTGCCGCGCAATCCGAGCGGCAAGATCCTCAAGCGCACCATCCGGGACGAGTACGCCGGTCCGCCGGAGCAGAGCCAGACCCGTTAGACCAAAAGTCTGACGTTCCGCGTACCGGTCCACGAACTCCGGGTGCGCGTCTCCTGCCCAGATGGCTCGCTGGGTCGACGAGTGCTGCGCAGAAGCGTCGAGATGATCGATGAAGATGTCAGTACTGTAAAACTCTGACTTTTTATAGACTGCCTGCTTGGAGACCGTTATGGTCGCCGTAATCAGGTGTAGATGCGGCCACCGGGCTTCCGCGCCGGGCCGTACGGACTTCGCCATCAGGAGGCCATCGTGTCCCACCTCAATAGCCCCGGTGCCGCCCTCTCCCGCCGTCGCCTGCTCACCGGTTTCGGGGGTGCCCTCGTCGGCAGTGCCCTGCTGACCGCCTGCGGCAGCGACGACGCCGACTCCAGCGCGAACGGCGGACGGACCACCATCCGACTCGCCGGCATCCCCGCCTCCGCCCTCGCGGCCTTCAAGCTCGCCCTCAAGGAGGGCGCGTTCGAGGAGGCCGGCCTCGACATCCGGTACGAGGAGTACGCGGAGTCGGCCGCCGTCTACACCGCCTACCGCGCCGGTCAGGTCGACGGCGGCCTCGGCGGCATCCCCTCCACCGCCAACCTGGTCGCCACCGGCGTGGACCGCAAGGTGGTCTTCGCCCTCCAGCGCACCACCAACGGGATCCTGGTCCGCGCGGACAGCGGCATCGGGTCCATCGCCGATCTCAAGGGCCGCAAGCTCGGCCTCTTCGGCAGCGCCATCGGCTCGTCCACCAACCAGTTCTTCGCGCTCTGCCGCGAGTACCACGGCTTCAACCCGACCACCGACTGTCAGGTCCAGTACGGCGCGCCGAACCTGATGGCCGAACTGCTCGGGCAGGGCGACGTGGACATGGCCCTGGTGATCGACCCGGCCGGCGCGCCCGAGCTGGCCGGCGGGAAGTACCGCTCCCTCGGCGACCTCGGTGTCCTGCTGGAGGAGGCGACCGGGCTCAAGGCGTTCACCGCCGGCTGGGACTTCGCCAGCGAGTTCATCGAGAAGAACCAGGAGGCGGTGCAGGCGTTCGTCGACGTCAACCTGCGCTACCAGACCCGGTTCAACAACGACCAGTCGCTGTGGGACGCCGCGCTGCGCGAGCTCTACGACATCGACGACCAGGCGGTGCTCGACGTGATCTGGAACAGCCAGCGCGGCCGGCTGGTCGAGCAGTGGGGTGACACCGAGAAGCAGCAGGCGGCCCAGTTGCTCACCTTCCTCAGCGAGAACGGTGAGCCCGAGTTCCTGCCCACGGTGCCCGACGGGCTCTTCGCCTGACCACCGGCCCGGCACGAGGAGAGGCACCGATGACCCTGTCCGAAACCACCAAGCCGGCGGCCGTCACGGCCGGCACGGCGGACCGTGGCGCGCCGCCGGGACACGGCGGCGGGCCCGGCGGCCCCCGCCGTCTCCTGCGCAACGGAATCGTGCTGCGGGTGGCCTCCGTGTTCATCCTGCTCGTCATCTGGTGGCTGGGCTCACTCGTCGTCGGTGAGCGCATCCTGCCCACCCCGGGCACGACCGCCTCGGCGCTGGCCGACAGCATGCAGCAGCAGACCTTCTGGACCGATCTCCAGGTCACCATGGTCCGGATCCTGATCGGGTTCGCCGCGTCGATGGTGCTCGGTGTGCTCGTCGGCCTGGTGATGGGCCTGTCCCGGATCGCCGAGGGCCTGCTGGACATCTGGATCGCCGTCGGCCAGACCATCCCCAGCCTCTGCTGGGTGATCGTCGCCTTCATCATGTTCGGGCTCAACGACACCGCCACCGTCGTGGCGATCACGCTGACCTCGTTCCCGATCATCGCGATCAACATGTGGACCGGGGTGAAGGCGATCGATCCCCGGCTCGGGCAGATGGCCCGTACCCTCAACGCCTCGCGCGGCCTGCGGACCCGGGAGGTGACCCTGCCCCAGGTGCTGCCGGCGGTGATGGCGTCGGCCCGTTTCGGGTTCGGCATCGTCTGGAAGGTCGTGGTGATCGCCGAGCTGCTCGGGCGGACCGACGGCATCGGTTACCGGCTGAACTACTGGTTCCAGCTCTTCCGCATGGAGCAGGTCTTCGCGCTCACGCTGTTCTTCTCGATCCTGATGGTGGTGCTCGAACTCGCCGTGTTCAAGCCGATCGAGGCGAAACTGTTCCGTTGGCGTCCGGAGGGAGCCCGATGAGCACCGACGACCGGATCGTCATCAAGGACCTGGTGAAGGGGTTCCACACCCGGCACGGCTTCACCACGGTCATCGACGGGATGGACCTCACCATCGCCGACGGGGAGTTCGTCGCGCTGGTCGGTCCCTCCGGGTGCGGCAAGTCCACCGTGCTGAACATGCTCAGCGGGCTGGACAAGGACTTCACCGGCACCGCCGAGATCCGCAGCCGGGCACCCGGGGTGCACTTCAGCTACGTGTTCCAGGAGCCGAGGCTGCTGCCCTGGAAGACCGTGCGGCAGAACGTCGAGTTCGCCCTCAAGGCCACCGGGGTGGAGCGGTCCCAGTGGGCCGACCGGGTGCTGCCGGTGCTGCGCCGGGTGGGGCTGGCCGGGTTCGAGAACCACTACCCGCACCAGATCTCCGGCGGTATGCAGCAGCGCACCGCGCTGGCCCGGGCCTTCGTGCTGGACGCGCCGGTGATGCTGATGGACGAGCCGTTCAGCGGGTTGGACGAGTTCACCGCCCGCAGCCTGCGCCAGCTCCTGCTGGAGCTGCGCAGCCAGGAGGAGAGCAAGGCGTTCGTCTTCGTCACGCACAACGTGTTCGAGGCCGCCGTGCTCTCCGACCGGGTGGTGCTGATGTCCAACCGCCCGTCGACGATCCGCCGCGTGGTCGAGGTGGAGGTGCCGCTGCCACGCAGCTACGACGACCCCCGGCTGTTCGAGGTCAGCCGCGAGCTGACCCACGAGATCATCTCGTCGATGGTCAGCACCGACGACGGCGGCCTGGTGGTCGGCGAGGAGCACACCCGGCTGGCCGGACCGCAGGCGGCCCGATGAGCGCCCCGGTGGCCGGCCCGCCGCTGACCCCCCGGCTGCCCACGGCGTTCGCCGCCGGTGCGGTGCTGCTGACCCCGGCCCGGACCCTGACCGACGGCGACTTCGCCGCGATCGTCAACGCCTCGTGGGAGAACGGGCCGCTGCACACCGACGTCGAGTACATGCGCGCCACCGGCTTCGGCCGCCCGATCCTCGGCGGTCCGTGCCTGATCGCGATCGCCGCCGGGCTCACCTCCACCACCATGTACGCGGCCTGGAACGCGGCCGGGGTGGACTGCCACGCCGCGCTCGGCATCGACGAGATCCGCTACCTCGGCCCGGTGTACGCCGGGGACACGCTGCGGGTACGGATCGAGGTGTCCCGCTTCGAGCCGACCCGGGGCGGCCGGATGTACGTCGGCGCGGTCCACGACGACGTGCGCAACCAGCGTGACGAGACGGTGCTGCGGATGACCCGCTCGTACCTGCTGAGCCCGCTGCCGGTGGCCGAGGCGGGCGAGCCGGGATGAGCGGACTGCCTCGGACCACCACGCTCGGTCTGGCCCGCCACGACCGGGTGCTGCTGGTCACCCTGGACCGGCCGCACCGGCTCAACGCGTACGACCGGACCATGGTCGACGAGCTGCGCCGCACCTGGCAGGCGTTCGGCGCCGACGACGGGCTGCACGCGGCCGTGGTCACCGGTGCCGGCGAGCGCGGCTTCTGCACCGGCTTTGACGTCGACGACACGCTCGACGCCGGGGTCACCAGCCCGTCGCTGGACCACGCCGGTCGGGTCGCGTTGACCGCCCGCGACCTGGGGGTGTTCAAGCCGGTGGTGGCCGCGGTGAACGGGCACTGCTGTGCCGGCGGCTGGCACTTCGTCAACGACGCGGACGTGGTGCTCTGCGCCGAGCACGCCACGTTCTTCGACACCCATCACGACGTCGGCCTGGCGAACCCGGTCGAGGCGGTCGGCGCGTTGAGCCGACTGCCGCTCGGCGAGGTGATGCGGATGGTGCTCACCGGGCGGAGCTACCGGATCGACGCCCGTCGGGCGCTCCAACTCGGGCTGGTCACCGAGGTCACGCGCGCGTCGGAACTGACCGACCGGGCGCTGGCGATCGCCACGGAGATCGCCCGGCACCCGCTCGACGTGTTGACCACCACCGTGGAGACGGTCTGGACGGCGGTGCAGGCGCAGCGGGGCGCCGCCGAGGCGTTCGGGCTGGCGATGCTGGCCCGGTCGGACGCCTCGGCGCAGCACCGGGGAGAGACGATGCGGGAGTTCCGGCACGGCGGCGGGGGAGGGCACTGATGGAGTACGGCATCTTCAGCCACATCGAGCAGATCGACGAGATCGAGCAGCTCCTGCACGGCGCGGAGGCCGACGGAATCGCCAGTGTCTGGTTGACCCAGGGTTTCGGGCACGACGCGCTGACCGTCATCGGGGCGGTCGGACGCGGTCTGTCGCGGCTGCGGATCGGGACCGCCGTGGTGCCGGTGTACCCGCGCCACGCGATGGCGCTGGCCCAGCAGGCGCTCACCACCAACATGCTGATCGGCGGGCGGCTGGTGCTCGGCGTCGGCCCGTCGCACCCGCAGGTGGTCGAGCCCTGCTGGGGCATGTCGTACGCCCGGCCGGCCCGCTACATGCGCGAGTACCTGACCGCGCTCAACGGGGCGTTGACGCAGCGGGTCCGGTTCTCCGGCGAGGTGGTCACCGCCCGGGGCGACCTGACCATCGCCGGTGACCCGCCGGTGCCGACGGTGATGGTCTCCGCGCTCGGCCCGAAGATGCTGGAACTCACCGGCGAACTGGCCTCGGGCACGGTGACCTGGATGGTCGGCCCGCGTACGCTGGCGGAGCTGACCGTGCCGGCGATCACCGCGGCGGCGGTCGGGGCGGGTCGGCCGGCACCCGAGGTGGTGGTGACCGCAGCCGTGTGTGTGACCGACGATCCGCGCCGCGCCCGGGCCGCCATCGATCCGGTGCTCGGCTGGTACGACGACAAGCCGTCGTACCGCGCGATGCTCGACCGGGAGGGTTTCGCGCGGGCCAACCAGATGGCGATCGTCGGCGACGCCGCCGAGGTACGGGCGGAGATCGGACGCTACGAGGCGGCCGGGGCGACGACGTTCGCGGCACAGCTCTACGGCACGCCGCAGGAGCGGGCGGCGACCCGTGCCCTGGTCGGCGAGCTGGCCACGGCGTCGGCGTCGGCGGGCGCCACCGGCGCGGACTTTTGAGGTGTCGGAGTCGGCCATGGGTGACGCTGCGCCGAGCATCGGATGGCCTACCGTGGTTGTTCGCGACGAAGCCGCACGCGAGGGTGCGGGGCCGAGGGGATGCGGAGCCGGAGTGACCATGGCCAAGGACGTGACGGGGGCCCAGACTGCCCGGCCGGAGCAGGTGATTCCGGCTGACCGCAAGGGCCCCGAGGTGCTCGGGGTCACCCGGGTACGCCCGGCTTACCAGCAGGTCGCCGACCAACTCCGGGAGCGGATCCTGGACGGCTCGTTGACGGCGGGTGACCGGCTGCCCACCGAGATCGAGCTGTCCGAGATCTTCGGGGTCAGTCGGAGCACCATCCGGGAGGCGCTGCGGGTGCTGGCCTCCAAGGACCTGATCCGCACCACCCGGGGCACCACCGGTGGCACGTTCGTGGCGCGGGTCCAGTTCGACCAGGTCAGCGAGTACCTGGAGATGAGTCTCGGGCTGATGTCCGGGGCGCGCGACATCACGCTGGACAATCTGTTGGAGGCGCGGGAGAGCCTGGAGGTGCCGGCCGCGGGGCTGGCCGCGCTGCGCCACGCCGACGAGCACCTGACGCTGATGCGCCAGGCGGTGGAGCGGGAGAAGCTGACCCGTGCCCGGGGCCGCAAGTTCCGGGAGCACGTGACGTTCCACGGGGTGCTGGTCGAGGCGACCGGCAACCAACTGCTCGGGGTGATGGTCGAGCCGGTGTTCCGGGTGTTGCAGGCGCGGACCGCGGATCGGGACATGCCGGCGGAGTACTGGAGCCAGATCGACGCCGAGCACACCGAGATCTGCGGGTACGTGCAGGCCCGCGACGAGGCCGGTGCGCGCGAGGCGATGCGCGCTCATCTGGGCACCGTGCGGCGGGCCTACGAGCAACGGTGAAAGAAGCGTCACCCTAAAGTTCTGAGTTTTCATCAAGGCGTCCTGCCGAACGGCGGCAGGGCGCCTTTTGTTTTCCTGTATCAGCAGTCCAGATCGCTTACGGAGCCTTGACACGAAAAAAGTCAGACAAATAAACTAGCCGCAGTTCAGGGCTGTCGAAAGGATCGACCGATGACGGTGCGCCAAGGATGGACCGGACGTTTCTTCGAGGACTTCCAGGTCGGTGACGTCTACCAGCACCCGCTCGGGCGCACCGTCACCGAGACCGACAACACCTGGTTCACCCTGCTGACGATGAACACCAGTCAGATGCACTTCAACGCGGAGTACGCGGCCCGGTCCGAGTTCGGCAGACCGCTCGTCGTCTCGACCCTGACCCTGGCCATCGCGGTCGGGCAGAGCGTCACCGACCTCACCCAGAACGCCTTCGCCAACCTCGGCTGGGACGACATCAGCCTGCCGCACCCGGTGTTCGCCGGAGACACGCTCTACAGCGAGTCACTGGTGCTGGAGAAGCGTGAGTCGGGCTCCCGGCCGCACGCCGGCATCGTCACGGTCCGCACCCGCACGCTCAACCAGGACGGCAAGCAGGTCTGCGCCTTCAAGCGCACCTTCTACGTCTACAAGCGAGGCGCCGAACAGGTCGAGGGGATCTTCCCGGTCGCCGCCACGCCACTGTCCCTTCCGGACGGGGCGAGCGCATGACACTTCGCCTGACGTACCAGCCGTGGGGCGAGACGCTCGCCGAGGTGGCCGACGCCGGCCGCCGGGCCGAGCGGGCCGGGGCCGAGGTGCTCTGGGTCTCCGAGCTGCACCGCAGCGCCACCGGCACGGCCGCGGCGCTGGCCGCCGCCACCGAGACCGCCCGGATCGGTACCTCCATCGTGCTCGCCTTCACCCGCAGTCCGATGATCACCGCTCTGGAGGCGCTGGACCTGGACGAACTCTCCGGTGGACGGTTCGTGCTGGGCCTCGGCTCCGGCGTCAAGCGGCTCAACGAGGACTGGCACCACGTGGTGTTCGGCAAGCCCGTGCCGCACATGCGGGAGACCGTCCGCAACATCCGGCACTTCTGGCGGCACTGCACCAGCGGCGAGCCGATGCTGCTCGACGGCGAGTACGAGCCGATGCGCATCCGGGGCTACGAGCGGCCCTTCGCGGTGCCGGCCGAGGCGATCCCGGTGTACCTGGCCGCGATGGGGCCGCTGATGACCCGCCTGGCCGGTGAGATCGGTGACGGGTGGATCAGCCACGAACTCTGCTCGCCCCGCTACCTCGCCGAGCAGATCCTGCCCGACCTGACCGTCGGCATCGACCGCGCCGACGGCCGGACCCGGGCCGACCTCGACGTCGTCGTCTCGGCGTGCTGCTCGATCGCCGACGACCGGCAGGTGGCCCGTCGCCGCGCCGCCGGCCTGGTCGGCTTCTACGCCACCGTCCGCACCTATGCCGACTTCTTCGCCTTCCACGACCTCGCCGACGACCAGCAGCAGGTCGTCGACGCGTTCCGTGCCGGAGCCGGTGCCGACTACCTGGCCGACGCCGTCAGTGACCGGATGGTCGACGGGCTCACCCTGACCGGGACCCGCGCCGACGTCGCCGACCGGATCGCCGCGTACGACGGGATCGCCGACTCGGTCAAGCTGAGCCCGCCCACCCACGGGCTGCCGGCCGCCGACACCCGAGCCGCCCAGGACGAGATCATCGCCCTGATCGCCGAGTTGACCGGAGCCGCCACATGAGACCCTTGGCCGACATCCGCATCATCGCGATCGAGCAGTACGGCGCCGGCCCGTTCGGCACCGTGCACCTCGCCGACCTCGGTGCCGAGGTCATCAAGATC
The DNA here is from genome assembly GCF_053589795.1 of Micromonospora sp. NPDC003241. NCBI lineage: Bacteria > Bacillati > Actinomycetota > Actinomycetes > Micromonosporales > Micromonosporaceae > Micromonospora > Micromonospora sp. NPDC003241. The sequence goes on along the minus strand of NZ_JBSFSO010000033.1, from coordinate 51,290 downwards.
GAGGATCCGCGCGCCGGTGGCGACGTGGGCCGGTACGTCCCGCCGTACGCGCAGGACGAGGACTCGCTCTTCTTCGAGACGTTCAACCGCAACAAGCGCAGTCTCTCGCTCGACCTGAGCACCGACGCCGGCCGGGAGGTGTTCGAGAAGCTGGTCGCCGTCTCCGACGTGGTCTACTCCAACCTGCGCGGCGACGTGCCGGCGAAGATGCGCATCCGCTACGACGACCTCAAGCACCTCAACCCCCGGATCGTCTGCGTCTCGCTGACCGGCTTCGGGATGACCGGGCCGCGCCACGCCGAGCCCGGCTACGACTACATCCTCCAGGGCCTGGCCGGCTGGATGGAGCTGACCGGCGAACCCGACGGCCCGCCGACCAAGTCCGGGCTGTCGCTCGTCGACTTCTCCGGCGGGTTCGTCGCGGCCATCTCGCTGCTCGCCGGGGTGCACGCGGCCCGCCGCGACGGCGTCGGCATGGACTGCGACGTGAGCCTCTACGACACCGCGATCTCGCTGCTCACCTACCCGGCCACCTGGCACCTCAACGCCGGGTTCGCGCCGGTACGCACCCACCACTCGGCCCACCCGTCCCTGGTGCCGTTCCAGGTGTTCCAGGCCAAGGACGGCTGGATGGTGGTCGGCTGCGCCAAGGAGAAGTTCTGGGCCCGCCTGGCCCGGCTGGTCGGCCACCCGGAGTGGGCCGCCGACGGGTCGCCGTACGCGAACTTCGGTGCCCGGCGGGAGAACCGCGAGGAGTTGCTCTCCGCGCTGGCGGACATCTTCCGGCAACGGACCGTCGACGAGTGGCTGCCCGAGCTGTACGCCGCCGCGATCCCGTGCGGACCGATCAACGACGTGGGCGCCGCGTTGACCGAGGAGCACACCGCCGCCCGCGACCTGATCGTCACCACCGACCATCCCCGCTTCGGCACCGTGCAGCAGCTCGCCAGCCCGGTCCGGGTCGGTGACGAACCGCCCGCGTACCGGCGGGCGCCGCTGCGCAACGAGGACTTCGCCACGGTCACCGGCGACCTGCTCGGACTCGACCCGCAGGCGGTCGCCGTCCTCGCCGAGGCGGGCGCGTTCGGCCCGGCCGGGGACGGCGGCGTGACCGACGACGGTGAGGCGGCCCGTCCGCGTACCGCCGATCCCGGCACGGAGGCGGCCAGCCGATGATCGCGTCCGACCTGGCGGACTGGGCGACCGGCACCGTCGAGCTGCCGGAGCCGGTGCGGCACGCTGCGCTGCGGCACCTGCTCGACGGCCTGGGCACCGCCCTGGCCGGTCGGCGCGCGGGCGTGGTCGATCCGGTGCTGGTGGTCGCCCGCGACCTCGGCGGCCCGGCGGAGGCCACCCCGCTCGGCGGCCGTGCCCGGATCGGTGCCCCGGCCGCCGCGCTGGCCAGCGGCGCCCTGGTGCACGCGCTGGACTTCGACGACACGCACGCCGCCGGTCTGGTGCACGCCACCGCCGTGGTGCTGCCCGCCGCGTTCGCCGTCGGCGAGCAGGTGGGCGCCACCGGGCGACAGGTGCTCACCGCCGCCGTGGTCGGCTACGAGACGGTGTGCCGGGTGGCCGCCGCCGCCCCGCACGGCTTCCACGCCCGTGGTCTGCACGCCACCATGGTCGCCGGGGTCTTCTCGTCCGCGCTGGTCACCGCGCGGCTGCTCGGGCTCGACGCGGCCCGGGCCACCGACGCCCTCGGCATCGCCGGCAGCCAGGCCGGTGGCCTGCTCGCCTTCCTGCACACCGGCGCGTCGACCAAGCAACTGCACCCCGGCTTCGCCTCGCACGCCGGGGTGCTCGCCGCCCGGCTCGCCGCCGCCGGTGCCTCCGGCCCGGCGAACGTCCTCGACGGCCCGCACGGCGTCTTCGACGCCCTGGCCACCGGTCCGGTCGCGCCCGCGTCCATCGTGGACGGACTCGGCACCCGGTGGGAGACCACCCGGATCGGCATCAAGCCCTATCCGGCCTGCCAGCTCTCCCACGCCGCGATCGACGCCGCCCGGGACGCCCGCCGGCAACCCGGATTCCCCGCCGACCCGGCCGCCGTCACCCGAGTCGACGTCGACGTGCACCCCGACTCGGCACCCACCGTCTGTGGGCCCGGCCGGGACCTGGCCCGCCCGGCCACCCCGTACGCGGCGAAGTTCTCGCTGCCGTGGAGCGTCGCCGCGATGCTGCTCGACGGCGATCTGACCACCGCCAGCTACCAGCCCGAGTCGATCGCCCGCGCCGACGTGGCGGCCCTCGCCGACCGGGTGCGCTGGCGGATCGCCGACACCGGTGGGCATGCCGCCGACGCCCCCGGCACCGTCGTGCTCACCCTCGCCGACGGCACGACCGTACGCGGCACGGTGCCGCGCAGCGGTGGTGGACCCGACGCCCCGCTGAGCGACGACGAGGTGACCGCCAAGTTCCTGGGCAACGCCGGTGACGTCGGTACGCCCGTCGTCGACCTGGTGCGCCGCCTCGACGACCTCGACAGCCTCGACCCGATCGTGGCGGCTCTGGCCGCCGCCGGCGACTGACCCGGGAGACCCACGTGCCGCTGTCCGCGATCCGCCCCGCCCACTTCCCCTGGTTCCCGTACGACGGGTTCACCTTCTGCCTCGGCCTGGCCGACGGCGACGCGGCCTGGACGTCGGGCCACACCGCCGCCGCGCTCGACCCCGCGCTGGGCCGGATGACCGTCGGCGGTGACATGGCCAGCCAGGCCCGCACCGCGTACCGGAAGGTGCTGGCCATCCTGGAGGCCGCCGGGCACGGTCCGGCCGACGTCACCCGCGTCACCGAGAACATCACCGTCGCCGGCCTCGACGAGTACGCCGTCGCGGCGGCCGTGCGCGCCGAGGTCTTCGGCGACCACCAGCCGGTGGTCCGCACCGTGGTGGTGGAGCGGCTGGTACGCCGGGCCGCGCTGATCGAGGTGGAGCTGCACGCGGTGGCCGGTGGCGGGCAGACGCTCGCCGCCAGCGAACCCCGCGCCGACGGGACCTGGGTGCCGTCACCGGTGCGCGACGGCCACGACGGCGCGGTCTATCTGCCGACCATGCTGCCGCTGGACGCCGCCGGTGAGGTGGTGTACCCCGGCGACTTCGTCGGCCAGTACGCGTACTGCCTGGACCGGGCGCAGGACCTGCTGACCGCCGTCGGGTTGTCCCTGGACGCCGCCGTCACCACCTACGACTACTCCACCCCGGCGACCCGCGACGTCTATCGCAGGACCCACCGGGTCCGCCGCGAACGTCTGGGCGGCGCCGGTGTCTACCCGGGGGCCGGCGGCATCCTGATGAGTCGGCTGCACCACCCCGACGTGCTGGTGGCCATCGACGTCACCGCGTCGCGGCACCCGCTCGAACTGGTCAACCCGGGCTGGTCGCGCTACGACTCGCTGACCTACGCGCCCGGGGTACGCGCCGGCCGGACGCTGTACATGTCCGGCTTCGCCGCCCTGGACATGCAGACCCAGCAGGCGCTGCACCCCGACGACATCGGCGCGCAGGCCGAGGTGACCTACGGCGCGATCCGGCACCTGCTGGCGCACGCCGGGCTGGGCCCGCAGGACCTGGTGGAGACCACCGAGTACTGCGTGGCGTCGGCGATCGGCGACTACCGGGCCGTCGCCGGGGTACGCGAGCGGCTGCTCGGCCCGCCCTGGCCGGCGTCGACCGGGGCGATCTGCGCCGCGCTGCTGCGCCCGGAGTTCCTGCTGGAGGTCTTCCCGACCGCCGTCTACCCCGAGCCCGCCGAGCCCGCCGTATCCACCGAGCCCACCGAGCCCGCCGGGGGGAGCCGATGAGCCTGTTGACCGACGAGGTGCGGGCGCTGCTGGGCAGCCGCCGGGTCTACACCGCGCCGGAGCCGCTCGGCGCCGCCGCCTGCCGCTACTTCGCCCAGGCGATCGGCGACGACAACCCGATCTATCGCGACGGCGAGTTCGCCCGCGCGCACGGGCTGCCCGGGGTGACCGCGCCACCGACGCTGATCTGCGAGACGGGCCAGTACACCGGGCTGCCGATGGACCGGGACGGCTACGCCGGTCACTCCTGGCACCTGGACGTGCCGGGCACCCGGCAGGTCCGCGGCGGCAACGCGTACACCTTCCACCGGCGGGTCCGGCCGTCCGACGTGATCACCGCGACGTGGGAGATCCACGACCTGACCGAGAAGCGCACCCGCGACGGCAAGGACATGTTGATCGTCGGTTCCCGGGCCACCTACACCGACCAGGACGGCGACCTGCTCGCCGTGAACGAGGAGACGATCATCCTGGTCGCGATGGACGGTGAGGCCGGATGAGCCCCCGGGTCGGCGACACCCTGCCGGAGCTGTGCCGCACCATCGACCTGGTCGACATGGTGGCCTACGCCGGTGCCACCTGGGACTGGTACCGCCTGCACTACGACCCGGAGTTCGTGGCCGCCGCCCAGGTGCCCGGCCCGGTGGTCGACGGGCAGGTCTTCGGGGCTCTCTTCGTGGAGCTGATCCAGGACACCTTCGGCCCGGCCTGCTTCGTGCACCAGCTCTCCTTCACCTTCCGCAACCTGATGTTCGCCGGGGAGACGGTGCGGTGCACCGGCACCGTGGTCGGGGTCGCGGACGACCGGATCGAGGTCGAGTTGGCCGCCACCATCCTCGCCAGCGACTACGGCCCCGAGCGCCCGGCGGCCCGACCGGCGCGGGCGACCGTGCTGCTCGGCACCGCCGACGGGCCGGGCGCGCCGGCCGGGCCACCGGAGGGTGCGAGGTGACCGGGCGCGACCGCGCCACGGTGGCCGTCGTCGGCGTCGCCGAGTCCGACCTGGGCGTCACCACCGCCAGCACCCTGACGTTGCAGACCCAGGCGGTCACCCGGGCCCTCGCCGACGCCGGGCTGACACTCGCGGACGTCGACGGGCTCGCCACCACCGGCATCTCCCGCTTCTCCACCACCTCGCTGGCCGAGCACCTCGGCGTGCGGCCCCGCTGGGTCGACGCCAGCTTCGTCGGCGGCAGTGCCGCGGAGATGATGGTGGCCCGCGCGGTGCAGGCGATCGACGCCGGCCAGGCCGACGTCGTGGTGGTCAGCTTCGCGTCCAACCAGCGCTCGGCGCGCTCCCGCAGCCTCGCCGGGGTGGTCGAGCAGCACACCCCGGAAGCGCAGTTCGAGACGCCGTACGCACCGCTGTACCCGATCTCGTACTACGCGATGGCGGCGCAGGCGTACCTGCACCGGTACGGCGGCACCCCGGACCAACTCGCCGAGATCGCCGTCGCCGCGCGCGAGTGGGCCCGGCTCAATCCGGCCGCGTACCGCCACGACGCGCCCCCGCTGACCGTCGACGAGGTCCGCGCCGCGCCGATGGTCTCCACCCCGTTGACCGTCGCGGACTGCTGCCTGGTCACCGACGGCGGCGGTGCGATCGTGCTGACCAGTGCCGACCGGGCCCGCGACCTGCGGCACACCCCGGTGGCGGTGCTCGGCTACGGCGAACGCTCGTCCACCGCGTCGATGACCGGCGCCGACGACATCCTGGACACCGGAGCACGGGAGGCCGCCGCCGAGGCGTACGCGCGCGCCGGGATCACCCCGGCCGACGTGGACGTGGTGCAGGTGTACGACTCGTTCACCATCACCGCCGCGCTGAGCGTGGAGGCGCTCGGCTTCTGCGGCGAGGGCGAGGTGCTCGACTTCATCGCCGACGGCCGCATCCGGCCGGGCGGCGCCCTGCCGCTGGACACCTCCGGCGGCGGCCTGTCCTACTGCCACCCCGGCCAGTTCGGGGTGCTGCTGCTGGTCGAGGCGGTACGCCAGGTGCGCGGCGAGGCCGGTGCCCGGCAGGTGCCGGGTGCCCGGATCGCGGTGGCGCACGGCACCGGCGCGATCCTGTCCACCCACGCCACCGTCGTACTGGGGGTGCGCTGATGAACCCGCCACCCGAGGTGCCGCCCGCCGACGACCTCACCGAGGGCTGGTGGCAGGCGACCCGTGACCACCGGCTGGTGGTGCAGGAGTGCACCGGCTGCGGGCACCGCCAGCTTCCGCCCCGCGCGGTCTGCACCCGCTGCGGCGCGACCGCCGGTCTGGGGTTCACCGAGGCCGGTGGTGACGGGCAGGTCGACACGTACACGCATGTGCACCGCCCGCCCCGGCGGGACCTGGCCGCTCCGTACACCGTGGCCCGGGTCCGGCTCGCCGAGGGCCCGCTGCTGCTCACCCGGCTCGTCACCGACGGCCCCGACGACCTCGACGGCTGGCGGATCGGTGACCGGGTCCGGGTCGACTGGGTCGACCTGCCCGACGGCCGTGCCCTGCCGATCTTCCGCCGCGCACCCCGCTGACGTTCACCCTGCTGACGTTCCCCCCGCTGACGTTCACCCCCAGGAGGCACCGATGGACTTCACCCTCACCGAGGAGCAACGCGAGTTCCAGCAGTTGCTGCGGTCCTTCGTGAACCGGGAGATCATCCCGGTGGCGCGGGAGTGGGAACAGACCGGCCGCTACCCGACGGAGATCGTGCGGGGGATGGCGGACATGGGGCTGTTCGGCGTCACCGTTCCCGAGTCGTACGGCGGCCTCGACCTCGACCCGGTGTCGTTCGCCCTGGTCTTCGAGGAGATCTCGCGCGGCTGGATGGGCATCGCCGGCATCCTCGGCAGCCACTCGCTGGCCTGCCGCATGATCGCCATGCACGGCACCGAGGAGCAGAAGCAGACGTACCTGCCGGGGCTGGCCACCGGCGAGCGCCGCACGGGCATCGGGCTGACCGAACCGGACGCCGGCACCGACCTCCAGGGCATCCGCACCACCGCCCGCCGCGACGGCGACCACTACGTGGTCAACGGCACCAAGATGTGGATCACCAACGCCCGGTACGCCGACCCGCTGCCGGTGCTGGTGAAGACCGACCCGACGGCCGTCCCCGCGCACCGGGGCATGAGCGTCCTCCTGGTCGACGCCGACCTTCCCGGCTTCACCGTCACCCGGGACATCCCGAAGCTCGGCTACAAGGGCACCGAGTCCTGCGAGGTGCTGCTCGACGACGTACGGGTGCCCGCCGACCGGCTGCTCGGCGGCATCGAGGGCACCGGACTCAAGCAGGCGCTCTCCGCCCTGGAGTGGGGCCGGGTCAACATCGCCGCCCGCTCGGTCGGCATCGCCCAGCGCGCCCACGAGGAGGCGCTCGGCTACGCCGGTCAGCGCAAGGCGTTCGGCACGCACATCGCCGACTTCCAGGCCGTCCAGATCAAGCTCGCCACCATCGCCACCCAGGTGCAGGCGGCCCGGCTGATGGCGTACTGGTCGGCCGACGCGGTCCGTCGGGGACGCGCCGACGCACAGACCGGCATGGCGAAGATCTTCTGCTCGGAGGTGGCCCTGGAGGCCGCGATCGAGGCGATGAAGATCCACGGCGGGTACGGCTACTCCACCGAGTTCGAGGTCGAGCGGCTCTACCGCGACGCGATCCTGATGAGCATCGGCGAGGGCACCAACGACATCCTGCGTACCGTCGTCGCCAAGGCCCTGGTGCGGGGCGAGGTGACGATCTGATGGGTGTGCCCTTCCCACCCCGCTCCTACCTGTACGTGCCCGGCAACGCCGCCGACAAGCTGGCCAAGGCGCCGGAACGGGGTGCCGACGCGCTCATCGTCGACCTGGAGGACGCGGTGCCGCTGGCCGGCAAGGCCGCCGCCCGCGACGCCGTGGTGACCTGGCTCGCCGGCCGCCCGACCCACCTGCCGATCTGGGTACGGGTCAACTCCGGCCCCCTCGCCGAGACGGACCTGCGGGCGCTGGCCGGAGCGCCGGCCCTGACCGGAGTGGTGCTGGCCAAGGTGGACACCTCCACCGACGTGGCCGCCGCCGCCGAGCTGCTCGCCGCCGCCGGTGACCACGACACCCTGCTGATGCCGATGGTGGAGACCGCCACCGCGCTGCTCGACGTACCCGCCGTCGCCCGGCAGGCGCGGGTCTACCAGCTCCAGATCGGCGAGGTCGACCTCGCGGGCGAACTCGGTCTCTCTCCCGGTGCCGACGACGCCGAACTGGCCCCGATCCGCAGCCAGGTGGTGGTGGCCAGCGCCGCCGCCGGCCTGCATCCGCCGGTCGGGCCGGTGTCCACGATCACCGCCGATCCGGTGGCGCTGGCGGACTCGACGCGTCGGCTGCGCCGGCAGGGCTTCGCCGGTCGCGCCTGCATCCACCCCCGCCAGCTACCGGTGGTGCACGAGGTGTTCACCCCGACGATGGCGGAGGTCCAGGCGGCCCGCGCCGTCATCGCCCTGCTCGACCGGACCACCGCCGCCGGCAGCGGAGTGGTCCTCGACGAGTCGGGTCGACTCGTCGACGCGGCCGTGCTGCGCTCGGCCCACCGTACGCTGGCCCTGGCCGAGCCGGCGGGTGTCGAGTGAGCGGCACCGGCCCGGACGGGCCCGCCGTCGGTCGTGGCCGGGCGCCCCGGCCCGAGCAGGTCGACCTGACCGCCGCCCGTCACCCGTGGCGGGAGGTGCCGATGCCCGGCGCGAACCTCGGCTTCCACCTCACCCGACTCGCCTCCCGGTCGGGTGCCTTCGTGGTGCACGGCCACTTCCCGGCCGGTTTCGCCCGCAGCGTGGCGGGCGGCTATCTGGTCGACGAGGAGTTCGTCGTGCTCGACGGCGAGCTGCTGCTCGGCGACGCCACCTACCGCCGGGGCGACCTGACCTTCGTACCGGCCGGCGCGGTCCGGACCCGGATGAGCGCCCCGGGTGGCGCCACCGTGCTCGCCTGGTTCGGCGGGCCGGCGGAGTTCCACCCCGCCGACCGCCTGCCGGCCCCTGCCCTGCCGCTGGCCGACACCGTCCACCTCGGACCGGACACGCCGTTGCCGGACCTGCCGGGCGCGCGCTGGCGGCGTGGCCCGTCGGTGCCGCCCGACGCCACCGGCGACGTGCTGGCCGCCGACCTGTCCGGCTGGCGGCGGCTCGGCACCGGCGCGGCACCGGGACCGCAGGACTTCGTCCGGCTGGAGAGGTAGCGCATGGGCTCGCCGGTCTTCGCCCAACGATGGCTCGGGATGCAGGGCATCTTCGGCGGGTTCGTGCTCGGCCGGATCGTGGACGCCGCCGACAGCGTTGACGGTTTCGCCCCGCAGGCCGTCACCCTGCACTTCGTGGCGGGGGTACGCCCCGGACCGGTGCAAATGACCACCGAGACGCTGCACCGGGGACGGGCCACCGCCAGCCTGCGGATCACGCTCAGCCAGCAGGACCGCGCCCGGGTGCACGCGATGGCCTCGCTGGTGCCGGTCGGTCAGCGGTTCCGTTGGCGTCGACGGGAGGACCCGGCGGCCTGGGGCGACCCGGAGACGCTGCCCGCGTACGTGCCCCGGCACCGGCCGTTGGCCTACAGCGCCCAGCTCGACGTCCGCACCGGCAGGCCGGCGAGCCTGGCCGACGGCACCTCCGCCTGGGTACGGATCGCACCCGAGGCCGAGTTGGGCGAGGCACTCGGACCGCACGCCGTCGCCTCCATCTATCTCGACGCGCTGCCGCCCGGCCTGTTCACCCTCGCCCCGCCGCCGCACTTCGTGCCGTCGGTGGACTTCACCATCCACTTCGCACCCGACGTCGGTGACGTCGCGGGAGGCTGGCACCACGTGGTCAACCGGACGGTCTGGTCGACGGAGGACTTCTGCGTGGACGAGGCGACGCTGCACGACCGGTCCGGATACCCGATCGCCCAACTGCGCCAGGGCCGGGCGATCCAGTGGCACGACCCCACCCGTACGCCCGGGGACGGGTGACCGGTGGGTGACAACGGCGTCCTCGCCGCCCTCGACCTGGACCGGACGTTCCTCGCCGAGGAGCACCGGTCCCTGCGCGAGTTGATCCGGCTGGTGGTGGCCCGGGACGTGGTACCCGCCGCACCCGAGTGGGAGCGGCAGCGGCGGGTACCACCCGGGGCGTTCACCCGCCTCGGTGACCTCGGGCTGCTCGGCCTCTCCTTCCCGACCCGCCTCGGCGGCGGGGAGGCGGGCGTCCGGGGCGCGGTGGTGTTCCACGAGGAACTGGGCCGGTCCACCTTCGGCGGGGTGGCCAGCTCGGTCGGCACGCACACCGACTTCTCCGCGCTGCACCTGGCCCGGGCCGGCAGCGCCGCGCAGGTCGAGCGGTGGCTGCCGGCGATCCTCGCCGGGCGGACCGTCGCCGCGCTGGCGGTGACCGAACCCGAGGCGAGTTCCGACCTCACCCGGCTCGCTCTGCGGGCCCGCCGCGACGGCGACACGTACGTCCTGGACGGCACCAAGACCTTCATCACCAACGCCAACATCGCCGGCCTCTTCTTCGTGGTGGCCCGCACCGGCGACGCGGGACGGCACGGGTTGTCGTTGTTCGCCGTCGAGCGGGGCGCACCCGGCCTGGCCAACGGGCGCACCTTCGACAAGTCCGGCTGGCACTGCGCCGACACCGGCGAGCTCGTCCTCACCGACTGCCGGGTTCCGGCGGCGCACCGGATCGGCCCGGAAGGGGCGGGCTTCGCGTTGCTGATGCGTGGCCTCGACCACGAGCGGCTCTGCCTGGCGGCACAGGCGGTCGGGTTGGCCGAGGCGGCGTTGGACGCCACCGTCGGCTGGGCGCGCAGCCGGCCCGCGTACGGCGGGGTGCTCTGGGACAAGCAGGCGGTCCGGCACCGGGTCGCGGACCTGGTGGGGCGGCTTGCCGCCGGCAAGACGCTGCTCTACCACGCCGCCGCGCAGCTCGACCGGGGCGCCGACGGCCGGGTGTACGCGGCGCTGCTCAAGGCGCAGTTGCCGGAGCTGGCCAACGAGATCGCCTACGCGGCGGTGCAGTTCCACGGCGGGGCCGGGTTCGTCCGGGAGGGTTCGGTGGAGCGGATCAGCCGGGACGCCCGGTTCCTCGCCATCGGTGGTGGCGCCACCGAGGTCATGCGCGACGAGGTCGCCCGCCTCATCTGAGTCCGCGACGTCCCGGCCATGGCCGTGGCGACGATGTTCGCGGAAACTGTTATCTCGTCCCGGCCCTGCCGTCTCCTGTGGGGAGGCATCGGCCGGATGTCTCGTCCGCCCGGAGTGCGGTGGCGGTGCGATCACGTGGAGGAGTGGCGGGTATGCGGGTCGGAGACCGGGGTGGCGCGGACGCGAGTCTGGTGATCGCCGCCCGCGCCGGCGAACCACAGGCGCTCGACGCCCTGCTCGCGGCCTCCCTGCCGCTGGTCTACAACGTGGTCGGCCGGGCGTTGCGCGGGCACGCCGACGTCGACGACGTGGTCCAGGAGACGCTGCTACGCGTCGTGCGGTACCTGACCGAGTTGCGGGACCCGACCGCCTACCGGTCGTGGCTGATCGCCATCGCGGTCCGCCAGGTCCGTGATCGCGAACAACGGCGCCGTACCGCGCAGGAGCACACCTCGGACCTCGACGTCGCGTACGGCGTGCCGGATCCGGCGGCGGACTTCGCCGGCCTGACGATCCTCCGGCTCGGCCTGACCGACCAACGGCGGGAGGTCGCCGAGGCGACCCGCTGGCTGGACCCCGACGACCAGACCCTGCTGGCGCTCTGGTGGCTGGAGTCGACCGGAGACCTGGACCGCACCGAGCTGGCCGCCGCCCTCGGCCTCACCCCGGCCCACGCGGCGGTGCGGGTACAGCGGATGAAGGAGCAGTTGGAGGCGGCCCGGAGCGTGGTCCACGCGCTGCGGACCGCCGACTGCGCCGGGATGCGGGAGCTGACCCGGGGCTGGGACGGCACGCCCCACCCGCTGTGGCGTAAGCGCCTGGCCCGCCACGTCCGCGAGTGCGGCCGGTGCGGCGGCTCCGGCGGCCAACTGTTCCCGATCGACCGGCTGCTCGCCGGGCTCCCGCTGCTGCCCGTCCCGCCCGGCGTCGCCGAGAGCGTGCTGACCCACCTGCCGCTGTCGCCGACCCTCACCCCGAACGTCGCGCCGGTCACCCCACGGGCCGGCGCGGTGAGCCCCCACGCCCCGACCCCGGACCCGACGGTCGAGGCGTTCGGGCGCACCGCCGTCGTGCAGACCGGCGGCGGTGCGCCCGGGGGTGTGCACGCGGCCCGCCCACGCGGGCTGGCGGGCCTCCTGCCGGCCGGGTCGGCCAAGGTCGCCGGGCCGGTCGCCGCCGCCGTCGCGGTGGTCGTCCTCGCGGTCGGTGCCATCGCAGTCGCGCAGCGGACCAGTCCGACGCCGGCACCGGCGGCACCACCGCCACCGGTGGCGGCACCGGCGTTCGAGGCGTCTTCGCCGCCGGCCTCCCCGGACGCGCCCGGTACGCCGTCCGCGACACCCACCACCCCGGCCGCCGGCACGTCGCCGTCGGCGAGCCCGTCGTCCCGGCCGACCCCCACGGCGGTACGCCCGGCCGCGCCACCGCCCGCCGCCACCTCGACGAAGAAGGGCGTCGGCGTCTGGACCTTCGACGGCGTCGACGGGGCGCTGGCCGACTCCGGGGCGAGTTGGTACTACACCTGGAACGTCGCGCACCCGGGCGTGACCACCCCGCGCGGCAGCGAGTTCGTGCCGATGATCTGGGGCGCCGACAGCGTGACCGCCGCCAACCTGCGGCAGGCCCGGCAGAACGGGAAGTACCTGCTCGGGTTCAACGAGCCGGACCTGAACGGCCAGGCGAACATGAGCGTGGAGCGGGCGCTGGACCTGTGGCCGCAGTTGGAGGCGACCGGCCTGCCGCTGGGCAGCCCGGCGGTGGCCTGGGGCGGGGACCGGCCGGGGGAGTGGCTCGACCGCTTCATGGCCGGTGTCAGGGAACGCGGCCTGCGGGTCGACTTCATCGCCCTGCACTGGTACGGCGGTGACTTCCGCGCCGCCAACGCGGTGAGCCAGCTCCGCTCCTACCTCCAGGCGGTGCACGACCGGTACGGGCTGCCGATCTGGCTCACCGAGTTCGCGCTGATCGACTTCTCGAACGGGGTCCGCTTCCCGACCCAGGCGCAGCAGGCGGCGTTCCTCACCGAGGCGACCCGGATGCTGCGCGGGCTGCCCTGGCTGCACCGGTACGCCTGGTTCGGGCTGCCTGCCAGCGACAAGGACCAGACCGGCCTGTTCCGTCCCGGCGGCCAGGCCACCGAGGTCGGGCGCGCCTTCCGGGCCGCCCGCTGACCGTGTTCCGGCCGGGGGCGGTGGTGCCCAGGCGCCTGCCCCGTGCCGGGGCGGCGGTGGCCAGGTGCTGCCCCGTGCCGGGGCGGCGGCGGCCGGTCAGCGCAGGACGATGTCGAGCGTGGTGACCGCGCCGGCCGTGACGGTGGCGGTCTGCGGTTCACTCGTCCGCTCGCCGGTGTCCACGACGATTTCGTACCGGCCGGGCGGGAGGCGCCACTCGTACCGCCCGGTGTCGCCGGTGAGGACGCCGATCTCGGGGATCGCCGGTGCCGGGTCGTCGAGCGACTCGACCAGCACGGCGGCGCCCTGCACCGGATCACCGGTGGCGGTGGCGGCGGTGCCGGTCACGATGCCGGTGGTGTCACTCCGGGGTGAAGGTGGTGACGGCCCGTCGTCCGAAACCGACCGGTCGCCGTGCCACACCAGCAGGCCGGCCCCGATCAGCAACGGCGCGGCCACCAGCAGGGCGAGCGCCCCGAGGCGCCCCCTGGTCATGCCGGAACCCCGCTTCGCTCGCGCATAACTGCTCCCTCGCTCGTGGTGACGGACAGTTACTGGGACGTGCCGGAGTGGCCGGCGGTTCCGTGGGGTGGGGGCAGTTGACCCCCACCCCACGTCCGATTCCGGTCAGCCGTTTCGCCAGGTGATCAGGTTGTTGAAGACCGACTCGGTGATCCGGGTGCCGTGATTGTTGGTCGAGTGCGGTGCGGAGCCGTGCACGCCGTACGCGTGGATGGCCATCACGCACTCACCGGTGCAGAACGAGCTGCCGGCCGCCCGGGTCTGGTAGACCGGGCTGCCGCTCTGGCAGCCGAAGGTGTCGTTCTGGTAGAAGAGCTGCTGGTCCTGGGTGACCTGGATGGTCTGCCCGGCGTGCCGCCACTGCTGCCCGAAGGTCTTGTCGCACGGGTAACCGCTGACCGTGCTGGCGGTGCCGGTCAGCGTGGCGCCCTGCCACCAGAAACCGAACCAGCCGGTGGTGTTGCCGGCGGAGCAGTTGAGCCGGATCGCGCCGTAGTCGTTGGTCTCGTTGCCGCTCTGGGTCCAGCCGGTGACCGAGAGGAGCTGGGTCGCGGTGCAGGTGCCGTACGGCGTCGAGGCCCCGTTGCGGCCGGGGATGATCTGGAAGTCGCCGCGCGGGTAGAAGCCGTTGCCGCCGCCGCCGTTGGCACCGCCGCCCGGGTGGACGCAGTGCCCGGCGGTGGCCACGATGCTGGGCCCGTACAGCCAGCCGGTGCAACCCCAGGTCGAGCCGCCGGTGGTCCGGACGATCTGCACGATCGCGCGGGACGGGAAGACCGTGGTCGGGTCGACGCGGACCCGGTTGTCGGTGCCGATCACGCTGAACACGCCGGCCGAGGTTCCGCCCGACTTCAGTGCCTGGCCACCGGCGTCGAACCTGAGCCCGCCGGGCTGGACGGCCCCGCTGCCGGCGGCACCGGCGCTGCCGGCGCCCCGGGAGCCGTCGATGCCCCGCTGCACGCTGCTGGGCAGGGTGGCCAGGGTGGGTACGGAACCGGAGTCGGCGACCGCGCCGTGCGACCGGGCGGTGGTGGTCGGCGCCGCGGTGGCCGGCGCGGCGGCGACCACCGACGCCAGCACGGCGGCCAGGCCGACGGCGAGCATGATCCGCAGTCGGGCGGTGATGGACGGTGTGCGGGTCACGTGGGCCCTCCTCATCGAACGGTGACGCTGTCGATGGGGAAGCTATATCGGCCCGGATGATCCAGACTCGTCTCTGTCTGTCCGTCGACACCGCTACGTTCAGTTTCGGACAGATGGCACACCGTGTCGGCGTGTCGGGCGACGCGCCGACACGGTGTGTCGTCGAGGTCGGGCGCTACCGGGCGGGGGTGCCCGCCGGTTCCAGGTCCGGCGCGTGCGGCGGCGCGGTGTCCCGGCCGGTGGGCATCGGGTAGAGCAGTTGCAGCAGCGGCCCGGCCATCGCGGTCGTCACCAGCGCCATCACCACCATCGACGAGTAGAGCTGGCCGTCGAGCATGCCGAGTTCCAGACCGACGGCGAGGATGATCAGCTCGGTCAGGCCGCGCGTGTTCATCAGGACGGCGAGTGCGCTCGCCGGTCGCGGTGCCACCCCACCGAGACGGGCGGCGGCGAAGGCGCCGACGAACTTGCCGCCCACCGCGACCGCGAGGATCAGCCCCAGCTCGATCGCGTCACTGACGTCCATGGTGGACAGGTTGACCTTCAGCCCGGCGACCACGAAGAAGATCGGCAGCAGCAACATGCTGTTCAGGTGCGTGATGCGCTCGCTGACCTGGGCGGTGACGCCCTGCTCGGGCAGGACGGAGCGGGGCATCACCACGCCGAACAGGAACGCGCCGAAGATGAAGTGCAGCCCGATCCAGTCGGTGAACGCCGCCGACAGCAGCAGCCCGACCAGCGTGATCACCAGCGCCGCCGGGCGGGGCGGGCCACCCTCGGTGCGCTCGGCCAGCAGCCGACGCAGCAGTGGCCGGACGACCAGGAACATCGCCAGCACGTACGGCACGAACAGCAGCACCCAGATGGATCCGGCGCCGGCCCCCGCGACCGCGACCACGACGGCGAGCAGCGTCCAGGCGAGCACGTCGTCGATGGCGGCACAGGCCAGTGCCACGCTGCCCAGCCAGGTACGGCTCAGGCCCCGGTCGATGAGGATGCGGGCCAGCACCGGGAACGCGGTCACCGACATGGCCGCACCCATGAACAGCACGAAGCCGAGCTTGCTGTCGGTGGGGTGCCGGGGGAACAGATAGAGGGCCAGCAGCGCGCCGAGGCCGAACGGCAGGGCGATCGAGCCGGCGGCGACCGTGCCGGCCACCATCCGGCGTCCCCGCAGCAGGCCGGCGTTCAGCTCGGCCCCGACGGTGAACATGAACAGCACGACGCCGATCGTCGCCAGAGCGGTCAGGAACGGGCGGATGTCGGTCGGGAAGAGGGTGTCGGAGATGAGGCCGTTGAACAGCGTCGGACCGAGCAGGATGCCCACCACGACCTCGCCGATGACGGGAGGTTGCCGCAGTCGCCGGGCCACCGCGCCCGCCCCGAAGGCGAGCAGCGAGATCAGTGCCAACGCGAGGAGGAGTGTCGGGACCTGATGCGAAGACATGGGCGTGTCTCCTGGTGAGAGCGGAGAGTTGTCGGCCGTCGAACGACGGCGGTCCGGCCGGTGGGGTGGTGGGCGGTGCCTAGCGGTCCGACGTCGGCGTGGTGACCGGCTTGGCGGTGGCCGCCAGCACGTCGCCGGGCGGCACGTCGGTGAGCTGCTCGCCGCCGGGCTGCTCGCCGGAGTCGCTGGGCTGCTCGGGGCGGGTCACCAGATAGACGGCGGAGACGGTGACGGCGGCGGCCACGATGCCCAGCAGCAGCCGGTAGTCGAGCAGGGCGATGAGCGCCGCGCCGACGGCGATCGACAGGGTCTGCGGGACGGTCACCGCGAACTCGAAGGCCGCCGACGCGCGGCCGAGCAGGTGCTCCGGCGTACGGCGTTGCAGGGCGGTGGTGGCGCCGACGACGAGCCACGGGACGCAGAGGCCGAGCAGGGCCATCGCGGCGATCACCAGTGGCGTCATCTGGATCATCAGCAGCATGCTGGAGACGGCGACCATCGACAGACCGATGATCACCGTCATGCTCTCGCTGGTCCGGCGCAGGACCGCGCCGGCGGAGACCCCACCGATGATGGTCCCGACCGCCTGCGCCGCACCGAGTACGCCGAGGAACGTCGGCTCGCGGTCCAGCCCGGCGGTGACCACGGCCAGCCCGATCGCCTCGAAGAAGCCGAGCACGAGCATGGCCAGTCCACAGGAGATGACGAGCTGGCGCAGCGTCACGGTGCGGCCGATGAAACGCAGGCCGGCGGTGAGCTCGGTGCGCCAGGGCTCGCCGGACGGCACCGGCTTGGTCTCTTCCACCTTGATCGCCAGCAGGGCTCCGGCGGCCAGGACGAACAGCGCCGCGTCGATGAGGATGACCGCCTCCGGGCCGAGCCAGGCGAACAGGCCCGCGCCGACCACCGGCGCGAAGACCCGGATCAGGCCACGGACCGACTGGATCAGCCCGTTGGCGTCGCCCAGCAGGTCCTTGGAGACCAGAGACGGCAGCAGGGCGAGCTGTGCCGGACCGGTCACGCTGCCCAGCGCGCCGTAGGCGAACATCACCACGTAGACGAGCCAGACGTGGTGGGCGCCGCCGACCAGGAGCAGCAGCAGGACGACCGCGGCGAGGGCGAGGTTCGCGCCGATGAGCAGCGGGCGTCGGCGTACCCGGTCGGAGAGCAGCCCGGCGGCGGGCAGGAGAAGGCTGCCGGCGGCGAAGGAGAACATCACCAGGGCGGCGGCCGAGGTGCTTCCACTTATCGTCTTGACCCAGATCGTCATGGCCAGGAACAGCGCGAAGTCACCGAGGTTGGACGCCGTGTCCGCCAATACGTAAAGCCGCATCCGTCGCGTGGCAAGAATCCGTGACATGTCCTTCTCCTTGATAAAGGGCGCCAACGCGGGTGCGGCCAAAAGGCTGCCTCCAAGGGTCACACAAAAGACCAGCGCAAGGGGCGGATCGGTTTCCACTTGGCACAGTTCTGCCAGCGTGCCGCCGGCTGCCCCGTGGGCGGGCGCGCTCCGGAACTAGGCAAAAACGGCCCGAAGATGACGAGGCCACCGGGGTATCTGACCCAGTCCTCGATGACATGTCCGATTGGTTCCGCCCGGCTGTGGCCGTTGACACCCCGATCCGGTCACTCCTAGCGTGCTGCCTCGTAACCCGGCGGGATCCGATCCAATTGCCGGACACGGACAGTAATTCAAGGATCACTCGTCCGGCATGAATGGGGTGGACGGCAGCGCGATGAATTGCTTTTCTCTGCCCCCGCCGGTATTAGGGAGTGCGCGATGACGCGATCGCTGGTGGCTTCGGAAAACGCCGCTGGGGCGAGTGCGTCGGTCAATGTCGAGACGGTCGCGGCCAGTCTGCTGGTGCTCGCGCACGCCGGTGCCGCGCCGACCGTCACCGGTGAGCTGACCGATCCGGCGACCGGCCGGTCGGTGACCGTGTCGGCGCCGTGGCGGGCCCGCCGGTCCGTCCTCGGCGCGCTCGTCGGCAAGCAGGTGGCGCGCCTCGGCGCCGACACCACGATCCGGGTCGACCACGGCGACGGGCCGCACATCCTGGTCACCGGAGCGGACGTCACGCCGTCCGCCGACGCGGCGCTGCTGGCCGGTCGCGTCGCGCGCGTCCTCGGGGCGGCGGACGACGTACCGGTCGGGGCGCTCGACCTCTGCGGCGAGGAGGACCTGCGGATCGTCGCCGCCGCCCACCACCCGGGCCGGGCCCCCGGCGACAGCGTGCCGGCCCTGGTCCGCGCCCAGGCACTCGCCCGGCCGCAGGCCACCGCGATCGAGGACGCCACCCGCAGCGTCAGCTACGCCGACCTCGTCGCGGCGGCCGACCGGTACGCGGACGTGCTGCGTACGGCCGGCGTGGTGTCCGGTGACGTGGTCGCGGTCGGGCTGCCCCGCCGGGCCGAGCTGGTGGTCACCCTGCTGGCCGTGTGGTCGTTGCGGGCCGCGTTCCTGCCCGTCGACCCGGGGCATCCGCGCGCCCGGCTGGACACCCTGCTCGACACTGCGGACGCGCGGTTCGCGGTGCTGGCCGATCCGCAGGCGGTGACCCGTCCGGGCTGCCAGGTGGTGGCGCCACCGGCCGACGCCGCGCTTCCCGCCGACGCCCCGCTTCCCGCCGGTGACCCGCCGACCGGCGACGACCTCGCGTACGCGATGTCGACCTCCGGCTCGACCGGCCGGCCCAAGGTGGTCGGGGTGTCGCACGCGGCGCTGGCGCACTGTGTCGTCACCTTCGCCGACCTGCTGGCACCCGGCACCCCGACGGTGGCCGGCACGACCGCGCTCACCTTCGACATCTCGCTGCTCGAACTCTTCCTGCCGCTGGCCACCGGCGGCCGGCTGCTGCTGGTCGACGACGCGACGCGCCGGGACCCGGCCCGGCTGGGCGGATACCTCGACGCCGCCCGGCCCGACCTGATCCAGGCCACGCCGTCGGGGTGGCGGCTGATCCTGCCGCACCTGTCGGGCGACCTGACCGGGCGGACGCTGCTCTGCGGCGGCGAGGCGGTCACCGCCGACCTGGCCGCCCGCCTAGTGGACACCGGGGCCACCGTGTGGAACGTCTACGGCCCGACCGAGGCCACCATCTGGTGCACCGCCCACCGGCTCGACCGGCCGGTGCCCGACCCGGTGCCGATCGGCGCACCGCTGCCGGGCACCGTCGCCGTCGTCCGGGGCCGGGACGGGCGGCCGGTGCCGGTCGGCCAGATCGGTGAACTGCACGTCGGCGGTCCGCAGCTCGCCATCGGATACCTCGGCGACGCCGAGCGCACCGGCGCGGTGTTCCGGGACGACGAGTACCGCACCGGTGACCTGTGCGCCTGGCGTCCGGACGGGACGCTGTCGTACCACGGTCGCGCCGACAACCAGGTCAAGATCCGGGGACACCGGATCGAGCTCGAAGAGATCGAGACGTACGCCGAGCGCCACCCGGCGGTGACCCAGGCGGCGGCGGTGGTGGTGAGCGCCGCCGAGGACGACCAGCGGCTCGTGCTCTACGTGCGCAGCGGCGGCGACGCTCCGGCGGTCACCGACGCGGCGCTGCGCGAGCACCTGGCGGCGTCGCTGCCCACCGCGTTGCTGCCGCAACGGATCGTCGCGCTACCCGAGCTGCCCCTCACGCCCAGCCAGAAGGTCGACCGGCGGGCGTTGCGGGAGGCGGCGACGGCACACATCCACCGTCGGGCCGGCTCCGAGGAGACGCCATCATGAAGGTTCTGGGCATCAGCGGGCTGCACAACAGCGTCGACTTCAAACGCCGCGAGCTGCCGGACCTCGGTGCCCGCGAGTACCGGGTCGTGCAGGGCCTGGACTCGGCGGCGGCACTCGTCGTGGACGGTGTGGTGCGGGCCGCGGCGGCCGAGGAGCGGTACACCGCCGAGAAGGCGACCGGCAGTTTCCCGGCGCACGCGATCCGCGACGCGCTCCGGCGGACCGGGGTCACCCCCGACGAGATCGACGTCGTCGCACACGGATTCGCCCACCGCGCCGCCGACCTGGACCTGTCCGACCCGTACCTGGCCGCCCGGTACGCCGAGGTCTACGACCCCGACGTGCAGTTGACCTGGCTGCGGCAGGAGTTCCCGAGCGTGGACTGGGCCGCGAAGCTGGTGCCGGTCCCGCACCACCTCGCCCACGCCGCGAGCGCCTACTACCCCAGCGGGTACGACGAGGCGCTGGTCCTGGTCGCCGACGGGATGGGGGAGACGGAGAGCCTGACCGTGGCGGCGGGCACCGGCGGCAAGCTGGAGGTGCTGCACCGCATCCCGGCGCTGCACTCGATCGGCACGCTCTACGGCGTCTTCACCATGTACCTCGGCTTCGACATGATGATGGACGAGTACAAGGTGATGGGCCTGGCCGCCTTCGGTGACCGGCGGGCCCACTTCGCCGAGATGTCGAAGCTGGTCAAGCTGCTCGACGGCGGCACGTTCACGGTCTCCGCGCTGGCCGCCGACCAGGACCTGCGCGAGCGGGAGACGCACCGGGGCGTACTGGCCCTGCTCGCCGAGCGCTTCGGCCCGCCCCGGCAGCCGGGTACCCCGGTCGAGCAGCGGCACCGGGACGTCGCCGCCGCCCTCCAGGCGGTGGTGGAACTCTGCCTGGTGCACGTGCTGCGGCACTTCCGGCGCGAGACCGGGCTGCGGGACCTGTGCTACGCCGGTGGCGTCGCCCTGAACTGCTCCGCCAACGGGGTGATCGCCCGCAGTCGACTGTTCGAGCGCATCTTCATCCCGCCAGGCGCGGGCGACGACGGGTCGGCCGTCGGCGCGGCCCTCTACGTACAGGCCCAGCAGGAACCGGCGACGCGGATCCCGGCCATGTCCATGCCGTACTGGGGTACCTCGTACACCGACGAGGAGATCGGCGCGGCCGTCGGGAGCCGGACCGACGTGGTGGTCCGGCACGTGCCGGAGCGGGCGCGGCTGCTCGCCGAGACCGCCGAGGCACTGGAGGCCGGCGAGGTCGTCTCGTGGTTCCAGGGCGGTATGGAGTTCGGCCCCCGGGCGCTGGGCAACCGCAGCATCCTCGCCGACCCTCGGGACGCGCGGATGCGCGACCACATCAACGCGTTGATCAAGCGCCGGGAGGACTTCCGTCCCTTCGCGCCGGTGGTCACCGAAGAGGCGGCGTCCACGTACTTCGAGATCGAGCCGGGCGACGAGCAGCGGTTCCGGCACATGCTGTTCACCACCCGCACCAGGTCGGAACACCGGGACTCGCTGGGCGCGGTCACCCACTTCGACGGCACGGCCCGGGTGCAGGTGGTCACCCGTGAGGGCAACCCGCTGCTCTGGGAGCTGCTGACCGCGTTCGCCGACCGGACCGGCATCCCGGTCCTGCTGAACACCTCGTTCAACCTGCGCGGGCAGCCCATCGTGCGGACCCCGGAGATCGCCGTCGACACGATGCTGCGAGGCGGCCTGTCCCGCCTGGTCATCGGGGCGTACACGGTCACGCCGCCGGACGCCGGGCAGGGGCGGCCATGACCGTCGAGGTCAGCCGGGACCCGTCGGTGGCGGCGACCCTCGCCGCCGACGACGAGGTGATGCCCGGTCTGTCGTTCCGTCGCGGCGAGGTCAGCCGGGCGCTCGCCGTCAGCGAGGCGGACCTGACCGCCCTCGCCGTCGACCTCGGCACCACCCCGGCGGCGGTACTGGCCGCCGCGACGCAGGCCCTGGTGGCCGGCGACCGGGGCCGGACCGCCGCGACGACGGCGGTGGTCGGCGTGATCGTCGCCGACGCCACCGACGGCGTCGCCCTGCGCGCGGTGCACTGCGCGGTCGAACCGGAACTGCCGCTGCGGCGGCTGGCCGAGCGCACCGCCACCGCGCTGCCGGCGGCGGGTCCGGCGAGCGACGGCGAGGTACGGATCGCCGTGGTGCCGCTCGGCGCGCTCGGCGGCGGACTCGACCCCGGCGACGTCGCGGACCTCGAACACGAGATCGTCTGGTGCGACGCCGTCCTGGAGTTCACCGCCCGCGACGGGCGGCTGGTGCTGCGCTGCGACCACGACGAGGACCGGTACGGCCCGGTGAGCGTCGCCGCCCACCTGGACCGGCTCGACGGGATCCTGACCGCCCTGGTGGCGGGCACCGGGCATCTGCCGGGCGCGGGCGAGACGGACGCCGTGGCGGCGGCCGTGGAGAGCCTGCCCGCCGGCGAGCCGATCGCGCCGGCCACCCCGACCGAGCGACTGCTCGCCGCCGTCTGGGCCGACGTCCTGCACCTGGACCGGGTCGGCGCCGACGACAACTTCTTCGCCCTCGGCGGGCACTCCCTGCTGGCCGCCAAGGTCGTCGCCCGGACGACGGCCGAGCGCGGGGTGGCCCTCACCGTGGACCAGCTCTTCGCCCACCCGGTCCTCGCCGACTTCGCCGCGCTTGTCGACGCCGGTGAGCCGGCCGTCGCGCTGCCCGCCCTCACCGCGCACACCGGCGAGCCGGTGGTGTCGTTCGGGCAGGAGCGGCTCTGGTACCTGGACCGGCTGCGGGACGGCTCGGCCCTCTACAACGTCCCGGTGCTGCTGCGGCTGACCGGGCCGGTCGACCCCGAGCGGCTGCACGACGCGGTCCGGGCGGTGGTGGCCGCCCACCCGGCGCTGCGTACCGCGCTGGTGACCGTGGACGGTCGTCCGGTCGCCCGCACCGCCGACCGGACCGAGATCGACTGGACCGTGGCGGACGCCCGCGCCGGAGGTGAGCGGGAGGGGCGGCGACTGGCCGCCGCCGGTGTCGCCCGACCGTTCGACCTGGCACAGGCCCCGCTGCTGCGCGGCGGACTGGTCCGGATCGCCGACGACGCGTGGCTGTGCTGGCTCTCCGTGCACCACGCCGCCTGCGACGGCTGGTCGCTGGACATCCTGCTCGCCGAGATCTTCGGTAAGGAAGGGTCCCCTGCTAACGCCTCGTGCATAGCAGGGGACCCCTCCTCACCCGCGCCGACGTACGCCGACTACGCGGCCTGGCAGCGCGCGGTGCTGACCCCGCAGGTGATCGCCGACGAGGTGGCCTGGTGGCGGCAGCGGCTGGCCGACGCACCGAGCCTGCTGGAACTCCCCGCCGACCGCCGTCGCCCGGCGGTGGCCAGTCACGCCGGGGCCACCCTGCGGCACCGGCTGCACCCCTCGACGGTGTCGGCGCTGCGGGCCGCCGCGAGGAGTCACTCGGTCACCGTCTTCGACCTGCTGGTGACCGCGTACCTGCTGCTGGTCGGCCGCTGGTCGGGCCGGACCGACGTGGTGGTGGCGACCCCGGCCGCCGGGCGTCCGTTGCCCGAGCTCGACGACCTGGTCGGCTTCTTCGTCAACACCGTCGTGCTGCGGGCCGACCTGAGCGGCGCGCCGACCTTCATGGACCTGGTGGACCGGGTACGCGCCGTCTCGGCCGCCGCCCAGGCACACCAGCAGATCCCGTTCGCCTCCCTGGTGGACGCGCTCGACCCGGACCGCGACCAGAGCCGGGCACCGCTCGCCCAGGTCGCCTTCGGGATGAACCAGCACGCCCGGGGCCGCTGGGATTCCGACGGCCTGGTCGCCGAACTCGACTCGGTGGACACCGGCACCGCGAAGTTCGACCTCACCCTGGCGGTGGTCGACACCGGCGGACGGGACCTCGGCGTCGAGGTCGAGTACGCCACCGACCTCTTCGACGCGTCCACCGCCGAGCGTTTCGCCACCCAGTGGACGGTGCTGCTGGAGCGGCTGCTCGCCGACGTCGACGCACCGGTCACGTCGGTGTCCGCGCTGCCCGCCGAGGAGGAGCGCCGACTCCTGGACTGGGCCGGGCAGGCCCGCGACTACCCCGCCGGGTCGACCGTGGACGCGCTGGTGGCCGAGTGGGCCCGGTCGGCTCCGGACGCGGTGGCCGTGGTGGACGGCGAGGTGTCGGTGTCGTACGGGTCGTTGGTGGCCCGGGCCGACGCGCTGGCGGCGCGGTTGACGGACCTTGGGGTGGGGCGAGGCTCCCTGGTGGGGCTCTGTTGTCGGCGGTCGGCCGATCTCGTGGTGGGGATGTTGGGGGTGTTGCGGGCCGGTGGCGCGTACGTGCCGTTGGACCCGGACCATCCGGCGCAGCGGTTGGGTTTCATGCTGGCCGACACGGACGTGCGGGTGGTGGTCGGGCATCGGGATCTGCTCGACCAGCTCCCGCTCGGTGACCGGCACGCCGTCACCCTGCCCGAGGTCGCCGGTGCGGTCGCCCCGACCGCCGGTGCCGAACCGGACCGGTCGGCGCGTGGCGGCGACGACGCCGCGTACGTCATCTACACCTCCGGCTCGACCGGCGACCCGAAGGGCGTGGTGGTGCCGCATCGCGGCATCACCCGCCTGGTGGGTGGAGCCGACTACGTCGAGCTGACCCCACGGACCGTCCTCGCCCAGCTCGCCAACGCCAGCTTCGACGCCATCACCTTCGAGGTGTGGGGTGCGCTGGCCAACGGCGGGCAGGTGGTGATCGTGCCCACCGAGACGGTGCTCTCCCCGTCGGGGCTCGCCGCCCTGCTGCGTACCCGGTCGGTGACCACGGTCTTCATCACCACCGCGTTGTTCAACGCCACCGTCAACACGGTGCCCGACGCCTTCGCCGGCGTGGACCAGCTCTACTTCGGCGGCGAGAGCCTCGATCCGGGGACGGTGGGCCGGGTCGTCGAGGGTGGACGGGGTCCGGCGCGGCTGCACAACATCTACGGCCCGACCGAGGTGACCACCTTCGCCACCTACACCCGGCTGACGTCGCGCCCCACCAGCACCGGAGCCATCGGTACGGCGATCGGGAACACCTGGGCGTACGTGGTGGACGACGCGGGTCACCTGGCCGGCGTCGGGGTCCCCGGCGAACTGTGGCTGGGCGGGCCGGGCGTCGCCTGGGGGTACTGGGACCGGCCGGGGCTGACCGCCGACCGGTTCGTGCCGGACGGCTTCTCCGGCCTGCCGGGCGCCCGGTTGTACCGGACCGGGGACGTGGTGTTCCGGCGGCCCGACGGGTCGTTGGAGTTCGTCGGCCGCGCCGACCACCAGGTGAAGGTCCGGGGTTTCCGGGTCGAGCTGGGCGAGATCGAGTCGGCGCTGCTGGCGTACCCGGCGGTGGCGTCGGCGGTGGTCGTCGCGGCCCGGTCCGAGGGCGCGCCGGTGCGCCTGGTCGGCTACGTGGAGCCGGTGGCGGGTGCCCCGGTCAGCGTGGCGGAGCTGCGCGAGTCCCTGACACAACGGCTGCCGGAGTACGCGGTGCCGTCGGCGTTCGTGGTGATGGACACGCTGCCGCTGACCCCGAACGGCAAGATCGACCGGGCGGCGCTACCCGATCCGGACACCGACCAACGGGTCGACCAGGCCGCCTTCCGGGCGCCGGCCGATCCGCTCGAACAGATCATCGCCGAGACCTGGGGCGAGGTGCTCGACGTCGCCGGGATCGGCCTCGACGACAACTTCTTCGGCCTCGGCGGGCACTCCCTGCACGCCGTGCAGGTCTGTGGCCGGCTGGAGCGCACGCTGCGTACCCCGGTCTCCGTGCGTCACCTCGTCGAACAACCCACCGTCGCGGACCTGGCCCGGCGCCTGCGCGCCGAGGGACCCGACGCCGGCCGGCTCGACCGGATCGCCGCCGTCGTCATGCAGGTCCGCCGACTCAGCCCCACCGAACGCGCCGCACGACTCGGCACCGCGTCCGCAACGAAGGAGAACACTGGTGACGACCACTGATTCCGCCGGGTCGCTGGGGCCGACCGAGGACGACCTCATCGACCACCTGCTCGCGCAGGCGGGGATCACCGACACCACCGCCCGTCCGGTCATCGCCGCCACCGGTGAGCCGACGGTGCTGTCGCCGGGTCAGGAACGCCTCTGGTTCCTCGACCGCTGGCGACCCGGACTGCCGCTCTACAACGTGCCGGTCGCCTTCGCGCTGACCGGCGCGGTGGACCCCGACGCGCTGGGCGCCGCCGTGCAGCTCCTGGTCGACCGGCACGAGTCGCTGCGGACCGCCATCGACACCGAGGTGGGTCGGCCCCGGCTGCTCCGGGCCGAGGCGGGCACGCCGGTGTCGTGGCGGGTCGACGACCTGCGCGCCGCCGGGACGGGAGCCGAGGCGGCGGCGCGGGACGCGGCGCGCGCCGCCGTCGCCGAACCGTTCGACCTGTCGCGGGCGCCGCTGCTGCGCGCCGGTCTGATCCGGCACGCCGACGACCGGTGGCTGCTCTGGCTCTCGATCCACCACGTCGCCTGTGACGGGCAGTCGCTGGAGATCCTGCTCGGTGAACTCGCCGAGGCGTACCGGGCGCTGGTCGCCGGTGCCCGGCCGCCGGCCCGGGACCGGTCCCTCGGCTACGGCGACTTCGCCGCCTGGCAGCGGGACCAGCTCGTCGGTGACCGCCTGCGCGACGGCGTCGAGTGGTGGCGGCAGCAGCTCGACGACCTGCCGCCGGTGCTGGAGCTGCCCGCCGACCGGGTCCGCCGTCCGGTGCAGAGCTACGCCGGACACACCCTGCACGCCGAGCTGACGTCCGAGGTGGCCGAGGCCGTCCGGTCGCTGGCCCGGCAGCGGTCCAGCACCGTCTTCGACGTCCTCTTCGCCAGCTTCGCCCTGCTGCTCGGGCGCTGGTCGCGCCGTACCGACGTGGTGGTGGCCACGCCGGTCGCCGGTCGGCCGGTGCCGGAGGTGGACGACCTGGTCGGGTTCTTCGTCAACACCCTCGCCGTGCGGGTGGACACGGCCGGCGCGCCGACCTTCGCCGACCTGGTCGGCCGGGTCCGGGCCGCCTCCGCCGACGCCCAGGACCACCAGGAGGTGCCGTTCGCCGCCCTGGTGGAGGCGCTCGCGCCGGAGCGCGAGCTGGCCTGGTCGCCGCTGGTGCAGGTGCAGTTCGTGCTGCAACGCCAGGACCCCGCCGGGTGGCGGCTCGGCGACGACGTCACCGCCGCCCCGGTCGGCATCGACACCGGCACCGCCAAGTTCGACCTCACCCTGCTGGTCTACGACGCCGGCAGTGGCGGCATGCGGGTGGAGCTGGAGTACGCCACCGACCTCTTCGACGCCACCACCATGGACCGCTTCGCCGCACAGTGGTTCACGCTGGTGCAGCGGCTGGTCGCCGACGCGGACCGGTCCGTCGCCGACGTCTGCGGGCTGCCGGAGCCGGAGCGCGCCACGATCGAGGGCTGGTCGGCCATCACCCGGACCTGCCCCGTCGACGCGCCCATCGGCGACCTGGTCGCCCGGCACGCGCGGCAGCGCCCCGACCACGTCGCGGTGCTCGACGGCGAGACCCGCACCACGTACGCGGAGCTGCTGGCCGCCGCCGACGCGGTGGCCGCCACCCTGCGCCGGGCCGGTGTCGGCCGGGGCGACATGGTGGGTGTCTGCTGCCGCCGCTCGACCGACCTGGTGGTCGGGATGCTCGGCGCGCTGCGGGCGGGCGCGGCCTACGTGCCACTGGACCCCAACTACCCGGCCGACCGGCTCGACTTCATCGTGCGCGACAGCGGGCTGCGGGTCGTGGTGGCGCAGAGCGACGCGATCCCGGCCGACCTCACGCTGCCCGAGGACGTCCGCACGGTGGCGATCGAGGAGGCGGTACGCGCCGACACCACCGACGCCCCGGACCTCGTCCCACCGGCGGTCGACGACCCGGCGTACCTCATCTACACCTCCGGCTCGACCGGGCTGCCGAAGGCGGTCATGGTCTCGCACCGCAGCGTGCTGCGGCTGTTCGCGGCCACCGAGGAGCAGTTCCACTTCGGCCCGCAGGACGTGTTCAGCCTCTTCCACTCCGCCTCGTTCGACGTCTCGGTCTTCGAGGCGTGGGGCGCGCTGACCCACGGCGCCACGCTGGCGGTGGTGCGCTACTGGGAGAGCCGCGACCCGGAGGCCTTCTACGAGCTGGTGGAACGCGCCGGGGTCACCGTGCTCAGCCAGACGCCGGGGGCGTTCCGGCAGTTCGAGGCCGTCGACGAGCGGCGTCGGGCGGAGCTGGCCGTCCGGGTGGTGATCTTCGCGGGTGAGGCGCTGGACCCCGACGCGGTGCGTCGCTGGTGGACCCGGCACCCGGAGACCAGCCCCGAGATGGTCAACATGTACGGCATCACCGAGACCACGGTGCACACCACGTACTGCCTGCTCACCGCCGATCTGCTGGCCGAGCGGCACAGCCCGATCGGGCGGCAGGTGGCCGACCTCAGCCTGCACGTGCTGGACGAGTACGGCCGGCCCGCCCCGATCGGCGTACCCGGTGAGCTCTATGTCGGCGGTGACGGCGTGGCACACGGCTACTGGCGTCGGCCGGAGCTGACCGCGCAGCGTTTCGTCGCCGACCCGACGAACCCCGGCGGTCGCCGCTACCGCAGCGGTGACCTGGCGACCTGGCGTCCCGACGGCACGCTGGAGTACCTGGGCCGCCTCGACCACCAGGTCAAGATCCGGGGCTTCCGGATCGAGCCGGCCGAGGTCGAGGCCGCGCTGCTGGCCCACCCCGCCGTCAGCGCCTGCCTGGTGGTCGCGCACGGCGAGCCCGGCACCGAGCGGCGGCTGGTCGCCTACCTGGTCGCCGACGGCGACCTGACCGTCCCCGAGGTGCACGAGTTCCTCGAACCGACGCTGCCCAGCCACATGATCCCGTCGGTGGTGACGGTGCTCGACGCCTTCCCGCTGACCGCCAACGGCAAGATCGACCGGCGGCGGCTGCCGGAGCCGGGCGTCGACCGGCCGGCGCTGGCCCGGCCGTACGTGGCGCCCCGCAACGAGACCGAGCAGGCCCTCGCCGAGATCTGGGCGACCGTCCTGGAACTCGACCAGGTCAGCGTCGAGGACAACTTCTTCCACCTCGGCGGCGACTCGATCCGCAGCGTGCAGGTGATCGGCCTGGCCCGCGCCAAGGGGCTCGACTTCTCGTTGCAGCAGCTCTTCCAGCGCACCACCATCGCCGCGCTGGCCGGGGAGGTCACCACCGCGCAGGCCCCCGCCGCCGAGTGGCGGCCCTTCGCGCTGATCTCCGAGGCGGACCGGGAGCGGCTGCCCGAGGACGCGGTGGACGCGTACCCGATGGCGGTGCTCCAGGCCGGGATGATCTTCCACATGGAGGCCGACGAGGGACGTCGGCTGTACCAGAACGTCGACAGCTTCCACGTCCGCGCCCCGTTCGACGAGGCGTTGATCCGGCGGGCCATCGGGCAGATCGTGGACCGGCACGACATCCTGCGGACCTCGTTCCACCTCAGCGAGTACAGCGAGATGCTCCAGGTGGTGCACCGCGAGGCGGACCTGCCGATCGAGGTGTACGACGTCCGCGAGCTGGCCGAGCAGGAGCAGGACCGCCGCATCGTCGAGGTGATCGAGGGGCTGCGCGACGTCCCGTTCGACCTGGCCCGGCCGCCGCTGTGGCGCTTCGTCTTCCACTGGCGCAGCGCGGAGTCGTTCGAGTGGACCCTGGTCGAGCACCACGCCATCCTCGACGGCTGGAGCCTGCACTCCTCGATCACCGAGATCCTCCAGCGTTACATGGAGCTGATGCGGGATCCGTCGAGCAGCGCCGACCCGAAGCCCGCCTCGACCTACCGGGATTTCGTCGAGGCCGAGCGGGAGGCGCTCGCCTCGGCGGAGGAGCGGGAGTTCTGGTCGGCGCGGGTCCGGCAGGCCAACCGGCTCCGGCTGCCGCGCTGGCCGCAGGGCGCCGAGGTGGAGCCGCTGCCGGAGCCGGAGCCGACTCCGGACGAGCAGCCGCTGCTGGAGTGGGAGCTGCCGCCCGGACACTCCGACTTCTATCGCTGGCTGGAGACGAAGATCCCGGACGACCTCTGCGCCGGGTTGGAGCGGGTGGCCGCCGGTGTCGGCGTACCGCTGAAGAGCGTGCTGCTCGCCGCGCACATGCGGGTGCTGGCCCACCTGACCGGCAGCCGTGAGGTCTCCACCGGGATGGCGTTCAACGGCCGCCTGGAGGTGCTCGACGGCACCGAGTCGCGGGGTCTGTTCCTCAACTCGCTGCCGGTGACGGCGACCGTGGCCGGTGGCACCTGGGCCGACCTGATCCGGGCGATGCTCGACGAGGAGAACGAGCTGCTGCCGCACCGCCGCTTCCCGATGGCGGAGATCCAGCGCCTGGCCGGCGGGGAGTCGCTCTACGAGTCGCACTTCGTCTACAACCACTTCCACGTCATGCGGGGTCTGGCCGACCGGGACGTCCGGATCGTCGACCCGAAGATCAACTCTTTCACCACCATGCGGGTCGAGCCGACCAACTACCCGTTCGTCTGCGGCTTCCTGCGCGACCCGGGCGCCAGCGGTCTGCTGATGGGGCTCGACTACCACACCACCGAGTTCTCGCCGGAGCAGATCCGGCGGGTACGCGGCTACTACCTGGCCGCGCTGCGTTCCATCGTGGCCGACCCGGACCGGTCGCTGTCCGAGGTGGACCTCACCTCGCCCGCCGAACGCGCCCAGATCGACGGGTGGAACCGGACCGCCCGGGAGCAGTCCCCGGAGCTGACCGTGGACGCGCTGGTCGCCGGCTGGGCGCAGTCGTCGCCGGATGCGGTCGCGGTGGTCGACGGTGAGCTGTCGCTGTCGTACGCGTCGCTGGTGGCCCGCGCCGACGCGCTGGCGGCCCGGTTGGCGGAGTCCGGCGTGGGCCGGGGTTCGTTGGTGGGCCTGTGCTGTCGGCGCTCCGCCGACCTGGTGGTGGGCATGCTCGGCGTGCTGCGGGCCGGTGGCGCGTACGTGCCGCTGGACCCGGACTACCCGGCGCAGCGGTTGGAGTTCATGCTGACCGACACCGACGTGCGGGTGGTGGTCGGTCACCGGGACCTGCTCGACCAACTCCCGCTGACCGGCCGCGAGACCGTCGACATCACCGACGTGACAGCCTCGCCGACCGGCCGGGAGACGACCACCGTCCCCGGGACGGTCGCCGAGGACGCCGCGACCCTCATCTACACCTCCGGCTCCACCGGCCGGCCCAAGGGCGCGATCGTGCCGCACCGTGGCATCGTCCGGCTGGTCCGTGACACCGACCTGATCCGGCCCGAGGAACTGCGCGCCGTCGGCCAGGTCTCCAACGCCTCCTTCGACCCGCTGCTGATCGAGGTCTGGGGGCCGCTGCTCAACGGTGGCCGGGTGGTGGTGGTCCCCACCGACGTGGCGCTCTCGCCACCGCGCTTCGTCGAACTGCTGCGCCGCGAGCAGGTCACCGCCGTCGCGATCGTCACCGCGTTGTTCAACTCCACGGTCAACGAGATCCCGGACGCGTTCAGCACGCTCAAGCAGGTCTACATCGGCGGTGAGCGGATCAACCTCGGTGCGATCGCCGCCGCCGTGCAGGCCGGTGGGGCCCGGATGAACAACATCTACGGCCCGACCGAGGTCACCAGCATCTCGACCTGCAACCCGCTGTCCGAGGTGCCGGCCAGCTCCGGCGCGATCGGTGCGGCGATCACCAACACCACCACGTACGTGGTGGACGAGTGGGGCCGTCCGGTCGGCGTGGGGGTCCCCGGTGAGCTGTGGCTGGGCGGCCCGGGTGTGGCCTGGTGCTACTGGAACCGGCCGGGGCTGACCGCCGACCGGTTCGTGCCGGACGCCTTCTCCGGCGTACCCGGTGCCCGGCTCTACCGGACCGGGGACGTGGTGGCCTGGCGTGCCGACGGGACGCTGGAGTTCGTCGGCCGCGCCGACCACCAGGTCAAGGTCCGGGGTTTCCGGGTCGAGCTGGGCGAGGTCGAGTCGGTGCTGGTGGCCCACCCGACGGTGGCCTCCGGGGTGGTGCTGGCGCTGCGGTCCGGCACCGGCCCGGTACGCCTGGTCGGCTACGCGGAGCCGGCGGCCGGCGCGACCGTGGCCGTGGCGGAGTTGCGTGAGTTCATGGCCGAGCGCCTGCCGGAGTACGAGGTGCCGTCGGCGTTCGTGGTGATGGGCACGCTGCCGCTGACCCCGAACGGGAAGATCGACCGGGCGGCGTTGCCGGAGCCCGACCCCGAGCGGCCGGAGGCCGCAGGCGCGCACGTGGCGCCGCGCGACGCCCTGGAACGGGAGGTCGCCGCCGTCTGGGCCGACATCCTCGGCGTCGAGCGGGTCGGCATCGGCGACAACTTCTTCGCCCTCGGCGGGCACTCGCTCCAGGCCGTGCAGGTGGCGTTCCGCATCCGCACCACGTTCGGGGTGGACCTGGAACTGCGCCGGATCCTGGAGGCGCCGTACGTCGAGGACCTGGCCAAGGCCATCAACGAGGCGCTCGGCGAACAGGACGACCTCCTCGCCGAGGCGCTGGAGAGCGTCGAGTCGATGTCCGACGAGGACGTCCGGGCGCTCCTGGCGAACTCCTAGCCGGCCACCGACGGCCCAGTTCCGAAGGGACCTCCATGTCTGACACCCTCGCCGAGCGGCTCGCCCAGCTCTCCCCGGAGCGACGCCGGCTGCTGCTGGAGCGGCTGGGCCGCGGCTACGCGCGTCCCACCGGGATTCCCCGCGCCCCGCGCGACGAGGCACTGCCGCTGTCGTTCGCCCAGGAGCGGCTCTACTTCCTGTGGCGGCTGGCACCTGCCTCGGCGGCGTACCACGCGCCGGTGGCGGTGCGTCTGCGGGGAGCGGTGGACGTGGCGGCGCTGGGCACCGCGCTGTCGGCCGTGGTGGCCCGGCACGAGGTGCTGCGGACCCGGTACGTCGACGGTGCGCAGGGCCCGGAGCAGGTGGTCGACGCGGCGGCCCCGGTGCCGCTGCCGGTGGTGGACGTGCCGGCCGGTGCCGGGTCGGAGGCGGCGCTGCGCGAGCTGATCGACGCGGAGACGCTGCGGCCGTTCGACCTGGCCGAGGGACCGGTGCTGCGGGCCACGCTGTTCCGGCGGGCGCACGAGGAGCACGTGCTGCTGCTGGTGATGCACCACATCGCCTGCGACGGCTGGTCCCTGCCGCTCATGTGGCGGGAGCTGTCCGCGGTCTACCGGGACGGCGCGGCGGCGGCCCAGCGGCTGCCTGCGCTGCCGGTGCAGGTCGCCGACGTCGCCTGGTGGCAGCGCCGCCGCCAGGCCGACGGCGGGTACGAGGCCGGCCTGCGGCACTGGCAGGAGCAACTGACCGACGTTCCGGTGCTGGACCTGCCGGTCGCCCGGCACCGTCCGGCCACCCCCACCTTCGCCGGTGACCGGGTGCCGGTCCGGCTGCCCGTACCGGTCGCCGACGGGCTGCGGGAACTCGGCCGGTCCACCGGCTGCACGCCGTTCGTCGTGCTGCTCGCCGCCTTCCAGGTGCTGCTCTCCCGGCTCTCCGGCCAGCCGGACATCGCCGTCGGGACGCCGGTCGCCGGCCGGGACTCCGACGCCGTCGCCGGGTTGGTCGGCTTCTTCGCCAACACCGTCGTGCTGCGCGGTGACCTCTCCGGCGATCCCACCTTCACCGAGCTGCTGACCCGGGTCCGGGGCGTGGTGCTCGACGGCCTGGCCCACCAGGACGTGCCGTTCGACCAGGTCGTCGAGCGGATCAACCCGGCCCGGGACGCCAGCGCCACCCCGCTGTTCCAGGTCATGTTCACCACCGACGGCGACGCGGCCGGCGCCAACGACGCCTGGGACCTGGGCGACGTGGACGTGCAGCCGTACTCGGGGGCGGCCCAGGGCGCGCAGGTCGACCTCACGCTCGGCCTGCGGGAGAGCCCGGAGGGGCTGACCGGTGAACTCGAGTACAGCGTGGACCTCTTCGACGCCGACGCCGCCGAGCGGATCGTGGAGCACCTGACACAGCTGCTCACCGGCATCGCCGAGGCACCGGATCGCCCGATCAGCGACTACCGCCTCTCCACCAGCCGCGAGCGTCGCCTGGTGCGGGACTGGAACAGCACCCGGCTCAGCTACTCGCCGTCGATCTCCGTCGAGCAGCACTTCGAGGCGTACGCGGACACCACCCCGGACGCGCCCGCGCTGGTCTGGGACGGGCGGACACTCGACTACGCAGGCGTCGAGGACCGCGCGAACCGGATCGCGAACCTGCTGCGCGGGCTCGGCGTCGGCATCGACGACCGGGTGGCGATCTGTGTCGGACGCGGTCACGACACCGTGGTCGCGCCGCTGGCCGTGCTCAAGGCCGACGCCGCGTTCATGCCGGTGGACCCGGAGCAGCCCGCCGCCCGCATCGCCGTGCTGCTCGACGACGCCACGCCGACCGTGGTGCTCTGCGACGCCACCACCGAGCCCGACCTACCCGCCGGTCCGTGGCGGCTGATCCGGCTCGACGACCCGGCCACGCTCGCCGACACCTCGGCCGCCCGGCCACCCCGCACCGCGCCGCCGTCCGCCCTCGCGTACGTGATCCACACCTCCGGTTCGACCGGTACGCCCAAGGGCGTGATGGTCACCCGGGGCGGCACGGCGAACCTGCGCGCGGCCTGGACCACCTGGGACCCGGGGCCGCTGCGCCGCTGGATGACGATCGCCAGCTCCGCCTTTGACGTCTTCGTCGGTGACGTGGTCCGGAGCCTGGCCTTCGGTAGCTGCCTGGTGCTCGGTCCCCGCTCGCTGGCCCGGGACCCGCAGGCGTTGGTGGACGCGTTGGCGGCGGAGCGCGTCGACGCCTTCGACACGGTGCCCGCCGTGCTGACCGCCATCACCGCGCACCTGACCGAGAGCGGCCGGCGGCTGCCGGACCTCAAGCTGCTGATGGTCGGTGCGGACAGCTTCGCGGTCAGCGACTACGCCGCCGCGCTGGGCGTGCTGCCGGACGGTGTCCGGATCGTCAACGCCTGGGGCGCCACCGAGACGTCGATCGACAGCACCATGTTCCCGGCCCGGCCCGGGGTGAGCACCGCCTCCGGCATCGTGCCGGTCGGCGCCCCGGTGGCCAACACCGCCGTGTACGTGCTCGACGAGCGGCTGCGTCCGGTCCCGATCGGGGTGGTCGGTGACCTGTACGTCGGCGGCCACGGGGTGACCCGGGGCTACCTGAACCGGCCGGGCCTCACCGCCGACCGGTTCCTGCCCGACCCGTACGGGAGCGACAGCGGCAGCCGGCTCTATCGCACCGGTGACCGGGGCCGGTGGCTCGCCGACGGGGTCGTGGAGTTCATCGGGCGCAGCGACGACCAGGTGCAGATCCGGGGCCACCGGGTCGAGCCGGGCGAGATCGAGGCGGTGCTGCGCGGGCACCACGCGGTCAGCGAGGCGTGCGTGGTGGCGGTCCGGGACGGGGTCTCCCACCACCGGCTGGTTGCGTACGTGGTGGCGGCGACCGGCACCGCACCCACCGGCGGCGACCTCCGGGCGTACCTGGACGAGCGCCTGCCGGCGCAGTTGCGGGTCTCGGCGTTCGTGCCGATCGACCGGCTGCCCCGCACGCTCAGCGGCAAGGTGGACAAGTCCCGGCTGCCGG
Organism: Micromonospora sp. NPDC003241; assembly: GCF_053589795.1. Classification (NCBI taxonomy): domain Bacteria; kingdom Bacillati; phylum Actinomycetota; class Actinomycetes; order Micromonosporales; family Micromonosporaceae; genus Micromonospora; species Micromonospora sp. NPDC003241. Next base: position 15,720 of record NZ_JBSFSO010000033.1, on the reverse strand, counting down.
CGGTCACACCCGAGGACGGCGCGGTGGACCGGGTCGCCCCGCGCGACGACACCGAACGGGCCGTGGCGCAGGTGTGGCAGCAGGTGCTGGACCGCACCGAGCCGATCGGCGTGCACGACGACTTCTTCGAGATCGGCGGGCACTCGCTGCTGGCCACCCGGGTCGTCTTCGGCCTGCGCCAGACCCTCGGGATCGAACTTCCGGTGCAGGCGGTGTTCGACGCGCCCACGGTCGCCTCGATGGCCGCCCGGCTCGCCACCACCGTGCACATCGCCGGCCCGGCCCCGGTACCGGTGCCCCGCCTGTCCGACGGGATGCCGCTGTCGTACGCGCAGGAGCGGCTCTACTTCCTCTGGCAGTACGCGCCGGAGTCACCGGCGTACAACATGCCGGTCGCGGTGCGGCTGCACGGCGCGCTCGACGTGGACGCCCTGGCCGGCGCGCTCGGCGACGTGGTCGCCCGGCACGAGATCCTGCGGACCCACTACGTCGCCACCGACGACGGTCCGGTGCAGGTGGTCGACGCGCCGTACCCGGTCGAGCTGCCCGTGGTCACGGTCACCGGCCTCGCCGACGACCTGATCACCCGGGTCCTGCACGACGAGTGGGCCCGCCCGTTCGACCTGGGCGGCGGCCCGGTGCTGCGCGGCTTCCTGCTGCGGGTCGGCGAGCACGACCACGTGCTGCTGGTGGTGCTGCACCACATCGCCTACGACGGCTGGTCCCACCAGGTCGTGTGGCGCGAGGTGACCGAGTGCTACCGGGCCCGGCGGGCCGGCACCGCGCCCGATCTCGATCCGGTGACCCTGCACTACGCCGACTTCGCCTGGTGGCAGCGGGACCGGCGGGACAGCGGCCGGTATGAGGAGGCGCTCGACTACTGGCAGGGGCAACTCGCCGACCTGCCGGTGCTGCGCCTGCCGCTGGACCGGCCGCGCCCGGCGACGCCCAGCTTCGCCGCCGACCGGGTGCGGCTGGAGGTGCCGGCCGAGACCGTCCGGCGGCTGCGCGACCTCTCCGCGGCACGCGGCGTCACGCCGTTCATGGTGCTGCTGGCCGCCTTCCAGGTGCTCCTGGCCCGGGTGAGCGGCCAGCGGGACATCGCCGTGGGCACCCCGGTCACCGGCCGCGACCACCCCGAACTCGCCGACGTGGTCGGTTTCCTGGTCAACAGCGTGGTGATCCGCACCGAGCTCGGCGACAGCCCGCACGGCCCGACCTTCGCCGAACTGCTGGAGCGGGTACGCGGCACCGTGCTCGGCGCGCTGAGCCACGCCGAGGTGCCCTTCGACCAGGTGGTGGAGCGGCTCAACCCGGTCCGGGACCAGAGCATGTCGCCGCTGTTCCAGGTGATGTTCACGCTGGCCGGCGCGGAGGACGAGCCCACCGGGCTGGCCGACGTCGAGGTGCGGACGCAGGACCTCGCGCTCTCGTCGCTCCAGTTCGACCTGGCGCTGATGATGCACCTGGTCGACGACCGGCTCACCGGCGAGGTCTACTTCGCCACCGACCTGTTCGACCACACCACCGCCGAGTTGCTGGCCGACCGGCTGGTCCGGCTGGTGGGCAACCTGGTGGCGGAGCCGACGGCACCGGTCTGCGCGGTGGAGATCCTGGCCGAGCGGGAACGGCAGGAACTGCTCACCACCTGGGCGGGCAGCGCCGGTACGCCGTCCACCCTGACCCTGCCGCAACTCTTCGAGGCACAGGTCGCGGCCACCCCGTCGGCCCCCGCCGTCGAGGCGGACGGGCGCACGCTGCGCTACACCGAGCTGAACGAGCGGGCCAACCGGCTGGCCCGGGCCCTCGTCGCCCGGGGCGTCGGCCCGGAGCGGACCGTCGCGCTCGCGCTGCCCCGCTCGATCGACCTGATCGTCGCCATCGTCGCGGTCGCCAAGACCGGCGCGGCCTACCTCGCGGTGGACCTCACGTACCCCGCCGAACGGCTCGCCTTCCTGCTCGACGACAGCGCCCCCACGGTGGTGCTCACCAGCCGGGCCGGGCTGGCCGTGGCACCGGTGGCGGAGGCGTCCGCGACGGTGGTGCTGGAGGAGATCGACCTGACGGCGGCCTCCCCGGCGAACCTGTCCGACACCGACCGGCTCGGCCCGCTGCGGGTCGCCGACGCGGCGTACCTCATCTACACCTCGGGCTCCACCGGTCGGCCCAAGGGCGTCGAGGTGACCCACGCCGGTCTGGCCGGGCTGCTGGCCAACCAGATCGCCCGGCACGACGCCCGACCCGGCGCGCGGGTGTCGCAACTGGTGTCGCCGAGCTTCGACGTGATGGTGGCGGAGGTGTCGATGGCGCTGCTGGCCGGCGGCTGCCTCGTGGTGTCGCCGACCACCGTCGCGGGCGAGGAACTCCACGCCTACCTGGCCGAGCACCGGATCACTCACGCGCACATCCCGCCGTCGGTGCTGGCCACCGTGCCGCAACGGGAGCTGCCGCACCTGCGCGCGATCATCACCGGTGGCGAGGGCTGCCCGCCCGACGTGGCCGCGTACTGGTCGACCGGCCGTCGCATGGTCATCGCGTACGGGCCGACCGAAGCCACCATCGACGTCAGCTCCCGGGTGTACGGGACGGACAGCCCGCCCGACCCGCAGTCGGTCCGCGCCGACATCGGCCGCCCGATCGAGGGCGCCCGGGTCTACGTGCTGGACGAGGGGCTGCGCCTGGTGGCACCGGGGGCGGCCGGTGAGCTGTACGTGGCCGGTCCCGGGCTGGCCCGTGGCTACCGGGGACGGCCCGGCCTGACCGCCTCGCGGTTCCTCGCCGACCCGTACGGACCGGCCGGATCGCGCATGTACCGCACCGGCGACCTGGTGCGGTGGCGGCCGGACGGCGGGTTGAGCTTCCTCGGTCGCGCCGACGAGCAGGTCAAGGTGCGCGGGTTCCGGGTGGAACTCGGCGAGATCGAGGCGGTGCTGACGGCGGGGCCCGGGGTGGGTCAGGTCGCCGTGGTGGTCCGCGAGGACCGGCCCGGCGACCAGCGACTGGTGGGCTACGTCTGCGCGGCGGACGGTGCCCGGGTCGACGTGGAGGAGCTGCGGGCCATGGCGGCCGAGCGGCTGCCCGGCTTCATGGTGCCGTCGGCGATCGTGAAGCTGTCGGCGTTGCCGCTGACGCCCAACGGCAAGCTGGACCGGGCGGCGTTGCCGGCGCCGACCCGCAGCGCCGGTGGCGGCCGTCGGCCGGTGGGTCCCCGCGAGTCGGTGCTGTGTGGTCTGTTCGCCGAGGTGCTCGGCGTCGACCGGGTCGGCGTGGACGACGGCTTCTTCGACCTGGGCGGGCACTCGCTGCTGGCCACCCGCCTGGTCTCCCGGGTGCGGTCGGTGCTGGGGGTGGAGCTGACCATCCGGGCGTTGTTCGAGAACCCGACGGTGGCCACCCTCGCCAAGGCGATCGACCCCACGGTGACCGCCCGGCCGGCGGTCCGCCCGGTGCCGCGCGGCGAGCGGATCCCGCTCTCCTTCGGCCAGCAGCGCCTGTGGTTCCTGGACCGGATGGACGGCACCGACACCGGGGCCCGCAACACCCCGATCGCGTTGCGGCTGTCCGGCCCGCTCGACGCCGACGCGCTCGCCGCCGCCGTCGCCGACCTGGTGGCGCGGCACGAGCCGCTGCGGACCGTCTTCGGCGAGGAGGGCGGGGTGCCGTTCCAGACGGTCCTGCCGCCGACCCGACCGCCGATGCCGGTGCGGGACGTCACCGAGGCGGACCTGGCCGACGCGCTGGCCTCGGCCACCGCACAGGGATTCGACCTCGCCGCGCAGATCCCGCTGCGGGCGCAGCTCTTCCGGATCGACCCGGAACTGCACGTGCTGCTGCTGGTCATGCACCACATCGCGGTCGACGGGGCGTCGCTCGCACCGCTGAGCCGGGACCTGGCCGACGCCTACTCGCTGCGTCGGCAGGGCAAGGCCCCGCAGTGGTCACCGCTGCCGGTGCAGTACGCCGACTACGCGGTCTGGCAGCGGGAGATCCTCGGCGACGACGGCGACCGGGACAGCGAGGTCAACCGGCAGCTCGACTACTGGCGGGCCAACCTGGCCGGTTCGCCGGAGGAGCTGTCGCTGCCCACCGACCGGCCCCGCCCGCCGGTGGCCAGTTACGCGGGGGACACCGTCGCCCTGCGACTCGACGCCGACCAGCACGACAAGCTGCTGCGCCTGGCCCGCGACCGGCGGCTGAGCCTGTTCATGGTGGTGCAGGCGGGGCTCGCCGCGCTGCTGTCCCGGATGGGCGCGGGCGCCGACATCCCGATCGGCACCCCGTCGGCGGGCCGGAGCGACCCGGCGCTGGAGGCGATGGTCGGCTACTTCGTCAACACGCTGGTGCTGCGCACCGACGTCGGCGGCGACCCGACCTTCTCCGAGCTGCTCGACCGGGTACGCGACACCGACCTGGCCGCCTACGACCACCAGGACGTGCCCTTCGAGCGGGTCGTGGAGGCGGTCAGCCCGACCCGCTCGCTGGCCCGGTTCCCGCTGTTCCAGGTGCTGCTGGCGTTCCAGAACAACGCCTCGGCCGCGTTCGACTTCGCCGGGTTGCAGGTCAGCCACGAGGCGGTCCGGCACGGGGTGTCCGAGTACGACCTGACGCTGGACGTGTTCGAGGACTACGGCCCGGACGGTTCCCCGGCGGGCCTGCGCGGCTACCTGGAGTACTCGACCGACCTGTTCGACGAACCGTCGGTGGCGGCTCTGGCCGAGCGCCTGGCGCGGCTCTTGTCCGCCGCCGCGACCGACCCGCACCTGCCGGTCAGCGAGCTGGAGGTGATGTCGGCGCAGGAGCGTCGGGCGCTGACCGTGGACTGGATGGGACCGGTCCGGCCCGCGCCACCGGTCCGGCTGATCGACCTGCTCGCCGAGCAGGTGGCGGCCACCGGTGACGAGGTGGCGGTGGTCCACGACGAGCACCGGATGACCTTCGCGGAGCTGGACGGGCGCGCCAACCGGCTGGCGCGGTTGCTGGTCGACCGGGGCGTCGGCCCGGAGCGCGTGGTCGCGCTGGCCGTACCGAGGTCGGCGGAGATGGTCGTGGCGCTGTTCGCGGTGCTCAAGGCCGGTGGCGCGTACCTGCCGCTGGACCTGGAGCATCCGGCGGACCGGCTGGCGTTCATGCTGGCCGACGCCGCACCGGTGGTCGTGCTCGGCACCGCCGCCGGACTCGCGGCGCTGCCGCCGCTGACCACCCCCGTGGTCCAGCTCGACGACGAGGCGGTCCGCACCGAGCTGGCCGCGCTCTCCGACGCCGAGCTGGCCGACCCGGAACGCCTTGCGCCGCTGCGGCCGGAGAACCCGGCGTACGTCATCTACACCTCCGGGTCGACGGGTCGACCGAAGGCGGTCGTCATCGAGCACCGAGGCATGGTCAACCTGTACTGGAGCCACCGCAACACGTTCTTCCGCCCCGAGGTGGCGGCGGCCGGTGGCGGTCGGCTGCGGATCGGCTTCACCGCGCCGCTGACGTTCGACACCTCGTGGGACTCGCTGCTCTGGATGCTCGACGGGCACGAGCTGCACGTCATCAACGACTTCGTGCGCCGCGACGCGGAGGCGTTCGTCGACTACATCGACCGGCAGCGCATCGGGTTCGTCGACCTGACGCCGTCGTTCATGCAGCAGCTCGTCGCGGCCGGCATGTTCGCCGACGGCCGGCACCACCCGACCGTGCTGATGGTCGGCGGCGAGGCCGTCACCGAGACGCTGTGGAACGCGATGCGGGCCACCCCGGACACGGCCAGCTACAACTTCTACGGCCAGACCGAGTGCTCGAACGACACTGCGGCGTACCGGGTCGCCGACGGGGACGTGCCGCTGATCGGCAAGCCGATCCTCAACTCCCGGCTCTACGTGCTGGACGAGGCGCTGCGGATGGTGGCGCCGGGCGCGGCCGGTGAGCTGTACGTGGCCGGCGCCGGGCTGGGCCGGGGCTACTGGGGACGGGCCGGACTCACCGCGACCCGGTTCGTCGCCGACCCGTTCGGCCCGCCCGGATCGCGGATGTACCGCACCGGCGACGTGGTGCGCTGGGGACTCGACGGCAACCTGAGCTTCGTCGGCCGCGCCGACGACCAGGTGAAGGTGCGCGGGTTCCGGGTGGAGCTCGGCGAGATCGAGGCCGTCCTGGCCGCCGACCCCGCCGTCGGCCAGGTCGCCGTGGTGGTACGCGAGGACCGCCCCGGCGACCAGCGGCTGGTCGCCTACGTCTGCCCAGTCGCCGGGGGACAGGTCGACCTGGCCGCGCTGCGGGCGCAGGCCGGCGAACAACTGCCCGGCTTCATGGTGCCCTCGGCGCTGGTGCCGCTGGACTCGCTGCCGCTGACCCCCAACGGCAAGCTGGACCGCGCGGCGCTGCCCGTCCCGGAGTCGTCCGGCGGCACCGGTGGCCGGGGGCCGGTGGGTCCCCGCGAGACGGTGCTCTGCGGCCTGTTCGCCGAGGTGCTGGGCCTGGACACGGTCGGTGTCGACGACGGCTTCTTCGACCTGGGCGGCCACTCGCTGCTGGCGACCCGCCTGGTGTCCCGGATCCGGACCGCGCTGGGGGTGGAGCTGACCATCCGGGCGCTGTTCGAGAACCCGACCGTGGCCAGTCTCGCCGCAGCCGTCGAGTCCGGGGTGACCGCCGACCCGTTCGACGTGCTGATGCCGATGCGGGTGCACGGCGACGGCGAGCCGCTCTTCTGCGTACACCCGGTCGGTGGTCTGAGCTGGTGCTACTCGGGGCTGTTGCGGCAGGCGGGCATCGACCGGCCGATCTACGGGTTGCAGGCGCGCGGCGCGGACGGCGGCGAGGTGCTGGCCGGCAGCGTCGAGGAGATGGCCGCCGACTACCTCGCCGAGATCCGGCGGATCCAGCCGCACGGCCCCTACCACCTGCTCGGCTGGTCGTTCGGCGGCCTGGTCGCCCACGCCATGGCCACCCGCCTGCAGGCCGACGGCGAGCGGGTCGCGGTGCTCACGCTGATCGACAGCTACCCGGCGATGGACGTGGAGGACGTCCGGGTGGAGACCGCGGCGGAAGCCCGCGCGCTCCTCTTCGACGCCCTCGGCCGACCGGGGTCGGCCGGCGACCGGGACGCGGTCTCCGACGACGGGGCCCGGCCGGACCCGGGCGACGAACTGCTCGACGCCAAGACCGTGGCGGCACTGACCGGGGTGGTGCTGAACAACGCCCGCCTGATGGACGCGTTCACGCCCGAGCGTTTCCACGGCGACGTGCAGTTGTTCGTGGCCACCCAGACCTGGGACGAGCGTCTCGACCCGGCCACGGTCTGGCAGGCGTACGTCGATGGCCGGGTCGACGTGCTGCCGGTCGACGGCGAGCACGACCGGATGACGCAGGCCCCGGCACTGGACACCATCGGCCCGGCGTTGGCCGACCGGTTGCGGCACGCCCGCGACCACGAGATCACCACGACATGAGAGGAACCACCGATGACGCAGCCGGATGACGTCCGTTTCAAGGTCGTGGTCAACCACGAGGAGCAGTACTCGGTGTGGTGGTCGGACCGGCCCAACCCGCCGGGCTGGCAGGACGAGGGCACCGACGGCACCCGTCAGGAGTGCCTCGACCACATCGACCGGGTGTGGAAGGACATGCGGCCGCGCAGCGTGCGGACCGTTCGGGAAGCGATCCAGGGAGCACAGGCATGATGATCCGTAACGTTGTCATCGTCGGTGGCGGGACCGCCGGCTGGATGACCGCCACCTACCTCAAGACCGCCTTCCAGGACCGGATCTCGGTGACCCTCGTGGAGTCGGCGGCGGTCGGCACGATCGGCGTCGGCGAGGCGACGTTCAGCACCATCCGGCACTTCTTCGACTACCTGGGCCTGGACGAGCGGGAGTGGATGCCGCAGTGCAGCGGCTCCTACAAGCTGGCCATCAAGTACGACAACTGGCGCGGCGACGGCAGCCACTTCTTCCACCCGTTCGAGCGGCTGCGCACCTCCGACGGGTTCACCGCCGCCGAGTGGAACCTGGCCCTCGGCGACCCGACCGAGAGCTTCGACCGGGGCTCGTTCATCACGCCGTACCTCTGCGAGGCGGAGCGCTCGCCCCGGATGCTCGACGGGACGCTCTTCACCGCCAGCCTCGACGGCGAGCTGGGCCGCTCCACCCTGGACGAGCAGCGGGCACAGTTCCCGTACGCCTACCACTTCGACGCCGCGCTGATGGCCCGCTACCTGACCAAGCTCGGTGTCGCGCAGGGCGTCCGGCACGTGGTCGACGACGTGGTCGGTGTCGGGCAGGACGAGCGGGGCTGGATCACCCACGTCTCCACCCGCGACCAGGGCGACGTGACCGGTGACCTCTTCGTGGACTGCACCGGCTTCCGGGGCCTGCTGATCAACCAGACGTTGAAGGAGAAGTTCGTCTCCTTCACCGACGTGCTGCCGAACAACCGTGCGGTGGCGCTGCGGGTGCCCCGGGACATGGCCGAGCACGGTATCGCGCCGTACACCAAGGCCACCGCCAAGGACGCCGGCTGGATCTGGACCATCCCGCTGTACGGCCGGATCGGCACCGGCTACGTCTACTCCGACCAGTTCTGCGAGCCGGAGGAGGCCGAGCGCACGCTGCGCGAGTTCGCCGCGCCCGGGCAGGACGAGCTGGAGGCCAACCACATCCGGATGCGGATCGGCCGCAACGAGCGGTCCTGGGTGAACAACTGCGTGGCGGTCGGCCTGTCCAGTGGCTTCGTCGAGCCGCTGGAGTCCACCGGCATCTTCTTCATCCAGCACGCCATCGAGCAGTTGGTGAAGCACTTCCCGGACAACACCTGGGACGAGACCCTCGTCCGCGGCTACAACGACAAGGTCGCGCGGGTCATCGACGGGGTCAAGGAGTTCCTGGTCCTGCACTACGTCGCCTCGCCCCGGCAGGACACCGACTACTGGCGGGAGACCAAGGTCCGCGCCATCCCGGACGGGCTGGCCGAGCGGCTGGAGACCGCAGCGGTGCGGCTGCTCGACGAGAGCACCATCTACCCGTACTACCACGGGTTCGAGGTCTACTCGTGGATCACCATCTGCCTCGGGATGGGCCTGGCGCCGAAGAGCCCCCGGCCGGCCCTGGCGCACATCGACCCCGCCCGCGCGTCGGCCGAGCTGGCCGCGATCCGGGCCGACGCCGAGCGGCTGGTGAAGACCCTGCCCAGCGCGTACGAGTACCTGAGCACCATCCAACCGGCGGCGGAGGGGTGATGACGGTCGTACCGATGCGTCCCGGGTCCGAGCCGTCGCTGGCCGACGGCTGCCGCACCTTCATGAGCGGCTTCCCGACCGGGGTGGCGGTGGTGACCAGCGTGGACGGCGAGGGGGCGCCGTGGGGACTGACCTGCTCGTCGCTGATGAGCGTCACGCTGGAGCCGCCGACCCTGCTGGTCAGCCTCAAGGTGGGCAGCCGCACGCTGGCCGCCATCGAGGACCGGGGGCGGTTCGCGGTCAACCTGCTGCACGCCCGGGGCCAGCGGGCGGCGGAGGTCTTCGCCACCGGTCAGGCGGACCGCTTCCACCAGGTCGTCTGGCAGCCCCGGGGCGACGACCGGTTGCCGTGGCTGGTGGAGGACGCCTGCGGGTTCGCCGCCTGCACGCTCTCCGACGTCCGGATCGTCGGTGACCACGCGCTGGTGGTGGGGCAGGTCTCCGACGTCCAGTACACCGCCGACACCCCACTGCTGTACGGGTTGCGCCAGTACTCGCGGTGGCAGCCCTCGATCGTGGAAGGGTCCACGTGCGCCAGCTAGTCCTCGTCAACATGCCCTTCGCCGACCGGCGTCGACCGTCGTTCGCGCTCAGCCAGCTCTCCGCGTTGGTCCGCCGGGACTTCCCGGACGAATTCGACGTCCGGGTCTGCTACATCAACCACGACTTCGTCCGCTACTTCGGCGCCCAGGAGTACGACGCCATCGCCGGGGACATGGACTTCCACGTCGCCGGGGTGGGGGACTGGATGTTCCGGCAGCTCGCCTTCCCGGAGCTGCCGGACAACGTGGACGAGTACTTCAGCCGCTACTTCACCGGCCCGGCAAAGGCTGACCTGCGGCGTACCGTGCTGCGTCGCCGCGAGGGCCTCAAGGACTTCCTGCGCAGCATGGTGGAGAAGTACCGGCTCGACGAGGCGGACCTGCTCGGCTTCAGCTCGATGTTCACCCAGAACCTGCCCAGCCTCGCGGCGGCCCGGATGGTCAAGGACCGCAACCCGGCGGTGACCACGCTGATCGGCGGCGCCAACTGCGAGGCGCCGATGGGCGCGGCGTTGGCGCAGAACTGCCCGCAGCTCGACTTCGTCTTCTCCGGGCCGTCGCTGGTCACGTTCCCCGAGTTCCTGCGCAGCGTGCTCGACGACGACCTGGAGCGGGCGCACCGGATCCGTGGCGTCGTCACCCGGCGCAACCAGATGGAAAGCCGCTACCGCAAGGGGATCGGCCCGAACGCCGACATCGACGACTACTTCGACCCGGACTACACCGAGTTCCGCACCTCGTTCGACCAGATGGTGCAGCTTCCGGCCGCCGCGGCGGAGCCGATGCTGTTCTTCGAGACCTCTCGGGGCTGCTGGTGGGGCGAGCGGGCGCACTGCACGTTCTGCGGCCTCAACGGTCAGACCATGGCCTACCGGGCGATGCGACCGGAGAACGCGCTCAAGCAGTTCGACTGGCTGTTCTCGCACGCGCCGTGGGCCAAGAAGTACTGCTGCACGGACAACATCATGCCGATGGACTACCTGACCGAGGTGTTCCCGAAGCTCGACCCGCCCGAGGGCATCTCGATCTTCTACGAGGTGAAGGTCGGCCTGGACATCGAGGACATGACGGTGCTGGAACGCGCCGGGGTAAACGAGATCCAGCCGGGCATCGAGGCGATGGCGACGCCGACGCTCAAGCTGATGCGCAAGGGCACGTCGTCGTTCCAGAACATCCAGTTCCTCAAGAACTGCCTGCGGCTCGGGATCAGCCCGGTCTGGAACCTGCTGATCGGGTTCCCCGGCGAGGCCGAGGAGACCTACCGGCGCTACGTCGACGACCTGCCGCTGCTGTCCCACCTGCCACCGCCGCAGGGCTGCTTCCCGGTGCGGTTCGACAGGTTCAGCCCGTACTTCAACAACGCCGCCGAGTACGGGCTCGACCTGGAGCCGGTGGACCACTACCGGCTGACGTACCCGTTCGACCGCGACGGGCTGCGCGACGTGGCCTACTACTTCGCCGACCAGAACGTCTCCGACTACATGATCTCGTCGGCGACCTGGCTGCGCCCGCTGCGCGAACGGGTCGGGCAGTGGAACACGGCGTGGGCGGCGGGCAGCGGACCCGCGCTGACCCTGACCCGCACCGACGGCGGCACCACGATCCGGGACACCCGCTCGGGTGCCGAGCTGGTCTACCCGATCGACGACGCCGACACCGAGCTGCTGCTGCACCTCGACAAGCCGGTACGGGTGGACAAGCTCGGCGCCGAACTGCCGCATCTGGCCGACGAACTGGAGAAGCGGCTGGCCGGCTTGCGGGAACGCGGGCTGCTCTTCTTCGAGGGGCACCGGGTGATGAGTGTCTGCGTCTCCGACAGCGACGTCGACCCGATGCCCCGCCCGCGCCGCACCGTGGTCGGCGGGACCCGTTCGCTGCCGCTGACGCCGACCCGACCGGCCCGGAACCTGTCCCTTCCGGTGGCCTGACCCAGGATCGAAGGAGCCAGTCATGCCACTCGTCGTGGCCAACGGCACGAAGATCAGCTACGCCGAGCGTGGCACCGGGGAGCCGGTCGTCCTGGTGATGGGGACCGGCAGCCCGGGCAGCGTGTGGCAACTGCACCAGGTGCCGGCGCTGGTGGCGGCCGGGTACCGGGTGGTCACCTTCGACAACCGTGGGGTCGCGCCGTTGCCGCCGGGCGCGGCCAAGCCGACCGTGGAGGACCTCGTCGGCGACGTCGTCGCTCTGGTCGAGCGACTCTGCGGCGGCCGGGCCCGGCTGGTCGGCACGTCGATGGGCGCGCACGTGGTGCAGGAGGTGATGGTCACCCGGCCGGACCTGGTGCAGCAGGCGGTGCTGATGGCGACGCGGGGCCGGACCGACACCTTCCGGGGCGCGCTCGCCACGGCGGAGGCGGCCATCGCGCTGGGGGAGGCGAAGCTGCCGCCGCAGGCGTACGCCGTGTGGCGGCTGATCCAGAGCCTGTCCCCGCACACGCTCAACGACGAGAAGCAGGCCCGCTCCTGGCTGGACCTGATGGAGTTCTTCCCACCCTCCCTCGAGGTGGCCGAGGCCCAGACCGAACTGGAACGGATGGCGGACCGGCTCGACGCGTACCGGGCCGTCACACCGCCGCCGGACGGCGCTCTGGTGGTCGGCTTCGCCGACGACCTGGTGACACCGCCGCATCTGGGCCGGGAGGTCGCCGAGGCGATCCCCGGCGCCCGGTTCACCGAGGTCGCCCGGTGCGGGCACTTCGGCTATCTGGAACGGCCGGACGCCGTCAACGCGCTGCTCGTCGAGTTCTTCGGTGACCGTGTTCCTTCCACACGTTCGACGCAATGAAAAGTGCGCGGTCCGCGCCGCGGTCGGCGGTTCGGGCATGGGCGAAAACGGCGTAAGAGAAGCGAATAGGAGGTAACTGTGGAAGCTTCTGTGGTGGATCCCCTCGCGAGACTCGCGGCGCACGAGGTCAGCTCGGAACAGCTGACCGAGGCACGTGAGCACCTCGCGAAGTACGGTTTCACAAAAGTGTCCTTCGTCGTTCCGGAGGAGTTGAAGGAGACCGTCGCGACCGAGGTGCTGAACCTGGTCGGCGAGGCCGGTGTCCGACGCGACCTACGGTTCGCCGCGACCGGCAACACCCTGCGTCGGATGCGCAACGTGCGACGCGACGAGGTGGCCGAGCGCAGCACGGTCATCCCGGCGGTCTACGAGTCCGAAGCCCTGCTCGCGCTGCTGTCCAAGGTGGCCGGCGAGGCGGTGCTGCCCTGCCCGTACGAGCCGGAGCAGTACGTGATCACCCGGCTCGAGGAGAGCGGCGACACGCACGGCTGGCACTGGGACGACTACGCCTTCGCGCTGGTCTGGATCATCGAGTGCCCGGCGGTCGAGCACGGCGGCTTCGTGCAGTGCGTGCCGGGCACGACGTGGAACAAGGAGAACCCGGAGATCCACCGGGCATTTCTGGCCGGCCCGACCTATTCGGCCTCTTTCGTGCCCGGTGACCTCTATCTGATGCGCACCGACACCACCTTGCACAGGGTCTATCCGATCACCGGGGGAGTACGGACGATCATCAATATGGGTTACGCCGCCACCACCGATCTGGACCGGCACATCTCACACGAGACGATGGACGCGTTGTGGGCTGAGTCGTCTCCGGCGGCGCCACCAATCCGCTAAGGAGGAAACAATGACCGACACGATCGTCGAGACATATTCGGCGGACGCTCCCTCGTACACGGTCGGAGCAGCCGCGAGCCTCTTCTCGTCCTACGTGGTCACCTCGGCGATCTCCGCCAGCCACCAGATCGGCCTGCTCGACCTGTTGCACGCCGAGGGCGGCACGGACGTGGCCACGGCCGCCGGCAACCGTCTCGACCACGGCGTGGTCCGAGGGCTGCTGGACACGCTGGTCTGGGCGAAGGTGGTCGAGGCCGACGGGGACCGGTACCGGACCGGGCCGGGCTTCGCCGACGTCTACGCCGCCCGGGGCTACTTCTACTGGGTGGTCAAGGGGTGCGGCGAGCTGTTCTCCATCGCCCCCGACGTCGCCGCGCCCGAGCAGCGGGTGGGCGACTTCTACCACCGCGACATGCGGGCCGTGGCGATCGGCTCCCGCCTGATCGGCGACAGCGAGGTGGAGCCGCTCTTCGACGAGATCGTCACCGGGCTCGACTTCGCCGCGATCGCCGACCTCGGCTGCGGCTCCGGGCAGCGCCTGATCCGGATCGCCCAACGCGACCCGTCGGTGAGCGCGGTCGGCGTCGACATCGCCCGGGGTTCGGTGGAACTGGCCGAGAAGTCGGTGGCCGACGCGGGCCTGGAGGGCCGGGTCCACATCGTCCAGGGCGACGTGCTGAACCTGGAGCCCACCGAGGTCTTCGCCGACGTGGAGGTGGTGACCTGCGTCTTCATGGGCCACGACTTCTGGCCGATGCAGCGGTGCGTCGACGGGCTGGCCAACCTGCGCCGGGCGTTCCCGAACGTCAAGCGACTGATGCTCTGCGACGTGGTCCGCACCCCCGGACCGGCCAGCCCGGAGACGACCACCATCTTCACCCTCGGCTTCGAGTTGATCCACGCCCTGATGGGCGTCTACATCCCCAGTCGGGAGGAGTGGTTGACGGCGTTCGAGGCGGCCGGGTGGGACCTGGTCCGCGAGCGTCACGTGGCCGCTCCTCCGTCCGGGATCCTCTTCGAGCTGGTCCCGTCGGCCCCCAGGAGCGCCTGAGATGTCCAACCCGTTCGACCGGCCTGACGGCACCTACCTGGTGCTGGTCAACGCCGAAGCGCAGTACTCCCTGTGGCCCGAGTCGAACCCGGTGCCCGACGGCTGGACGGTGGCGCACGGCCCGGCCGGGCGTGACGACTGCCTCGCCTTCGTCGAGGTCACCTGGACGGACATGCGGCCGGCGAGCCTGGCCCGGGCGATGGCGGCGGACTCCGGAGCGTCCCGGTGACCACCGACTGGCCCCGATACCAGCTCAGCGACGCCGATCTCACCGCGTTACGGGCGATCGGCGAGACCGTACGATCCGCGTCCGACGTGGACCCCCGGCAGCCGGACTTCTACGACCGCCACCGGTCCGCGGTGCGGCGCCTGCCGGCCGGTCTGTGGGAGTTCCTGGACGAGTTCCGGCACGGCGAGCCGGCGGCGGCCTGCTCGGTGCTCGGCTTCCCGGTCGACGACCGGCAGGTCGGGCCGACACCGACGCACTGGGACGCCGAGCGTCGGGGCAGCCACGTCACCGAGGTCGAGGTGTTCATGGCGCTGTGCGGCATGGCGTTGGGAGACCCGTTCACCTGGACCACGCTCCAGGGCGGACGGCTCGTCCAGAACATCGTGCCGATCGCGGGCGACGAGGCGCGGCAGAACGGTCACGGCAGCGAGGCGTTGCTGGAGTTCCACACCGAGGACGCCTTCCACCCGAGCCGCTGCGACTATCTGCTGCTGTTCGGCGTCCGCAACGAGGACAAGGTGGCCACCACGGTGGCGTCGGTGCGGGAACTGGACCTGGACCCGGCCGACGTCGAGGTGCTGCGGCAGCCGCGCTACCACATCCTTCCCGACGACGAGCACATCCGTCAGCTCACCCTGAGCCAGCCGGACCATCCGGCCCTCAAGCTGGTCGAGCGGATGCGGGACGACCCGGAGCCGGTCGCCGTGCTGTTCGGCGATCCGTCCCGGCCGTACCTGCGGATCGACCTGCCCTTCATGCGGTGCGTGGGCGGTGACGACGACGTGGCCGCCCGGCGGGCGCTGGACGCCCTGCACTCGCAGTTGCTCGCGCACCAGCACGACGTGGTGGTGGAGCGCGGCACGCTGCTGATCGTCGACAACTACCAGGCGGTGCACGGCCGCAAGTCGTTCCGGGCCCGGTACGACGGGACCGATCGGTGGCTCAAGAAGCTGACGGTCAGCCGCAACCTGCGGTCGGGCAGCGGGTCGCCGGCGGGCGGCCGGGTGCTGGTCTGACCGGGAACACGGGTGGTGGGCGCGGTCACCGCGCCCAC